>NZ_CP009552.1:620271-930407 GCF_000789255.1 Geoglobus acetivorans
CAGAACACAGGCTCGTCCAGAATTCCTACTGACACGTGGCAATCTCTCGCCCTGTAAATTCTGTAACCGGGATTGGCGTAAAAATCCCTGAGATGGGGCCTGCCATTCGCAGCCCTGAGAGCGTGCAGAGGCACTGAAAACAGAGCCGAACCATACATGTCAACATCGATGTAAGCACCTCTCCCAGTCCTCATCTTCCTGATGTATGCTGACAGAATTGAAATTGCAGCCATCACAGATGAAGTGTAGTCTGAGAACTGGACATTCGGATCCCTCGGAATACCCTCCGACAGCCCAGACACCTCACAGATTCCGGCCATGGAGAGAACATTGATATCGTGAACGGGCCTTGTTATTTTTGAGTTCTGGCCAAAGCCTGTTATGGAACAGTAAATGAGCCCCTCATTGATCCTGCTCAGAGTTTCGTAGTCAACACCCAGTTTTTTTGCGACCCCCGGCCTGAAGCCCTCAACCACAACATCCGCACTCTCAACAAGACGGTAGAATTCATCTCTGCCTTCTTCTGTTTTCAGGTCAATTCTATGCAGTTCCTTCCCCGCGTTTATCCCCGCAAATATCTCGGGCCGGTATCTCATGGGGTCTCCGGATGGTGGTTCAACCTTCACCACTCTCGCTCCCAGGTCTGAAAGAATTTTGCAGCAGAACGGACCGGGATAGTAATACGCAAGTTCGATCACAAACATTTCCCCAAGCATGAGGGTTTCGAGGGTCAATGTCCTATAAAAACCTCATTATTTTTTATTACTCCCAGCAGACCAATCCATTCAATTAATCATCGCCAAAAGGGAAAATATTATTAACTTAACAATTACGTTAATTTTTGGTGATAAAATGACAAGAACTGTTATCGTCAGTGGTGTCAGAACTCCAATAGGGAGGTTTGGTGGAGGCCTGAAGGACGTTTCTGCCGTTGAACTTGGAAGCATAGTGATAAGGGAGGCCATTGAAAGGGCCGGAATAAAGCCGGAGGATGTTGACGAGGTCATTATGGGTCACGTCGTCACAGCAGGATGCGGACAGAACACGGCAAGGCACGCTGCACTCAGGGCAGGATTGCCAGATACGATCCCGGCCTATCAGATCAACAAGGTCTGCACCTCCGGGCTCAAGGCCGTGGCTCTCGGGCACCTCATGATCCAGATGGGCGAGGCTGAGATTGTCGTCGCAGGTGGCATGGAGAGCATGAGCAATGTCCCGTACGCACTGATGAAGGCAAGATGGGGCTACAGGATGTTCAACGATACCCTTGTTGATCTCATGGTGCACGACGGTTTATGGGATCCGATATACAACCAGCACATGGCGGAGAACACTGAAGATGTGGCAAATGAGTTTGGTGTCAGCAGGGATGAAATGGATGAATGGTCATATTACAGTCACGTAAAGGCGATAAAGGCAATTGATGAAGGTAAATTCAAGGACGAGATTATTCCCGTCACAATTAAGGAGAAAAAAGGCGATAAAGTTGTTGATACTGACGAGAACCCGAGAAGAGATACAACTCTTGAAAAAATAAAGAGCCTGAAACCCGTTTTCAGGCCGGATGGCAAGATTACCGCTGCCAACGCACCCAATACAAGCGATGGTGCAGCTGCTGTTGTTCTTATGAGCGAAGAGAAAGCGAAAGAGCTTGGCATAGAGCCAAAACTTGAGGTTCTTGCACACGGCCAGGCTTCGAGAGATCCAAAGTACATCGCAACTGTTCCGGCGTATGCGGCGGAAATCGCCCTTGAAAAAGCCGGTGTTGCCAAAGAAGAGATTGGCCTGTGGGAAATCAACGAGGCCTTTGCGGCAGTAACACTCATCTCTGCCAAATATCTGCTGAATATTGACCTTGACAGGGTGAACGTCAATGGTGGAGCTGTTGCTCTCGGTCATCCGATTGGTGCAACTGGAGCGAGGCTTGTTGTAACACTCATGCACGAGATGCTGAGAAGAAATGAAGAATGCGGTGTGGTTACGCTTTGTGCAGGAATGGCTCAGGGTGATGCGATAGTCTTCAGGAAGTATTGAGGTGATTGTATGGATTTCACGCTGGATGAAGAGCACAAAATGCTCCAGCAGGCGGTGAGAGAATTCGCTGAAAAGGAAATAATGCCATACGGGAAAGAGTACGATGAGAAAAAGGAATATCCAATGAAAATTTACAGGAAAGCCGCAAAACTCGGTTACATCGGGGCAAGCATACCTGAGGAGTACAACGGCGCTGGAATGGACTGCCTGGCTGAGGCGATAATCAGCATGGAGTTCACGAGGGCAGACAGCAGCATCGGCTCTGCCATAGACCTCGCGGTTCTCGGTGTTCCAATGCTCCTTCATTTTGGCTCGGAGGAGCAGAAGGAAAAATTCATGGCGAAGGTCCCCAAGGGTGAGGGTATCTCGGCAATAGCCATCACCGAGCCGGATTGTGGTACTGACGTGGCCGCAATGAGGACAAGGGCCGTTAAGGACGGCAGTGAATGGGTGCTGAATGGCACAAAGCAGTTCATAACCAACGGAAGTGAGGGTATTTACACGGTTGTTCTCGCAAAAACCGCTCAGGTTGATCCACCCCACAGAGGCATCTCGGCCTTCCTTGTAGAGCAGGACAGAGAGGGATATTCTGCCAAAAAAATAGATAAAATGGGCCTGAACTGCCACGATACTGCCGAAGTTTCTCTCAGCAATGTGAGAGTGCCTGAAGAAAATCTCGTAGGCAGGGAAAACAATGGTTTTTACCAGCTGATGGCATTTTTCAATGAAAGCAGGATCAAGATCGGCGCTCTGCACCTCGGCATGGCCATCGGGGCATACGAAAGAGCACTTGAGTATGCGAAGGAAAGGAAGAGCTTTGGAAAACCCCTGATAGAGCATCAGGCCATAGCCTTCAAGCTTGCCGACATGTATAAAGACATAGAGGCGGCGAAGCTTCTTGTCTTCAAGGCGGCATGGCTTGTCGATAACGGTAAGGCTGATCCGGCCTTAAGCTCTGCAGCAAAGCTGTTTGCGAGTGAGGTTGCAGTAAAGGTTACCTACGAGGCCGTGCAGATCTTTGGAGGATACGGGTTCAGCAAGGAGTATGATGTTGAGAGATATTACAGGGATGCGAGGGTTGGAACGATTTATGAGGGGACGAGTGAGGCTCAGAGGATAGTCATCTCAAGAAGGCTTGCCGGAAAGATAAGGGTATGAGGTGATGGGATGAACGTTGAAGATGTTAAAAGGGTTGGAGTACTCGGCGCTGGAACCATGGGTGGAGGAATAGCCCAGGTATGTGCGATGGCAGGTTATGAGGTGGTGCTGAGAGACATAGAAGACAGATTCCTCGAAAGGGGGCTTGCCAATATAAGAAAAAGTCTTGAGAAGTTTGCAGAAAAGGGCAGGCTGAACGAGGATGTTGAGACGATAATGGGCAGAATAAAGCCCACAACGAAGCTTGAGGATCTCGCAGATGTGGATGTCGTGATTGAGGCAATAATTGAGAACATGGATTTGAAAAAGGAAACGTTCAGACAGCTCAGCGAGATCGTGAAGAGGGAGGATGCGATTTTCGCTTCGAATACCTCCACGCTCAGCATCACAGAAATGGCATCAGTTACGAGGAAGCCGGAGAACTTCGTGGGCATCCACTTCATGAACCCCGTCCCGGTGATGAAGGGAGTTGAGATCGTCAGAGGGCTGTTAACGAGCGACGAAACCTTAGAGTTTGCGGTTGAGTTCACGAAGAAGCTTGGGAAAGAGCCAGTTGTCTGCAGGGACTCTCCGGGCTTCATCTCCAACAGAATCCTGATGCCCTGGATAAACGAGGGAATCTGGGTGCTTTACGAGGGTGTTGCGACGAAGGAGGAGATAGACAGGGGAATGAGACTCTTCACAAACGTTCCGATGGGGCCGTTAGAGCTTGCCGACCTGATTGGCTTAGACATCTGCCTTGCTGCAATCGAAACCCTGCACAGAGAGCTCGGAGACAAATACCGCCCCTGCCCCCTGCTCAAGCAGATGGTTCAGGCGGGATTGCTCGGAAGGAAGACGGGAAGGGGCTTCTACGACTACAGCAAGTGATTTTTCTCCTCTTTTTTTAACAGAAATCTATTTTTCAATAATTTAAAGATTATTCCCTCATTACATTTAATGCTGACGTTACTATCCTTTCAATTCTCCTGGCATCCCATAGAGTGTATGCTGCGATTCTGAAATACATCGAGAAGGTACTGAATGTATGGAGGCACCGGAATTATTGTCCATCCCCACTTTTTAGCATAGCAGAAACGGCAGCACTTCGGTGAATCCTTCCATTCACAATTGACCTCCTTTTGCTCAAAAACCCCGATAAAATCATTCCTGCAGGAATGTCCTCGAGTTATGTCCGATTGTGATTGCTGCACCACCTGCACAGCTCAGGAGTTTTGGCACTATCATCACCCTCGTCAAAACTCTTTGGAACGGCTTTCAAGTTGCCTCTCCTCAAGGCTTTTCAGACATCTTGCACCGCAAACTGGAGGGAGTGTGAAAGCGAGGAGCAGCTGAGCAAGGTAGAGAAAGTTCCACACGAACGTGAAAAAACCATTAATGTTGAAGGGAGATACCACAGCCAGCATCCCGGACACAAATATGGGAATAGCGAACAGCTTCAGGCAGATTTTATCTTTACTCAGCATGTACAGCACAATCAGCAAAATTTCCGAGAGAACTACGGAGGAGTAAACGAAACTCTCAAAAACGGCGTAGAAGAAAAATACAGTGTTCAAAAAAATTATGGAGTAGATGATTGTTGTCTTCCGCATAATTTATCCTCTGCTGAACTCCAGATGGGCAGTATAGCTGTCAGATAGCTCAATTGTGTGAAACTCAACGCCAGCTAACGCCACATAGTTTATCTTGTAGTCTACATCAACTGCGCCTGTATTTGGAGTTACATCATCGCCAATGTGGAATACAGTACCACTCGTTGCTCCATCACCGAACAAGATTGCCGGCTGATTCAGTGTGATGCCTTCTGTCTGAATATCGAAGTAAACCGATGAGTCAACGTAGCCAGTCCCGCTCAGGTCTATCGAACTCGATGGTGAAATCTCTGTGATGATTGTCGTGTCAAATGTCCACGTGGCAATCTTGATCCCAAAAACATTGTATATGTCAAAAACCCTATGGAAATTTTTGTAATCAGACCAGTGAACGGCTAACGAGGAAATGCTATTCTGACTCTTCTCAACAAAAGTGGCAGCATAGAACCACATGTGTGAATCAAAGACAACGTTACCTGTGTTCAGATCTATAATAGCAATAGATTCTGAACCTTTCGAGTCGTTCCACTCAACCTCAGCCAAAATTGTATTGTCTAGCTTTTGTGCTTTTAAGTAATCTTCTATCGCCTTTAGGACCATTTGCCTTTTGGTTTTGTCGAGTTTGGTGACCTTATCTACTTCATTTAGTGCATAGGCAACTGCTTTTGATATTGCATAAGATTCGTTTACTGGTTTCCATAGTCGATTTGATTTTGAGTGCATGTGATATATTGGCCTTGCTTTTGTAGATTTTAAAGATTTCTCTGCAACAACATGCAGATCCTTTGATAGTCTTCCGGTTGTCATAGGTGCTGCAGCCGTCACCGGACTCACTACGCTACCCACCATCACCAAAACCAGCAACACCGCTACGGCTCTTTTCACCGCGTCACCTCAGAAGGCATTGAACATCAAACTATTTATTATCTAAAAAGTTAATTACAAACGTTTGATTAGGCAGATTGCAAGCGTAACCAGATATCCCATTAAAACAGTTGCAAAGGTACTATTTGGTTGTCCAAGTTCAAACGACTGTTGCAGAATGACCGACATGCTGAATCCGAACAGACTTAGGATTACCAGAACGCTCAGCCATACGCCAAAACCCAGAAGCAAACTCCTCAAAACTTTAACGTCTGACGCCTTATTTGTAAAAATGTAGTGTCCCAGCACAAGATAGAACACCAACAACCCGTCAGACAACCACACGAAAACGTCGTTGGGTGGTATCTTGAGGACTGAGGTTCCGTGGATGGCATATTTTTTTGCAAAAAAGAAACTTTGGATTAGGAGAATCATGAAAATCCAGATGTAGTACAGCAGCAGTCCAAATAACATTCCAGCAGCATCAAATCTGCTGAATCTACTCATTTTTTATCCCCAATTTATAAAAAAATTAAGAATTTAAGGGTTTCCAATTCCGAGTGCATCCCATAATGTATAGGATGCCACTCTGAAATAATTTGGCACCCATGCGACATAAGGCGCTACTGGTACTGTTACCCAGCTAAAGCTTTTTGAGAACCAGAACCATATACTTCCGTGCTCATCAAGGAGCATGTTTGACAAATCTGCTCCAAACCAAAGTGCTAATACTCCCCCCACTATTCCTCCGACTACACCACCAACTCCGCCTCCAAGCACTTCTCCAACAATTCCTCCAATAACCGCTCCTGCTACTACTGGCGGCAATCCTGCTATTTTCTGTGAGTTGTAATCCGAGATGTGGTAATGTACCAGCTTGTTTCCAGTAATGTAGCTGTCGTCCCAAGGTTCTATCCGATAGTATGCATAGTCTGGATGAGGATACTTGACACCGTACCATTTTACGAACTTCACACCGTCCCACCAGTAGGAATAGGAGAGTATCCTGATGTTCGCAACGCGTTTGCTATTTTCAGACAGCAGCTTCTTCGTAACGTTTGAATCCAGTGGGTTATACTTGGACTCGTACTTGTTGACGAGTCTCCCTTTGCTGTACACTTCGATAGTGTATTTACCATTGTTTTCACTCACCCTGTATTCGAATATGTATGTCTTGCCAGTTTTGAGATCCTTAATTTCTAAATTGGCTTTTGTTAAGTTTTTGTTGCTTTTCAGACTTATTAACACATTGTTCACTTCAACAACTGTTGATGTCCTTGACTTCTCTCGGAGGATCAGTTTGACATGTGTTCTCGTGACTTCTGTATTTGCCATTGCTGGTGTTATTACGCTTCCAAGCATCACTAAAACCAGCAGCACCGCCAGTGCCCTTTTCATTTCATCAACCTCAAAATCAAGTGAGAGTATCATATATTTATTAATTTCTATTCTAAAAATTTTAGTTACAAACTAAACTGTTTAGTCACCAGCTAAACTTTTTAGAGGCAGATTAAAAATTTTAATTCCGAAATAAAAATATACTTGGTCGACTAAAGAGGGGGACTGTCAAATTAACACCCCCAGATTATACAAGCCCACAAAACTCCCCACACAGCTTTGAAGAGAGGCAGACGGGCTCGTGGGATCTTTTATCTTTAGCAACTCTCGCAACATCTTTCCATGCTTAAAACCACAGCTTTTCTATTATGTGAAAAATTTTAAATTAGTCAGACATCAATACACAACATGAAAAAACACCTACTCCCGATAGTCCTGCTACTCCTCATCCATATTGCAAGGGCTGACGTTATTTTCCCGCTCACATTCGTGTTCATCCCATACATACCCATCATCATTCTCCTCGAGGTGTTAGCATTTCTTGCTCTCAGGGAAAGGCTTGGACTGGAAATTCAGGCTGGCAGAGGCATTCTGGTCGTTGCAATAGCCAACATCATAAGTTCAGCTGCAGGACTGGTTGTTCCCGGTCCGTACAAATCTGCAATAGAAATCTGGTTCCTCTCCGCCTACGCCCTATCCACGCTGATTGAGGGAGTCATTTACAGAGTTGGAATGGGGAAGAGCGCAGTGAAAAGTGTTCTCCTCTCAGCAATTCTTAACGCTGTCTCGTACGCTGCTGTTCTTGTAGCAATAATAACGAAGATGCTCTGAAAGAGAAAATGCAGAACGGAACAGATAGATCTCATGCTATCAGATGTGACCCATCGCAGCTTCCGGCTTTGAACGGTATTCCCTCCCTGCAGAACGCATAGCTTATACCAAGCTCCTCACACTTTTCAGCAACTCCTGATAAAAGCTTCACCCTGAGGTCTCTTCCCAGATACCAGCTCCCGCCCAACCTCTCACCCTCCCTGAAGTACAGCCTCCTGTAGTGCTCTTTAAGTTCCGGAAATTCCTTTACAATCCGAGAATACGAGTCTCCCCGGAGCTTCAGGGTGGATGAGACAACGTGGTCCACAAAGCTGGCCCTCTCGAGAACCTCCTCAAAATTCTCGTCGTTGATCTTTGGCATTACCGGATCGAGTCTCAGAATTACAGAAATTCCTGCTTTCTTCAGCCTTTTCAGCGCTCTGATTCTTCTCTCCGGCTCAGGAGCGTTTGGCTCCATTTTCCCTGCAACATCCTCATCGAGTGTTGTTACCGTTATCGAAACTGCGGCCCTCATGTTTTTCAGGATGTCAGCATCTCTCGCCACAATGTCGCTCTTGGTTATAACCAGCAACCTCAAGTTTTTCTCCGATATCTGCCTCAGCACGTTTCTCGTCAGCCCCATATCTCTCTCCATCGGCGGATACGGGTCGGAACTGTTCGACATGGAGATGAGCGCATTTTCAGGCAGATTCTTCAGTTCCCTTTCAAGCCTCGTCAGCAGGAGCTTCTTTGGTCGGGCGCTGAAAAAATTCGGAATGTATGTGGAATAGCAGTAAAGACACCGATGGTCACAGCCGGTGTAGGGGTTGAGGGAGTACTTCGCAGGACAGGTGCAGATTCTTGATTTCCAGGGGTCGAATGATGTGATCAAACGGCTCATTGCCGGTACATCTCCCTGTTAAGCCAGGGTATCAGGGCCATTGTTACTGCAATCTCGCTGAGCATGCTCCTGGTTATGGCATTCTTTGTCAAAAAGCCTATTGCACCCTGTTTTTTCCCGAGATTTTCAATCCCTGTAAGGACCTCCATGACATCCCCTACCTCCTTCCCGTTAAGCACTTCCCTCACAACCAGAGGTGGGTACTCAAAACCCGGCCCGAAACCTATGGTGTAATGTTCGCCATCAAACACGCATGCGACCTGAAAATCGATGTAGCCCGTGAGCGTGAACGGCAGCTCGAAGAGTCCCGCCTCAATTCCCACAGAGAAGTCCAGATCCTCACTGTACGCGTTCCTTGCCCTGTTCACAGCCCCCTCTATTGTCTCAGCACCGAATGGCTGATCGCTAACACCCGATATACCCTCCCTGGGAACAACCTGGACATCGTGAAAGAATTTCTCAAAAGCCCTTTTGACACCTTCTATTTTGGCAGGATTCTTCGTTCCAACAGCAATTTTCATCCGGAAAACCGGGAATCAAACTCAAGATAAACTTTTCTCTCACCATCTTCACCACAAAAAAAGAGTTGCGTCCTCATAGCACTTTATTGAGCGTCTCAGTAAGCACGTGCACCTCATCTTTCAGCTCGGCCAGAACTTTACTGCCAAGCTCCGTGATCCTGTAATACCTCCTGAATCTTCCCCCAACCTCAGCCTGGAAGTCTTCCACGAGCCCGTACTTCCTGAGGCTCTTCAGGAGGTCGTAAAGCGTTCCCTCACTCGGAACCAGCTTTCCGTCGCTGAGCGTTTCAAGATTCTTTCTTATTGCGTAGCCATGGAGGTCCCCCTCGTTTTCAAGGATTGACAGCACCAGAAAAGAGTAGAAACCTGATCGCAAATCCTTGCGAAGTTTTTTGACTGCGTTTTTCTCGTTTTGCCGGAACACGGGCGTTATCACTCCTCAGCAGCACTGGAACTTCATGCCGTAACCATTCACTGCTCGGGTTCAGCAACAACTGCAGTGCCGTAGGCATAGACTTCCGCAACGTTCGAGCGAACGTTTGAGGTTGCAAACCTGATGTTGACGACAGCGTTGGCTCCAAGCTCCTTTGCATGGAGAAACATCCGTTTCAGAGCTTCCTCTCTTGCCTCTGCCATCATCCGGGTGTACTCGTCTATCTCTCCACCCCTGATGTTTCTCAGGAGAGCCATTATGTCCCTCCCAATGTGCGTGGCCCTCACCACCCCGCCACGTGCTATTCCTTTTACCTCAACAATCCTATAACCAGGTATTGTTTCGGTTGTTACGGCCAGAACGTCACCCATACCATCACCCCATACATCGGACTCCGAGGTAAGTGTGTCAGGGTGCAATAAAAAAGTTTCGACGAACGCAGTAATGCACAGACATTCACCGTTCAGTACACTTCCAGTTCCAGGCACTGTTCCGGTCCATTATAATTATTTAGATTATAACCATACCATCAGTAATTTTTTTATTATTGAGATAAAGAGCTATATTCAGAATTTATTGCAGATAAACCAAACAGTGTTAAACTGATGAATATATAATTACTACAGAATAAAACAAATACAATATGAGGGTTATTATGAAAGTGCGCAGAAGCAGTTTCGAAATCATACACGACATTCTCTCTGCAATAAACAGCGGAACTACCAAAAAAACGCAGATAATGTATAAAGCCTGCATCGACTGGAGGAACTGCGAAAAATACATTTCCCTTCTTATCGAAAACGGGATGATCCGGAGGAACAACGGGTCTTTTGAGATGACGGAGAGGGGAGAGGAGCTTTACACCCACCTTTCAAGGGTTATCGAACTGATCAGCATAAACTCAAAAAATTATAAATTTTAAATAAAAATTTTATTTTTATTGATTCCTAATCATCATGACAATTATTTATATGCTTGTTGCACAGAAGTGAAACATGTTACAGATACACATGTCAATAAATCTTGAACATTTATATCTCATCAAAAATCATTGGAGTATGAGGTGCAGAAAATGAGATGGATAGTGGGTGTGTTGATGGTGGCCCTGGTAGGGCTGGTGATTGGAGCGGGAACGTTTGCGTACTTCAGTGATACGGAGACGAGCAGTGGGAACCAAATTACGGCTGGGACTTTGGAACTCAAACTTGGAGATGGTGCAAATACATGGTACGACGATCCAAACATACCCAGTTACACTGTCACGAATGTCTATCCAGGCTGGAGTGATTGGCTTGACTTCTATGCCAAGAACTTTGGAAGCATTGATGGCGACCTATATATGAAAGTTACATATACCGAAAGCACTGGTGATAATACCGAGGCGGAGGGAAGCCCAGATGATGCCGTTTTGGACGATAACCTCTGTGTTGCAGTTACTTTGGACGGAACTTCCTTTGATCTGAGTACCTACGACACCAATAGTGATGGTTGTGTTTCGCTCTCAGAGATTGCCAACCAGTACATCTTACTTGGAGACCTTACCGGAGGAAATTCTATGCACATAAAGATCGATGTGAATATCCCGACAACAGTCGGAAACGAGATCCAGGGAGACACGGTGACTGTCAATGTCGAGTTCAAGCTAATGCAAGACGGAATTTTACCATCCTAAACAATTAGTCATTTAATTTTTCAATGGGTGACCAGCGATGCGAAGCGTTGCAGCGGCTCTCATCCTCATCAGCCTTGTGCTCGCAGGAGCTGGCTACGGTACATGGGCAATCTATCAGGACACTGAGACGAGCAGTGGAAATTATGTTCAGGCTGGAACGTTGGACATATACCTGACAGACCATACAACCGATGCAAACCAGCAGTGGCTTGTTCTCAACTCGTATCCAAGAACTGATGAAGATAATCCGGGCCAGAGCAGTTGGATGGGGTCTGGACAGATAAAGGTTCACAACGACGGTAGTCTACGGGGAGACCACATAGAGCTGGCTTTCAAGTTCAAATGTTACGAGGACGACGACGGCGATGTATTCGTCAGCCCGACGTATCCATATGACTTTACATATGACTCATCAAAACACACCATCGGCCCAGAATCAGATACCAACCAAAGTGGTATAGGAGATTGGTTGAAAGAGATTAAACTCACAAAACTAAACTATGGGCTCTCCTCCAACAGAGAGACTACGTACAACTTGCTAAACGGATTGTGCATGGCAGACGGTGATTCAGAATGCACAATGAACGATTTGGCGTTGTCTGTTATTAAACTGCCATCAGATTACACACCGCTTACGGACGGCAATGAGTACGGTCTCATCCAGATGGATTTCGAGATTATTGACACAGGAACGCCCCAGAACGACTGGCAGGGCGATGTCTGCGAACTGATAGTGCAGGTTGCATTGGCCCAGGATCCAAGCCAGACGGTCCTTTCGCCGGGAGGGGTTGAGGTAATACTTCCGAGCAGCAATTGATCACAGCAGAGATCAGCATGAAGTCCATCAAGAAATTTTCAATTTTTTTTGTGATCTTGCTGGCTATCTTGCTGCAAATTCTCAGCCAGACTTACGCCCTGAACCCCCATTACTTCGCACCATCTGCCACAGGCTATCCTGATCTCTGCTTCGTTGTGGATGGCAACACAGCTCAGCAAGCCCCACCGTTTCTGAGAGCATCAAACTTCAGGCCGGGAGATTACGCCGAGGGTTTTCTAACGCTGAAAAACTGTGGAACTGGTAAGTCAAGCTTTCTCAGCATCTCGCTGAGCTACTACGGCTTCACCGACCCAAACTCGGATAGCAGCCCGGAGGGTTTCCTTTCTGCCATTGAGATCACAGATATGTCCTTGGGTGAAAGCGGAAGTCCTGTGTGGAGAAATCTGAAAAACTACATCGAGGACGTGAACAGTAACGGCAGAATAGACCTGCACGACCTCTCACTGTTCCCTGTAAACATCCAGTACACAATCAATCCGGACGATGGTAGAGAATTCTACATAAAGGTAAGGTTTATACCGGATGCCGGCAACGAGTATCAGGGAGACAGCATAAACCTGAGCTTCACGTTCACAATCGGGGGTTGAAGATGAAGACCGGCATCCTCATGCTTGCGATCTCGGGAATGGCTCTCGTTTTCCTCGCATACACAGGCTTCACGTCAAGTTATTTTTATGACACTGAAAAAGTTACGATTACACTGCAGGTCTATGCTCCTCAATCATCACACGTTGAGGTCGAAAAGCTGAGCGACTGCCCCTTTAACCACTGCAGTGAATATTTCTGCGTGAGGCTGAAAAATACAGGAGATGCAAGCGTCACCCTTGTGGAAATTGAAGGTGAGAGCCTTCAAAAGCTGATTGCGCTCAACGGATCGGGTGGTGAGATTTACGACAGCAGTAATGAGAAACACAGCCTGAGCATCACAGTTCCGCCCTTTTTCAGTGATGAGGACTACATTTACCTTGCCCTCAAGTTTGGTGAACGCTGCTCAGAGAAGCATGGCATGCACGGAAAGGATAAAGAGCATGAGGATAAGCATGATGAAAAGCACACGGTCAGGCTGAAGTTTTCGGACGGTTCAGAGCTGAAAGTTGAATTCGAGAGAGGTGATTGATTGTCAAGGGTGATTGCAGTTGTATCCACCACATTATCCGCGGTTTTTCTTCTCGCCTTTCTGACTTTCAAACCTGCAGCACTTATAGTGCTGAGCGGGAGCATGGTTCCAGTGATATATCCCGGAGACATAGTCCTGGTTTTTGAAAAAAACCCTGAAGAGCTGTCCGTAGGGGATATAATCACATTCAGAAGCCCTGATGGGAGGGAGAACGTTCTCATAACCCACAGGATAATAAACATAACGAAAGAAGACGATGGAAGCCTTGTTTTCAGAACGAAGGGGGATGCTGTGGAGGAGCCAGACCCCTTCACCGTTCACGAAGACGATATTGTCGGCAGCCCCGGAATTCTCATTCCGATGCTCGGATACCTGCACGAGAAAAGGGAGATCACGTACTTTGGACTCATACTGATACCGTCTGCCATCATAATGGCACAGGAACTCAGGATACTCGCGAACCCCACGGTAAGCGAGAGAGAAGAGGTGAGGAAAAAAAGACTCTCAGAGAGGAGGAGGGGTGTTTTCAGATGGCACAGGCTTTTGTTTGTCACCTCAGCATACACAGCCCTTTTCTCAGCACTGTTCTGGATATCTGCCAACACCAACCTGCCGGTGCAGAAGGCAGAGTTTGTCAACGGAAGCTGGTTTGTTGCGGAGAATTTTGACCCATACAGCATGATTTATATAATTCCTCCATTCTATATCGAAAGGCTCGGATTGAATCCACTCATCGTGCTTGGCATCTATACAGCATTCTGCACGCTGATTTCGATTCCACTGTGTATCGAGAGGAGGAGAAATGCATGGAAAAGAAGAAGATATGGCTTGCTGTTTCGCTGATTTTTTTGCTCGTAACTCTGGCAGCCGGATATTATGCCTACGGGAACCTCAGGCCAGAGGTGAAGCAGATAAAAACCACGGAAAAGGCTGGAGTGGTCACAGTGGGATTCACCCACTCCGCAATCGTTATGAGCGATAACCCGCTGTGGGAAAGAGGAAGCAGGCTTGAGAACAGGAGCGTGTACTTCTACTCCGTAAGCCCTGTCCTCGATATCTGGCTCACGATCTCGTATCCGGGAAATTTCACCGCTGACTACGTCATCCGGCTGGAATACCTCTCCAAAAACTCAAACCAGGTTCTCTGGGAGAAGACAGAGACCGTCAGCTCAGGCAACACATCGTCTTCAAACTGGGCCACCGTTCATACATCGCTTAACATCCCTGACCTCAGAAAGAAGATTTCAGAAATAGAGAGCTATCTGGACTTCAGAGGGGGCAGCAAGGAGATCCGGCTCACTGCTGAGGTTGAAATATCCGGCGATTACGGCAAGTACAGTTTGTCAGCACCGCTAACTATCTCTCCCGGGGACAGCTACTATTCTGTCTCCTCACAGAAATCCGAAAAACAGATAGAGAAAAAGGTCACAAAGACCGTCTCTGTGCCGCCCACACAGAAAGAGATCGCTGCCAGCGCCGGACTTGTGGTCGCTCCACTTCTTGCAATGATTGCCTCGATATACATGTACGCAACCTCGGCACCCACACCCGAAAAGCTCCACAGAAAGTACGGGAAGTGGATAAGCAACGCCAAGCTTCCGGAAGGCGACTTTACTGAAATTCAGGTTGAGAGTCTTCAGGACCTTGTTGATATTGCCATAGATACTGGAGAGAGAGTTCTGCATGATAGGGAGACCGGCGTGTACTTCATCGTAAAGCAGGGAATCATCTACAAATACAGACTTGCTTACAGAAAGAAGGGTAAAAAACAGTGATCAATCAACGCCGAGCAGCGACCTCACGAGATTCTCCCTGGACCACTCCCCTCCGCTAAACCTTTCAAACATCATTGCCTTCTCGCCTGCCTTACCGAAAACCTCTGCGTAGATCTCCATATATGACTTTCCTCTTTCATAAAGCTCCAAACACCTCTGTCTCAACCACTTGAGGTAATTCAGGTACTCCTCGACCTCTTCTCTGCGGTATATTCCATGCCCTCCAAACGCAATCTCGAAATCATGATTGAGCAACCTCTCCAGGGATTCGATGATCTGAACATATCTCTCATACCTCAGAGCCACGGATACCCTCTTTGCTGCAATCAGATCCCCGATGAAGGCATAACCATCCAGAATGTAAACAACATGATCCCGGGAATGTCCAGGAGTGTAAACGAACTCTATTTCAGGTTCCCTGAACCTCTCGGCGGGAATCTGTTCAACCTCTCCCCATACCAGCTTCCGGTAGTCAGGTATCTCAAATCCTGATGAAAGAATTTCAGCCGTGGCCTTTCCTGAATAGATCACATCAAACAGTCCCGCATTTCCAGAGTGGTCTTCGTGGTGGTGGGTGAGATAAACCGAATCACAGGCTCTCTTCCCGAAATATTCTCTTATTTCGTCCCTCACATTTGAACATCCTGAATCGAAAACGAGGTCTGAATAAGCGTAGAATGACGTTGTGAACACCACTCTGCCTCCAACCTCTGCCCCAACTTCAATCCGCTCCACATCCCCAATCCTTTCGGTTGCAAGCATATCAGCCAAAGAATGAGTCAAGGGTTTTTTGTGTATTTCCCTTTATGGTCAGCTCGTTGTACCCGAACCTCTCAAGTATCCTCAAAACACTCGGGATAATCTGATTGTTTATGTAGTACTCCCTGTCAATCCTCTTCTTCTCGTTGCCGAGTTTGGTTTTCAGCTCAACAAGCTCTCCATCAAAGCTTTCAATCAGTTCGAGTGGATAGGCTCTGTCTCCGATGTTGCCGGAACCCTCAACAACCACGAATCCCACCTTTGTGCCTACAGGGTAATGATACCCAAGCTCCATTCCTCTCTTGGCAGCCTTAACGTGTGCCTGAACACTCTCATATCTGGAGGGTTTTCTTGTCAGCCCCTTGTAAATGATGTACTTTTCAAGGGGGTACTCACCGGACTTTATTCTGCCTATCACCTCTCTAACATATTTGAGAGCCTTTTCCGGATTCATTTCTTTCAGGATTATCTCTATAACACTCCTCTGGGTTTCCTTCGCAAGCTCACACCAGTCTCCTCTCCTGACTTCAAGACCCTTGACAACAAGTCTTCCGTCCGATGTAAGTCCGGCGTACCTCTTTTTTTCAACGAAAAATATTGTTCGGTAGATTTCATCGACCTCAATAGTGATTGGTATTTCTTTCGAGATGCGCTTTATCAGCTCCTCCACTTCCTTGCTGTCTGCAAGTCCGTCGTTCTTCTTTACAAAAAGCGAGTCCGTATCGCCATAAAGCACCTCAAACCCCATGCTTCTGGCAATCTCTGCAGATTTCTTTATGAAATGTCTCCCCCATGCTGTTGTCGCCTCAGCACATGCTCTGCAGTACCACCTTGCCCCGCTCCATCCTGTGTATCCGTAAAATGAGTTCGTGAGAATTTTGAGCGTCTGCTGCTTTATGTCGAGAAGCCTGTAGTCGATGCTGTCCCTGTCTGTTTCGCCCATCATGGCTTTCACTTCACGCCTCCGTCTGATCAGGTCCTGAAGAATTCTCTTGAAAAAGCCATCTGGTTGTTTTCTGAACCTGTGGTTAACCTCGGGCGCAACAAAACAGTCATCACATGCTCCCGAAACGTATGTATCTGGAGAGATGTTGTAGGCAATCATTATGGAGGGGTACATCGAAGCGAAATCCAGACAGTAAACGTTCTCATGCAGACCTCTGACCGGTTCGAGGACAAATGCTCCCTCGTAACCCTCATCCATTTCCCTGGGATTTGGTGCGAGTTCGTTCAGTCTGTACGCTTCACTCAGAAGCAACCAGTCAACCTGCTTTCCCCTGCCGATCCTTGTGATGTCGTCCACAGGGAGTCTGACCATCCTGGAAAGCTCGTAGTGCATCGGAAGGAGTTCTTCGGCTATAAAATACGTGTTGAGTATGTCCTGTCTCGAGTATCTGAAAACGCTCTCCTTATCTCCAGAGGTCCACTTCCGGTAGATGTCCTTCGCCTCTATGTCCGCAATTTCCACCTTCCTGCCCAGAAATTCGGCCACATTTTCAAGCTTTTTGACCTTGACGTCCAGTCTCATCGCCAGGTCATAGAGGTCAACATTCAGCCGTCCAGTGATTTTCGGCCTACCACCCCTGAAAGTCAGCTCACTACCGTCTCTGCCAACTGAAAGCTTAACGGAGAGCTTTTCGGCTCTCTTTTTTAAATACGGCCAGTCAAAACCATCCTGGTTGTAACCAACGATGATGTCGGGATCCAGCTCCCTTATCACCTTTACAAATCTGGCTATTATCTCCCTCTCCTCACCGTGTATGATTTCCTCATAATCACCCATCTTGACTCCGATGATTATTATCGGGTCCTTCTCTGCATCAGCCATCCCGAACTCGGTCAGCATCTCACAGTCAAATGCGAGAACTCTCAAACTGGGAAACGTCTTCTTTCTCACTCTCTCGACGGTCTCTGCATCAACAACCCTCAGTCCCTTTTCCTGTCTGACATCACCCTCAACCCTCACACCATCCATGCATGCAAGATCCCTGTCAATCAGATACCTGTATGCAAAGGGTATGTCCGCCTCCCTCACATCCCCGTAGTCTCTGAAAACCTCCCTCAGCTTTGGGACATCCTGGGGGTGGCGTGCATAAACCACATAAACTTCAGTTTCCTTGCCAAAAATCTTTTTCCTGGCTTTTTCCACCTTCAGAGGGGATACGACCTTTCCCTTGGATTCAACCTTTACATCCATCGGATCGAAGTCTTGGTAAGGAATGACGTAAAAGTAGGGGGTGAAATTTCTGTCATACACTACGAAAACTCCTTCCTCGTCCCTGCACCACAGCCTTACCACTGCTTTTCCTACCTCGGTAACATAATCTGCATCAATGAGCCAGCCTTCCATTCAGGGAATTGTTGGCGGGATACTATTTAACCCTTTCACGACTCTGATGCAATTCTGTATTACATATGTAATACAAAAAAAACAGTTATAATGCCTGTAATCCTTCCAGAATCCATGAGCTACAGGGTTGTTAAGGGAAAGGACTTTTCAGATGTGCTGAATGGAAACGTGGGTTTCGTTCTGTGCATCGGCAATACAAAAACTGCGGAAATTCCTGGAATCACTGCAGCAGGGGAAAATCCAGACCTGATTAAGTTCACCCCACCAGCTGATGCAGAACTCCTGCATTACGGACAGTGCAAGAGCATTCCGTTTCCGCCTGCAACTCCAGACGGAAAACCAACCCCGGCACTTATCACATACACTGCCCTGAGGCTGCTCAAAATCCCGCTGTTTGTGGTCGATGCGGGACTTATGGTGAAACCGAAGATACCGTACTACAGCATTAACGCACCTGTGGGAAACAACATTGCAGAGCAAAGTGCCTTCAGCATGGATTCGGCAATGGAGGCTTTTGAGTATGCCCGGATCATAGGGAAAGAAATTTCAAAGGCCTTTGACGTGCTGATGGTGGGTGAAAGCATCCCTGCCGGAACAACAACGGCGGGAGCAGTTCTGAAGGCACTTGGACTGAATCCCGCTGTTTCATCAAGCATGCCCCGGAATCCAGTAAACATAAAAAGAGAGGTTATCGAAAAAGCCGTGAGCAGGGTTAAGACCGATGACCCGATTGAAATTCTTGCAGAGGTCGGCGACCCCGTTCTGCTTGCGGTTGCAGGCATTTCCACAGGCTCGAAAAAACCGGTTGTTCTTGCAGGAGGCACACAGATGGCCGCAGCCTCGCAGATAATAAAGAGAATAGACAGGAGCAGTGAGATATACCTTGCCACAACAGCGTACGTTGCCGAGGATGCAACAGCCAGCATTTCTGAAATTTCGGCTGTGGACGTTATAGCGAGTGATCCGGGACTTGGCGAATCCTCGAAACCCGGACTCAGAGCCTACGCCGAAGGATTTGTCAAGGAAGGGGTCGGAGCAGGAGGTGCCACGCTCCTCGCCTACAAGAACGGTTACACCATGAAACAGTTTTTGGATGAAGTGGAGAGAGATTATGAGTCCATAATAGAGCAGGCCAGGTAACGGGCCTGATTAATTCATTTTTTAAATCTGTCCCCCTTTCCCATTCAGCAGCCGAACACGAGAACATTTTTATTGAACACCGTACATAATCCGGCTGATGCCTCACAGATATTCCGGAAAGCCGGAAGCCCTCAAAAGTGAGAAAAGAAGGAGAATTCTACCCGTAGATGTCTTCGAGAAAGAGGTTATAGGAAAAGTGCGGTGCAGGGAAAACGCAGTAGACTACGGTGCCGGGCCGGGGTATTTCACCATCCCCCTTGCAAAGCACTTCAAAAGAGTTTATGCAATAGATGCAAACATAGAGATGGTCGAAGCGCTGAGGAGCGAGCTTGAGAGGTTAAAGATTAAGAACGTGGGTATTGTACTCTCTGAAAGGCTACCTGAGTTTGATTTCCCCGTAGATTTCGTTTTGTTCTCCAATGTCCTGCATGAGGTGGATGACTGGAGAGGATTCCTGGAGTGGGCTTCAAAAGCTAAAGTCGTCTGCGTTATAGAATGGAAAAAGATTGAAATGGACTACGGACCACCTGTTGAGGAAAGGATTGACGAAAATGAGATGGAAAAAGCGTTGAGGGAGAATTTCAGGTTCGTTGAAAAGCTCCCCATTTATGCTCACCATTACACACTAATGGGCTATAATGAAAAAGATGCTCTGAACGAGCCCGATTAAAAATCCCAGGATTGCTCCTGAAATCTCTATGAACCTCATCTCGTTTTTCGCCAGCTTTTTGAACACGTACTCGGCTTCCTCCTCACTGAACTCCGCAATTTTCCGCTCCAGGAATTTTCTGAAGTCAATATTTTCCACAATCACCTTGCTCGCCATAACCTGTGTTTTTGACAGCAGGTCCTCAATCTGGTCTGAAATTCGGTCAACCACCCCGTATCTTTCCAGAATGGCAATAACTGCCGAATTTGACAGAATCCTGAAAAGTCTTGACTCTCTGATTGTCTTTTCAATAGCCTCCTCGATAAGCTCCCTGAATTCTTCCCTGCCAACGTATTCCTCAAAAACATCGATTATCCTGTGGGCAAATTCCTCACTTTTGGCGGGAATTAAGCCCTGTATCTTGAATCCCAGAATCTTTATTGGTTTTTTTGGATGAAAAAGCAGCTTTACAGCTACAACGTTTGTCAGGTAGCCTATGAACGCTCCAAGGATTGGAGGAATAAAAAATAAATATATGTCCTCCAGAAAACCACCTCAGAATATCTGCGGGGCTCTGTACTCCCCAAACGCCTCCCTCAGAGCGTCTGTTATCTCTCCGAGGGTGGCTCTGGCCTTCACCGCCTCAAGAATGTACGGCATCAGGTTTTCGTCGGGATTCTCTGCTGCTTTCTTGAGTTTGGTGAGTGCCTCCTCCATTTTGCTCCTGTCTCTGGTTTCTCTGAACCTTTTCAGCCTGTCTATCTGCTTCTGAACCATTTCCCTGTCTATCCTCAGAATTTCGACGTTCAGCTCCTCATCTATTCTGTACTTGTTAACTCCCACGACTGTAAGCTCACCCTCGTCAATTGCCTTCTGCTTCTCATAGGCAGACTTCTGTATTTCCCTCTGTATGTATCCACTCTCAATGCCCTTTATGACTCCACCCATCTCGTCGATCTTCTCGATGTACTTCATCGCCTCTTCCTCGATCCTCTCGGTGAGCCACTCAACATAGTATGCCCCACCAAGCGGATCTGCGACATCTGCCACCCCACTCTCCTCTGCAATGATCTGCTGCGTCCTGAGTGCGATTCTCACAGCTTTCTCGGTCGGAAGGCTCAGCGCCTCATCATAGCTGTTGGTGTGCAGACTCTGCGTTCCTCCGAGAACGGCGGCAAGAGCCTGTAACGTAACCCTGATTATGTTGTTTTCAGGCTGCTGGGCCGTTAAGGTGCATCCTGCAGTCTGGACATGGAACCTGAGCATCATTGACCTCGGGTTCTTCGCCCCAAATCTTTCCTTCATAATTCTTGCCCAGATCCTTCTCGCAGCCCTGAACTTCGCAACCTCTTCGAGCAGGTTGTTTCCCGCTGCAAAGAAGAAGCTCAATCTCGGAGCGAAGGTATCCACATCCATACCTCTGTCTATTACCCTCTGCACATACTCTATTCCATCTGCAAGAGTGAATGCGACTTCCTGCACTGGCGTGGCTCCGGCCTCTTCCATGTGGTAACCTGAAATGCTGATTGAATTCCATTTCGGCACCTCTTTTGCGCAGAACATTATGATGTCAGTTGCAAGCCTCAGGCTCGGCTCTGGCGGGAAGATATATGTCCCTCTCGCAATGTATTCCTTCAGCATATCGTTCTGAACAGTACCCCTCAGAACCTTCCTGTCGACACCCTGCGACTCGGCAACGCTTATGTACATGCTCAGGAGCTGTGCTGCAGTGGAATTGATCGTCATGGATGTTGAGACCTTGTCGAGTGGAATCCCATTAAACAGAATCTGCATGTCCTCTATTGTATCGATGGCAACACCAACCTTCCCGACCTCTCCGAGGGCCATCGGACTGTCGCTGTCGTAGCCTATCTGGGTGGGCAGATCAAAGGCAACACTCAGTCCGGTCTGACCCTGTTCAAGCAGGTACTTGTACCTCTTGTTCGTCTCCTCTGCCGTTCCAAACCCGGCATACTGCCTCATTGTCCATACTCTTCCACGATACATTGTGGGGTAAATGCCCCTCGTGAACGGGTAAGCTCCGGGATAGCCGAGCCTGCTTTCATAATCGATACTGACATCTTCGGGCGTGTAAACCCTGTCAACCTCAAAACCACTTGCTGTTCTGAATACATTTTTCCTTTCAGGAGCTTTTTCGAGGAGAGGTTTCACGTATTTTTCTTCCCATTCTCTCTTATTCATGGATACACCTCCTCAGGATACGACAAAAAGCTCGGAACCGGCCTGAACCCTGTCGCCTTCCTTAACGAGTATTTTCGAAAGTCTGCCATCAGAGGGCGACACAATCTCGTTTTCCATCTTCATTGCCTCGAGAACCAGTACTGGTTCACCTTTCCTGACTTCCTGACCCTCGTTTCTCAGAATTCTGACAATTGTGCCGGACATCTCGGCCTTCACCAAATTTCCATCCAGCTTTTCACTTCCGCCGGGCGATACACCCTGCCCTGAAGAGCTACCGGTGTCAATCCTTACAAGAACATCTCCCGCCTGAACCTTCGCCCCCTCGTTTACCTCGACACCAGCCACAGTACCGTCAAATGGAGAGACTATTTCGTTTTCCATCTTCATTGCCTCGAGGATCAGCAGGGGCTGACCCTTCTTAACCTCATCACCGTTTTTAACCAGAATCCTCACAACCGTTCCGGACATCTCTGCCTTTACCTCTCCTCCGGCTGCTTTTACGGGGGCAGCAGAGACCTGAGACTCTGCAGCCTGCAGCTGCTTTCTTTCCTCGACCATCTCGATTACTTCTTCCTTACCGTTGACGTTCACTCTGAACTTGCCCGGTGCTATCTCCTCAACATGTACATCATATCTTCTCCCGTTAACCGTAACGGCATATCTCGCCAAGATTCACCACCCCGGCACTCTCGAAACTATTTTCCAGTAGCTGACTTCTCTCCGGATTTCAACAGGCTTCTCCGAGTGATCCTCGATATATCTGTGAATGGCAGTTATGGCGGCAAGAAATTCTTCAGTGTTCACCACACATCACCTCACAGGGGTATGTTGCCGTGCTTCTTGGGCGGGAGTTTCTCCCTCTTGGTGTCCAGAACTCTCAGAGCAGATATGATTTTGACCCTTGTGAACTTTGGATCGATTACATCATCAATGTAACCCCTCGCAGCTGCCCTGTAGGGATTCGCGAAACTGTCCCTGTACTCCTGAACCTTTTCCTGTTTGACCTTCTCAGGGTCTTCGGCTTTCGCAATCTCCTTTCTGAATACGATTTCCGCAGCACCTTCCGGACCCATCACCGCAATTTCAGCGGTAGGATAGGCATAAACCACGTCAGCACCAAGGTGCTTGCTGCCCATGGCAAGATACGCTCCACCATAGGCTTTTCTCAGGATCAGAGTAACGAGTGGGACTGTGGCCTCACTGTATGCATACAGAATCTTTGCACCGTGCCTTATGATACCGCCATACTCCTGCTGAACTCCGGGAAGATAACCGGGGACATCAACAAAAGTCAGTATCGGTATGTTGAACGCATCGCAGAACCTGACAAATCTCGCAATTTTATCACTGCTGTTCACGTCGAGGGTTCCGGCATAGAACTTGGGGTTGTTTGCAACAATTCCAACCGTCTTTCCGTCCATCCTGGCAAACCCAACTGTGGCATTGGGGGCAAACATCTCGTGAATTTCGAAGAATTCCCCGTTATCCACCACTGCCCTGATAACATCCCTAACATCATAGGGCTTGTTCGGGTCGTCAGGTATGATATCATAGATTTCAGGAGTTGTTCTCGCAGGGCTATCGCCCGTATCCTTCTTAGGTGGATCTTCGAGGTTGTTCGGTGGCAGGAAGCTGACGAGCTTTCTGACGAGCCTCATGGCATCCTTATCATCTTCGGCAACAAGGTGTGCGTTACCGCTCTTGGCAGCATGTGCCTCCCAGCCACCCAGCTCCTGAGGAGTAACATCCTCTCCGGTTACGGTTTTTATCACCTGCGGCCCGGTGATGAACATGTAACAGCCCTTGTTCTTAGTCATCACTATGAAGTCACCGATGGCAGGGCTGTAAACTGCACCACCTGCACACGGGCCAAGGATAACACTGATCTGCGGAATAACACCGCTTGCGAGAGTATTCCTGTAGAATATATCTCCATAACCCTTGAGGGCATCCACACCCTCCTGTATTCTGGCTCCACCGGAGTCGTTCAGCCCTATTACCGGAATCCCGACCTTCATGGCGAAGTCGAGAAGGTAGGCTATCTTGTAGCCGTGCATCTCTCCAAGACTGCCACCCATCACCGTGAAGTCCTGGGCAAATACTGCCACCAGCCTCCCATCTATGGTTCCGTAGCCAGTCACAACGCCGTCTGCTGGTAGCTCAACCTTATCAAGCCCGAAATCCGTGTTCCTCTTCTCAACAAACGGATTTATCTCTACGAAGCTACCGGGATCGAGAAGGAGTTCAATCCTTTCCCTCGCCGTTAGCTTTCCTGCGTCGTGCTGCTTCTTTATTCTCTCCTCCCCACCCATCTGTTTGATCTTCTCCTTTCTGCGGTAAAGTTCGTCGATCAGTTCTCTCCTCAATTTCATCCCTCCACAAATTCCAGCAAAACGCCCTTCGTGCTTTTTGGATGAACAAATGCAACCTTCTTGCCACCAGCACCGATCCTCGGCTTTTCGTCTATAACCTGAAGACCATTCTTCTTTGCGTTCTCGATCGCCTCTTCAATGTTTGAGACGTTGATTGCTATGTGCTGGATGCCCTCTCCCCTTTTCTCGACGTGTTTTGCTATCGCACTTTCCGGAGAGGTTGCCTCAAGAAGTTCTATTTTGCTTTCACCAGCGGGAAGCATTGCAACCCTTACCTTCTGTTCCGGCACCTCTTCAATCTCCTTTACCTCAAAGCCGAGCTTTTTGTAAAGCTCTACTGCCTCGTCCAGACTTTTTACAGCAATACCGATATGATCAATCTTCCTGATCTCAAAGCTCATGCTACCACCTTTTCACCAACACTCCTCTTGATAAAGTCAATAATCTCATACATTGGCGTACCGGGTATGAAGACCTCGGCCACGCCCATTTCCTTCAGCTTTGGTATATCTTCAGGAGGGATAATTCCCCCAACAAGAACAACAATATCTCTGCCAGGCTCAATTCCTCTCTTCCTAAGCTCATCCACTATGAGAGGGATCAGTTCGAGATGCGCTCCACTCAGAATGCTAAGGCCAATAACATCTACATCCTCCTGCAGAGCTGTCTCAGCAATTTCCTCCGGCGTCCTTCTTATTCCGGTGTAAATGACCTCAAAACCGGCATCCCTCAAAGCCCTTGCAATCACCTTTGCACCCCTGTCATGACCATCAAGACCCGGTTTTGCAATAAGAACTCTGATTTTTTTCTCCATACAGACACCTCCGGCAGCTATTTTACATGATATGCCACGAAAATTCCACTTGAAATTCATATATACCTTTCGAAAAATTACGTTCTTGTGAGTTTCTACCCCCCTCCCCACCTTTTCCACTGGAATTTCTCCGTTCTCGTCAATTTCTGCTTAGAAAAGCAAATGGATTAAAAAAGGTTCAGAAAACAGTATGGACTGAAAAAACACCCAATAACATGCCGATATCCAATCAAGAGTCCAAATCACACGTCCACAATTCCAGAAAAATCAATTCTGCGTTTTTGAGCTGGAACACATGTGGAAGCCTTGCAAAAATTAATATATCCGGGTTTCAAGATAGCAGAGTAAAATGTCCATAGTCATAAGCCCAACCATCCAGAACGGAAAACTGAGTGGTCTGGGAGTCGAACAAAGGTATCCAACGAAGCAGCTTGGTTTATCATTCTACGATGGGGTCGAAAACAGCGAAATAAACAGAGATATCGTGAAAAATCACAGAGGGCTGTTTTACGCAGTTTCGTTTAAGTCCGACAGAGTTATCCTGACAAGGGACATTCTCGGCTCAAAACCGCTTTACTACAACGATCACCTTGCAGTGTCAAATTTCAAAAAATTCGTGCCTGAATTCAGAGAAGTCCTGCCCGGTGAATATCTCGAACTGGGATATGATGGGGAGGTGATATTCCAGGAAATCACTGAATTTTTCGAAGTGATAAAACCCGGTGAATTCGATAAACCCGTTATTGAGGAAAGAATCATTGAATCTCTTGAAAAAAAGAAATTTGGCAACGCATGTCTGAGTTTTTCGGGCGGAATCGATTCGTCGTTCCTTGCATATTTCTACGACGTCCCGCTTATTGCTGTCACGGCATCCAGGGCAGAGGAAAAAAGAATTAAAGATGCTGCCAGGCTTCTTGGAAAAGATGTGGACATATTCAGGTTCGATCTGGACACGCTGAAGAACACTCTTCCTGCAGTAATTACTGCAATCGAGACTTCCAACCCCCTGCAGGTCTCAATAGCCCTGCCGATATACCTCTCGATGAACTATGCAAAATCCCTTGGATTTACGGAAATAGTATTCGGTCAGGGGGCAGATGAGCTTTTCGGAGGATACAAGAGGTATGAGAACCTCATTGGAAAAAGCCTGGAAAAGGCATTGCTTGAGGACATCCTCAACATCGGGGACAACAATCTCGTGAGAGATGCGAAGCTGTCCTACATCAACGAGATGAGGCTCCACACACCTTATCTTGACTTTGACATCATAGAATCCGCACTTTCGATACCCGTTGAGTTAAAAATACATCGGGAAGGCGGGAAAGTTATCAGAAAATACTTTCTGAGAGAGATTGCAAGAAAATACATTCCGGCCGAGCTTGCCTATGCAAGTAAAAAGGCGATCCAGTATTCCACAAACACCTACAAAATGCTCGAAAAGGTGGCGAAAGCCTACAAAACTGAGCTTGGAGAATTCCTGAGGGGGATGTATGGAGATCAGACTGAACTGCACTGATAAAGGATGCCACAAATGCTGTATTGAGACAGAAATGCAGCTCAGTGAAAGAGATATGAAAAGGATTGAATCTCTTGGTTATGACAGAAATGACTTCAGCATCGAAGTTGACGGCATAAGGGTCCTCAGGAATGTGGATGGAAGGTGTTTCTTTCTGAAAGGTGGTCGATGCACAATATACGAAAACAGACCTCTCGGATGCAGACTTTATCCGGTAGTTTATGACGTGGAGAGAAAAAGAGCAGCAGTTCACGATTTCTGCCCATCAGCAGAGGAAGTCCCCGTATCAAAAATAAAGAGAGTTGAGAGGACACTCATCAAGCACATAAAAGACATCTACGGGTTTATCCCATAAAAATAAGGGCTGCTGAAAAACCCAGAAGGATTGCCAGAAGATACAGGCCGAGAGTTTTAGTTTTGAAGTCAAGAACCTCAGGAATGGCGAGCAGGAAAGTGAACGGAACGAGTCTGTAATTCACAAGGGCAGAGATTAGAGAGAACAAGGCAATTCCGGCAATGAGGGTTCTTCTATCAGAGTATATTCTCGAATCGGCCACAAGAACAGATGCAAAGGCAAATGAAATGAACAGAATGACCGTTTTCGGGTCTGCAATGTATGCTGCGGGCAGGGTTGTCAGAACGGATGCAAAAATAACATACTTCCTGAAATCTTTTCGAAATGCAACTGAAAGGGCAAGAGGAATTGCATACATGGCAACAAACGGATTGTCCAGCGCAGTAATTCCGGCGAGTGCTGCGGAAATCAGAACCACAGCGTAATCGATCCGTGATTTATTGCCCTTGAAGATAATATTGTGGCCTGAAGCTATGGCAAAGATTAGCGAGACTGAGGCCAGGAATTCAAGCGTATTCAGTCTGAAAGCCGAAACCAGGACAGCAGATAACCATATTGATGTTGCACCATGCATTTTAGGAATGAAAGACTTCACAAAATAAAATTGGAGAACTGAATATATCCAGATTTCCCCTAAGAAATTAGGATTGTGCTGTATAGTAGCATCTTTTCGGGCTTGTAATCCTGCCCTCTTTCTTGAGCCTGCTTATGATCTTCGAAACTTCCTTGCTGTCCATTCCGGCAAGCTCTGCAATTTCTGCAGTTTTCAGCGGCCTGCCAGCGTTCTTCAAAATCTCTATAATTTTTTCCTCAGACATTTCAATCACCATTTTTGAATTATTCTGTTCGGAATTTAAACTTTTCTTATCAAAATACGAATTGGAAATTATAGTACATAACTCCCGCCCAGACCTCACAATTCCCAGTTCAGCAAATTCTGGTGCCGCCACCACTGCAACAGAACTCTTTAAGCCCGACGCAGACCTTTTAATTCGCCATTTTTATAGCAAAAACTTTTAATTTTCACTTCCTTCTTTTAAGAAATTGAGCAAGTTTATTTTTATTCTCCAACTCTTCCATGACAGATTTACTCAAATTCAGTAAAAAACCCGTAAAAAATCCACAATCGAAAAACAAACCTCAGGATAAAATTCGCACGACGTTATAAACAACACGCATCACCGGAGGTTCGCTGCAGTATTTAAACGAAAGAAGCGGGAAGAAAGCTTTTTAAAGGAATCTGGGGGAATATTAACGGAGGTTAAAATCAGACCTTGAAGGGATTGAAAGAGAGGAAGATGAGGAAGAGGGGTTTATAATTATCAAGGTTAAAATCAGACCTTGAAGGGATTGAAAGTGTTCAGGGCGGAAGTATGCGAGGTAATCTTCGATCTCGTTAAAATCAGACCTTGAAGGGATTGAAAGGAAAAAATAATAGAAAAAATTTACACCTTTTCTGCCTTCATCGCCCTGTACAGGAAGTAAGCCAGACCCCCATACAGCACGGCGAATCCGAAAAGGCCCATGGCTATGGCATCAGGAGACATCCTTACTCCTCCACGAGAGTAGTGCTGAAACAAGCATTCCTGCCAGGATTACACCGAAGCCCGCAAGCAGGGCATTGACCGGGTAGCCTCCGTAAGGCTCCTTCAGATTGCCAGCTATGTCAAATCCAAGCAGAACCAGCAGTATTGCCGGCACGGCAAACTTGACAGCATAGCTCCACCATGAGCCAACCTTTATCTCTGATACGGCGTTTATGTGTTCCCTGATCTTTCCGAGGTCAAAGAACCATGCAACGGCTATGACCTCCAGCAGCCCCACAAGCACCAAGCCATAGTAGTTCACGAAATGGTCAACGATGTCAAGCCAGTACAGGCCAGCTTTCGTGGTGTAGAGCAAACTGCCTAAGAACCCGATTCCGACAACAAGGTTAACAGCTTTCCTCCTTTCAATGCCGAACCTGTCCATCACCGCCGCAACAACAGCCTCGACGAGAGAGATGGATGACGAGAGACCTGCAACAACCAGTGCGAGGAAGAACACCACAGCCGTGAACACCTTGAGGGCTGGGAGCATGTTGAGGGCCTGCGGGAAAACAACAAACGCAAGACCTATGGACTGTGCGACAACATCACCAATCTCGCTTCCGGTTGCGTATGCCATGTAGCCGAGAGTGCCGAATATTGCAAAGCCAATGAGGAAGCTGAATGCACAGTTCGCAAGGGCAACAATGAAGGCATTGTTGGCTATGTCGCTTTTCTCGGGCAGATAGCTGGCATAGGCAATCATTATACCCATTCCAAGGCTGAGAGTGAAGAATATCTGTCCAAAGGCTGAAAGCCAGATGTTGTAATCGCCGAGTTTTGAGAAATTGGGCTTGAGATACCACTCTATGCCCTCAATCGCCCCGGGCAGGGTCAGTGCTCTGACGACGAGGATTATGGCCAGAATCCACAGCAGTGGCATGAGAACCATGTTCGCCTTTTCAATACCCTTCCTGACACCCCTGAAGTCTATGAACCAGTTGAGCGCCCAGACAACTGCGGTTGCCACAAGAACCTCCACGGCAAACCCACCAAAGTTCCAGGGCGAGTCAGTAAGCTGCAGAATCTGCCCAAAGTAGTACGCTTTCGTCTCAGCACCCCAGGCGAGGGTGAAGGCCCTGGTGAAGTAAACTAAGGCCCAGGCAATCACCACAGAGTAATACATCGTGATGATCATTCCACCCACAACGGCCCACCAGCCTATCCACTCGAATTTTTTACCCACTGCTCTCAACGCCTGTGGGGCGCTTGCTCTGAACTTGTGGCCGAGCGCAAACTCCAGAATCATCAGACTTATTCCCGCAATAAAAAGCGCAACAAAATACGGAATCAGAAAGGCTCCACCACCGTTTTTATAGACAAGATATCCGAATCTCCAGATGTTGCCGAGACCTATGGCCGATCCCACTGCAGCAAGAACAAATCCTGCTCTCGTTGCCCAGTGCTCTCTCTGCAAGTAACCACCTCCTTGATATTTTGTCGCAAAAATGCGCAGTTGCTGAAAAAAGTATCTGAAATTATAAATTGTTGCAAACATCAGGAATGGCTTAAATAAGAAGATGTGAAATTTCTCCCATGAAGCTTGTACAGGTCTCTGACAGTTCCCATCTCATTCCCGGTGCCACAAACGTGGGAGTTATCCGGTGTGATGATGCAGCAATCCTCGTCGATACCGGCCTTGACAGAGAGTCGGGCCGGAAAATACTGAAGCTTCTCGAAAAGAACGGTTTAAAGCTCAAGGCAATAATCAACACCCACTCGCATGCTGACCATTTCGGCGGGAACAGTTACCTGGTGAATATGACAGACGCAAGGGTTTATGCCCCTGAAGTCGAGGCAGGAATCATTCAGTATCCCTACCTCGAACCGCTCTACCTGTTCTCCGCACACCCCGTGAACGAGATGATGAACCGCTTCCTCATGGCCAGACCATCAAGAGTGGATAATGTCATAGGTGCTGACGGCGAAACTGAATTTGACTTTGGAGTGCTAAAGCTCACCACAGTTCCGCTTCCAGGGCATTCTCCAGGACAGATTGGTGTTGAGGCTGATGGTGTGCTATACTGTGCAGACGCTGTGTTTTCCGGAAGAGTCATAGAGAAGTACAGAATCCCGCTGTTCATGGACATAGAAAAACAGATAGAAACACTATCGTTCCTGGAAAAAAGCAGCTTCGAGCATTATGTACCGTGTCATGCAGAACCGACAGAAGACATCTCATATCTTGCCGATTTGAATATGAACGTCATCGAGCGAGTTGAAGAATTTATTCTCTCCGTCGGCGGAGGCACAACAGAAGAGATTCTGAGAAGGCTATGCTCAGAGTTTGAAATAAGGCTGAGCAACTTCACGGAATACAGTCTCATGCTCGCAGCGCTGAAAGCATACCTCAGCTACCTGCACAACAGAGGTGACATTCAGGCAGAGTTTGACGGAATTCTTTACTGGAAAATAACCAGATAATGCGGGAGTCAGGCCCTGTGAGCCAACCCGACAATATCCTCCAGCTTTTCTCCCGTCATTCTTGTGTATGCTATCAGACTCTCCTCAAGGCTGTAGAAGATTCTGTTGGAGTAATAGAGAGCCGAACCTATCTGCACCGCTTTAGCTCCGGCAAGAATGAACTCTATAACGTCCTTCCAGCTGGTAACCCCTCCAGAGCCAATAACAGGTATGCTCAGCTCCTCATACAGATCCCAGACACATTTGACGGCGACGGGCTTAATGCCCTCCCCGCTCACCCCACCGCTAACGTTGCTCAGAATGGGCTTCTTTGCAAATATGTCTATTTTCATACCTTTCAGGGTGTTGATTGCCACAACACCGTCAGCTTTCCCCTCTTCGGCTGCCTTGCCAACTTCCACAATATCCCTGACATTTGGCGAGAGTTTGGCAAAAACCGGTTTGTTCGTAGCTTTTTTCACAGCCCCGACGATATCGCGAACGAGGTCAGGGTCGCTGCCCACCGCCAGCCCAACATCCCTGGCATGGGGACAGCTGAGATTCAGCTCGAAGCCATCTGCGAATGGAAAATACTCTACAAGCTCTGCAAATTCCTCGGGTGTTGAGGCGAAGAGGCTGACCACGAGTGGAGCGTAAAAAACGTAATCCTCAAGCTCCCTTGCAAAAGCTCTTGCTCCCGGAGAAGCCAGGCCAACAGCATTTATCAGCCCGTGGGAATAGTTGATCACGGCAGGATTGCTGTAACCCTCAACAGGTTCAAGCCCCACGCTTTTCGTAACCACGGCTCCGGCATTCTCGGAAAGCCTGTTCAAAGATGAGGCGAAGCTGCCCATAATACCGCTGGACAGCATCAGCGGATTTCTCATTTCAATTCCTGCCAGATTTATCCTCAGCGCCTCTCTCATTTTATCAGCTCAAACGCCTCTTTAAGCTTCAGATTTCCATTCTCAAAAAACTCTATGCTCTCCTTAATCTTTCTCGAAACGTCAGGATATTCATCTTCAATCTTCTCTGCCCATTCCAAGTATTTGGAAACATGCTCGTTATTGTGTTCAATCCAGTGCTGCAGGAGGTGCTTCAGTTTTTCAATCTCCATCGTTTCCTCACTCCAGATATTTTCTTATAAACTTTTCCGGATTTTTTCTCGTGATCTGAATGACAGTATCCTCATCGAATTCCTGGTTTAGAGTCCTGAGGGTCTCATCCGGGTCCACCCATATCACCGGAATCTCGCTGCCGTACAGAATTCTGTCAGGATACTGCATCACAGCTTCCCTGACTTCATCGCTGTAAAACCTCACCTTTTCGCCCGAGCGAGGGTCGGGGATTTCTACCCTGATGAACGCCAGGGATGTGTCCGAGTATATGTTACTCCTGGCATCGAGAAATCTCGGCAGGTGTTCCGTTTTCCCCACCATCATGTGTGCAAGAATTACGGGAAAGGAGTAGCTGTAAGCGAGTGTTTCATAAAATTCGGGAAGCGTGTATTTAAAGCCATTATCAAGGAAGTAGCCTGTATGAATTACAAGCGGTTTTCCAAGTTCGTCAAGGACCTCATATATTTCGAGAGCTTCTCTGCTATCCGGATAAAGCCTCTGGACCGGAGGATGAAGTTTCAGACCATCAATTCCCAGTTCGAAAATCCTGTATAGCTCTTCAGTACCGTTGTCCTGGTGAAATCCCGTGAACACGTGGCAATTCAACCTTTTCTTCAGTTCTGCATTCCATTCTGCAAGAGGTTTTGTCATTTCGGGCGTTATTGAATGGGTCAGATTGAAAAAGTGCCCAACACCCATGCTCCGGAGTTTTTCCAATACAGAATCAGCATCAAGCTGGACAGTGGCTTTGGATTTGTGTTTCTTCTCTATCCAGGCATACAGTCTCCAGAGGACTTCATCCGGAAAGACATGAACGTGCGTATCAATCATGGCCATCCCCGACTACAGACCTCCATTGTCAGGCACAGGTTTAATATTTTCCTTTTTAGCACGTCTGAAGAATGAATTGAAAAAATATTTTTCAGCACACGAAAAAGATTTAAAAATTATCTTGCCGGTTTTATCGCCCTTTCCGGACAGATCTGGGTGCAAACTCCGCATCCCGCACACAGAGATTCATCGATCCACACATTCTCTCCGTCATACACTATGGCCGGACAAGCAAACTGACTGACACACTTCATACACTTCACGCAGTCTTCGGTAACCTCGAACGGCCTTATTCTGATCCCTTTCCTCTTCCTCTCCCTGTTCCAGAGAATTGCACACAGCTGCCTTGCAACAACAACAGCCACACCATCATGTTCCATTGCCGATTTTATTGTGTTCTCCATCTTCCTGATGTTGTATGGGTTAACGACCTCAACAAACTCAACCCCCACTGCTCTGGCAACATCCTCTATCCTGACCCTGCTGCCATCCTCACCGCACCCCCTCACGTCCATACCGGGGTGGGGTTGATGCCCGGTCATCGCTGTTGTGGAGTTGTCAAGAACGACAAACACAACATTCGCCCTGTTGTAAACAGCATTTACGAGGGCCGGGAGAGATGCATGGAAAAACGTTGAATCACCAGCAGTAGCGATCACCTTGTTCGTAACAACCCTGCTGAGTCCGTTTGAAATTCCAAACCCTCCTCCCATGCAGAGTGTGATATCCACCGCCTCGAAGGGTCTGTTGACTCCAAGGGTGTAGCACCCGATATCGCTTGGCAAAGCCTCCTCACCCGCAACTTCCTTGATTGCGTAGTAGCTTGCTGCATGAGGACAGCCAGGACAGAAGACAGGTGGTCTCAGCGGTGCCATCTGGTTTGCAGGTTTCGCTTTTTCAATTGTCTCATCGTAGTTGAGCGACGTTGACTCACCGAGCATCCTTGCGATTCCCTTCTCGACGATGTGGACAGAATACTCATAATGCATGGGGAAGTATCCGTTTTTCTTGCCATAAATCTCCACTCCGTACTCTCCCGCAATCGCCCTCACCTGCATCTCAACGAACGGATCAAGCTCTTCGACAATGGCAACACTGTCAAGGCGTGATATGAAGTCCTCGACAAGCTTTTCGGGGAGGGGATTAGTGGTCGATAGCTTGAGCAGGGGTAAATCCTTTCCGAGCCTTTTCAGAGATTCTCTGGCATACCTGTAGGCGATGCCGCTCGCTATGATGCCCTTATCTGAATCTCCACCCTCTATCCAGTTCAGCTCAGAATTTCCAAAGTATTCCCGTATTTTTTCAATTTTTTCAAGCAAAACCAGCTTCTGTCTTCTTGCATTTCCCGGAACGAGGACATCAGTTGGAGGGTTTCTCTTCCACTCCACCTTTTCAAGTTTCTTCTCAGGAATTTCTCCAAGCTCCACAACGCCGCTTCCGTGATTCAGCCTGGTTACGGTTCTGAATATCACAGGGAGTCCGAATTTTTCAGAGATTTCGAACGCTTTGCTCACGTAATCCTTGGCCTCCTGAGGTGAAGTCGGCTCAATAACTGGTATTTTCGCGGCAATCCCGTACCACCTGTTGTCCTGCTCATTCTGACTTGAGTGCATTGATGGATCATCAGCAGAAATGCAGACAAAACCGCCTCTCGCACCCATGTATGCAAAGCTGAAAAGAGCATCCGCTGCAACATTCACTCCAACATGCTTCATCCCGCACATGCCTCTTTTTCCGGCAAGGGATGCACCCACAGCCACTTCAAAGGCGACCTTTTCGTTTACAGAATATTCAAGGTAAAAGTCCATTTTTCCCTTAAGCAACCTGCATGCCTGGCTCAGGGTATCCACAATTTCAGAGGATGGTGTACCGGGATAGGCAGAATAGATGTCGATACCAGCTTCAATTGCACCTCTGGCAATGGCCTCGTTTCCGAGCAGAAATACCTTCTCTCCAGGAGCGTCAAGAACTACCTCCTTAAGCATGTAATAACATTGTTCAGTGGACATTTAAATAATTTTTGATGTTGTAAAGAATAAAGGGGTCAAAGAATAACTTCAGTAAAATTAAAATATTAGAAAATTTAAATTTGGAAAGATGAATGTGGTCAACATTCTTCTGGTAGGTGTGGGGGGTCAGGGTATTCTCACGACTTCCGGCATACTCGCCAGATCTGCACTCAAAGCAGGATTGAACGTGGTTACAGCAGAAACCCACGGAATGGCACAGCGTGGAGGGAGTGTTGAGGTCCATGTCAGAATCGGAGATGCCGAATCTCCTCTTATCCCGATCGGCTCAGCCCACTACCTCATTGCCCTTGAACCGTCTGAGGCGCTGAGGTACATTCAGTATGCAAACAGGAACACAACGCTCCTGGTAAATGACAGACCGATTATACCGCCATCAGTCTCCCAGGGAATTTCCAGCTATCCGGACATCAAAAAAACGTATGAGAAACTGAAGGAATATTCGGAAAGAATTGAACTCGTTCCGGCATCAAAAATAGCAGAGGATGTTGCCGGCACGGTTCAGGCAACAAACGTGGTGGTGCTGGGAATGCTTTCCAGAATTGCGAATCTTCCATTCTCTTACGAAATAATCGAGAGTGCCATGAAGGATGTCCTCCCGGAAAAACTGCATGAGGCGAATATAAAGGCTCTGAAGGCAGGATATGACTACTTTTCGTGAGGTGATCAGCTATGGAAGTTAGGAAGGTTGCTGTCCTCGGGGCAGGAGCGATGGGTCATGCCATTGCGGAACTCTGTGCAATCTCAGGATACGAGGTCGTAATCAGAGATATTAAAGAAGAGATTCTTGAAAGAGCCTATGAAAAAATAAAATCAGGTCTCGAGAGAGACAGGAAAAAAGGCAGGCTGAAGGAAGAGGTCAGTTCGGTACTGTCAAGAATCAAAACCACGACTGACGTTGCATCTGCGGTTAAGGATGCTGATCTGATAATTGAGGCGATTCCCGAAATTCTCGATCTGAAAAGCCAGGTATTTCAGGAAGTGGAAAAGTACTGCAGAGATGATGCGATCATTGCAACAAACACCTCCTCTCTCAGCATCACACAGCTTTCAGAGTTTCTGAACAAAAAAGACAGGTTTGTGGGGCTTCACTTTTTCAACCCGCCAAAGATAATGAGGCTTGTAGAGATAGTCTATGGAAAATACACGAGCGAGGAGACAATAAAAACCGTTGAAGAAGTTTCAAAGAAACTGAACAGAGTGATAATCCACGTAAGAAAGGACGTCCCGGGCTTTGTCGTCAACAGAATTTTTGTAACAATGGCTAACGAAGCTGCATGGGCGCTTGAAAATGGAGAAGGAACTGTTGAAGAAATCGATTCAGCCGTCAAATACAGAATGGGGCTTCCTATGGGGCTTTTTGAGCTTCACGACCTTCTCGGTGGGGGGTGCATTGATGTCAGCTACCACGTTCTCGAATACTACAGGGAAACGCTCGGTGAATCATATCGCCCAGCACCGCCATTTGAAAGGCTGTTCAAAGCGGGACATCTGGGTAAAAAGTCAGGGAAGGGGTTTTACGACTGGGGTGAGGGCAAAACAAACGAGGTTCCTCTGAGGGCCGGAAAGGATTTCGACATCCTGAGACTGCTTGCTCCTGCTGTGAACGAAGCAGCATGGCTCATCGAAAAAGGTGTTGCAACGCCTGAGGAAATAGACCTCGGAGTCCTGTATGGTCTGAACTATCCACGGGGTCTCCTGAGAATGGCTGACGATGCAGGCCTGGACGCCATTCTGAAAAAGCTTGAAGACCTCTATTCCGAATACGGTGAAGAGAGATACAGGCCCAACCCGGTAATCGTCAGACTCGTTGAAGAGGGCAAAACTGGCAGAAAATCCGGTGAGGGGTTCTTCAAATACGGACCATTCATGTATGAGTTTGTCAGGGTGAGCATAGACAGAGAAAAGAGGATAGGGTTCATAAAGCTGAACAGGCCCCAGAGGGCAAACGCTCTCAATCCGACGTTTCTTGACGAGATATGCTCGGCTCTGGATGTTCTCGAAAGGGATGATGATGTGAGGTGCATAGTTATCACAGGAGAGGGCAGGAATTTCTGTGCCGGAGCGGACATGTCAGTGTTCGCAAGCGGCAAGGCAGAGGATATGCTGGAATTCAGCGAAAAAGGACATAAAACATTCACGAAAATTGAGACACTTTCCAAGCCGGTCATTGCGGCAATCAACGGACCTGCAATGGGTGGAGGATTTGAGCTTGCACTTGCATGTGACCTGAGGGTTGTAAGCAAGAAAGCCGTGCTTGCGCTGCCGGAACTTAACCTCGGCCTCTTCCCGGGATGGGGAGGAACACAGAGACTTGTTCACATCGTTGGAATGTCAAGAGCCAAACAGGCGATACTGATGAGAGAGCCAGTAGATGCAGACAGAGCCTACGAGTGGGGTATTGCCAACTATGTCGCCGAACCTGACGAGTTCATGGAAAAGGTTACCGAAGTTGCTGAAAAAATTGCCGATGGACCGCCTCTCGCCTACAAACTCGTGAAGAAGGTGATGTATTACGGCAACCAGGACCACCTCAGGACGGGTCTTTATCTGGAGGCAGCTTCTGGCGGAAACGTTGCAGTCAGCGAAGATATAGCTGAGGGGATTCAGGCGTTCATGTACAGGAGAAAACCGAACTTCAGAGGGAGATGATCAGGATGAGGGAGGTTGCGATTGTAGGAGCGGGAATAACCAGATTTGGCGTTAGAGAGGCGAGCTGGAGAGACCTCGTTCAGGAGGCGGGAAAGGCCGTTTTCGATGATGTGCCGAATCTGGATAAAAAGGACATTGATTCGCTTTTTGTTGGAGCGGCACAGCCTGAAAGGTGGGTTTTTCAGACTCATGTGGCTCCATACGTTGCCGAACTTCTGGGGATCAACGTCAGCAGGGTGATTTCGAGAACTGAGGTCGCATGCGCAAGCGGCCAGGCAGCCATAAGATACGCATGGCTTGCGGTTGCAACAGGCTTGAGCGATGTGGCCATGGTTGTTGGGGTTGAGAAGATGAACTCGAAATTCATGAGCGTTTCCCAGTCCAGCATGATCAATGTCGGAAACAGAGAATTTGACGGAGTTAACGGGTTCACCGCACCGCCATTTTTCGCAATGGTTGCCCAGAGGCACATGCATGAGTTTGGCACAACGAGCGAGCAGCTGGCAATGGTCAGGGTCAAGAATTCGTATTACGGTGCAAGAAACCCCTACGCCCAGTTCCAGAAGGAGGTTACGGTTGAGAAGGTTCTCGGATCAAGAATGGTTGCCCCGCCATTAACACTCTTTGACTGCAGTGCCATAACCGACGGTGCCTGTGCGCTCATTCTCACCAGCGAGGAAAGGGCAAGAGAATTCACCGACACCCCTGTATGGATACTCGGTGGGGTGCAGCACGTTGATTCAGCCCACACAACAAACCAGTTTGGAGACCTGAGCCACTGGGTCGGGTTGAGGAAGGCAGCAAAAGACCTCTACTCCATGCTCAAGATATCTCCGGACGACATAGATATGGCGGAGGTTCATGACTGCTTCACCATAAGTGAAATTCTGGAATATGAGGAGCTTGGTTTCTGCAAAAAGGGGGAGGGTGGAAAGTTCATCGAAGAGGGCGAGAGCTACATAGGTGGGAAGGTTGCTGTCAACCCGGGCGGTGGGCTGCTTTCGAACGGACACCCTCTCGGAGCCACTGGTGTGAGGCAGGCATGGGAGATGGTCATGCAGTTCAGGGGAGAGGTGCCGGAGGAAAGGTATGTGAATGGTGCAGAGATTGGAATCGCCCACAACCTGAGCGGAATGGCACAGCTTCACCACATCATGGCATACAGCATATATAAAAGAAAGGACCTGAAGCAGGAGGTGTAAAAAATGGCATCACACACCAGAAGGAAATTGAAGCTCCCTGATCAAATCCCTCTGAACCCTCTGCTCGATCTGTGGGAGCAGCAGGAACCGGAAGGGCCTGATGCAACACGCATATACGAATTTTACAGGTCTCTCGCTGAAGGAAAGTTCGTTACAACGAGGTGCATAACATGCGGAAAGATACACTTCCCCCCGCTGATTGTCTGCCCAAACTGCAACGGCGAAGACCTTGAGTGGATCGAGATTCCTGAGGAGGGCGAGCTTTACGCTTTCACCGAACTTAAACTCGGAGCGCCTGTTATAGTTGAGGATTACGCACCTTTCGTCATTGCCGTTGCAAGATTCGGAAACTACCCGGAAAACGGTGTGCAGATAAGCGGCATGATGTTTGACGTGAGCTATGAGGACCTTAAAGTCGGAGACCGGGTCACATGGGAGATAATGGAGATCGTTGGACCGGGCGATAAGACGAGATACTGGTACTGCTTCACCAGAGTTTAATCTTTTCCTCTTTCATGCATCAAACAAATTTTTCCCGGAAGGTAATATGATGAAGCCTGAACGTCTGAAGACTCTTTTCAACCCAGAATCCGTGGCTGTTGCCGGAGCTACGGACAATGAGAATAAGATGGGATATCACGTAATGAAGAGTCTTGTCGAAAGCTTTGATGGCAGAATATATCCTGTGAATCCGGGGAAAGACCAGGTTTTTGGCATAGCCGCATACCCCGGAGTTGAAGAGCTTCCGGAAGCTCCCGACCTTGCAATAATTGTGATTCCAAGAGAGAAAATCCACGATACTGTAAAGAAGTTCATTGAGAGAGGTACGGGGGCTTTCGTAATAATAACCTCTGGATTCAGGGAGGCTGAGATGCCGGATGGTGGAAAACTGCATGAAAAACTCAGAAATCTTGTTGAAAGGGCAAATGCAGTGGTTATAGGGCCGAATACCTTTGGCATCGTAAACGTCAGGAGAGGCCTTAATGCAAGCTTCACTCCTGCTCTGTTTAAAGTCAGAGGAGGCAGCATCGCTCTCGTAAGCCAGAGCGGTGGGATATGCCATCTTCTCGCACCTTATGCAATGAGGGAAGGGATAGGCTTCAGCAAGATAATCGGCCTCGGGAATCGTCTGAATGTTGATTTTCCTGAAATACTGGAATACCTCGCCACAGATGATGACACGAGATGCATAGCACTGTACATAGAAGGCACGGAGAATCCGAGAAGGATGCTGGATGAGATTGTGAAAATCACCAGGTCAAAACCGGTGGTTGCTCTGAAGGCGGGGAGATTCGAAAAGGCAGACAGGGCATCCAGATCACACACAGGGTCCATGGCGGGGGACTACAGAATTTTCGTTTCCGCTTTGAAACAGTATGGAGCGGTGGTTGCTGAAACGCTTGAAGAGCTTATATCGTTTGCCAAAGCCCTGTCAATGCAGAAGCCCATGTTCGGTGACAGGGTTGCAGTCGTATCCCTTGTTGCGGGTCTCGGGATGGTCGCATGCGATACAGCTGAAAAATGTGGAATGAAGCTGGCCGAATTTTCTGAAAACACGAGATCTCAGCTTTATGAACTGCTTCCGCCCTACACGATAAGGGACAACCCTGTTGATCTTGGTTTTGTTGCCAGCGACGTGGAATTGTGCGGGAAGGCAATAGAACTCATTGCAGAGGACAGAAACGTGGATGGAATCGTCCTGAACTACGTTTACTCGTGGTCCGGAGATTTCCTTCAGGTTCCGGTCGACAGCATAATCAGAGCATCCGGGCAAAAGCCCATGACGGTCTGTCTGAATTATCCTCCAGGCACATGGGATGACGTCAGAGAGAAAATTGAGGCAAACGGAATACCGGTGTATTCAACGCCCGAAATGGCTGTAAAAAGTCTTAAAGCGCTTGGAGATTACGGCAAAATCCTGCTCAGAGAATGATTCTTGCATCGACTGCCAGAATTTCATCACCGTCTGCAATAAGTGGGTTGATATCCGCTTCGACCACACCTTCCTCGATAACCATCCTTTCAAATTTCTTTACTATGCTGTAAAGCTTTTTCCTGCTGAAACCAAAGTTTCTGAATCCTCTCGATACAGCAGACAGTTTTGTCTCATCCATCATATCGTCAAAATCCTGCCACGTTATGGGCATCAATCTGAACGATATGTCCTCGAAAAGCTCTGCAAACACGCCTCCAGTCCCGAGGGCAAGAACATGTCCGAAAAACCTGTCCCTCTTCGCCCCGAGAAAAATCTCAAAGCCGTGAACCATCCTCTGAATTCCAGCCTCACAGCCAAGTTCATTCAGAGCGTGGAGGATTTCATCCACTGATCTCAGATCCTTAAACACTCCCAGCTCGGACTTGTGACCGCCAGTATTTGGCTTAACCACACAGGGTAAAGGCAGCACGTCTTTCAAACCAAGAACATCATCTTCCGAGGATACGAAAAAAGTGTCAGCAACCGGGATGCCGTACTTCCTGAGCAGGGCAAGAGATTCCCTCAGGTCAAGAGTTCTCATAGGCCATGCAAAAAATTGGAATGTTGGCTGGCTCAACCCCTCTTACCGTACATGTACTCAATCGATTTCACAATGTTGGTGATGACCCTGTTCGCCGGGACACTGACTCCAAGCCGCTCTCCCTCTGCAACGATTGCTCCGTTAAGCGTGTCCACCTCGGTCTTTCTCTTCGCCTCAACATCCTGAAGCATGGAAACCTTGTTGTCCTTTGTTCCCGCAAATGCCTGATAGACGAACTCGGCTATGTTTTCCATCTCCTCAAAGTAAATGCCTCTCGCCTTTGCAACGGCCACAACTTCCTCAGCCAGTATTTTGATCAGTTCCCTGCTGTTTTCGCAGGCAAGAGCTTCAACACTCGTCATTCCGGTTATGGCCGCCACGGGATTGCATGCAACGTTGGCAACAAGCTTTTTCCAGATGATTGGTTCGATATCGTCCACAACAAGAATCTCCTCTCCAGTCTTTCTCAGTTCCTCAACCACCCAGTTAAATCTCTCATCCGGATTCTTGTCATATTTGCCTATGGTCAGAAGGGGTCCGTAACCACCGACGTACCTGATGACGTTTGGCGAGACCGGCATGCCACTGTGGGCGGTAATACCTGCAATAACCTTCTCCCTGCCAACGATGTTCGAAATGATGTCATGCACAAGTCCATTCTGAACAGACAGAACCATGGTATCCTTCCCTATCATGGGCAGGGCATTCTTCGTTGCCGGTTCGGTTGCATACCCCTTCACGGATATCTGAACAAGGTCAACCTCGCCAACCTCCGCCGGGTCAGGGGTCACATGAACGTTATCAACGTGCACCTCGCTCCCATCCGGCATTATTATCGAATAGCCCTCCTTTCTGTAAAGTTCGACCTTCTCCTTCACAACTTCGATCAGTGTAACCTCGTGCTTCCTTCCAAATATGTATGCAAAAATGCTCCCAATTACTCCGGCCCCCACTATGGCAATCCTCATGTTTAATTGTTATTTTACAAATTTAAAAATTATTCGGTTAAATTTTGACAATGTTTGACACAAAGACACATTGGTGTTACAAAGTTAGACCGGCAAAAAATCTGAAAAAATTGAGGTGGTTCAGCACTTTCCACGAACAGACTCAAGGAACTCCTCACTTCCCATAACCTGAAAAGCCGGCAGACCCCTGAATCGATTGACAACAAACTCGTGAACCTCTCTGGTGTGGGAGGCGCAGCAATCCTTCAGCAGGATCACCCTGAAATCGTTGCTGATGGCATCGAAAGCCGTGGAAAGGACACATACGTGAGTGTTTATCCCTGCAAGAACGACTGTATCCACTCCAAGCTCTCTCAGGGTTATGTCCAGGTCGGTTCTGAAGAATGCACTGAATCTTCTTTTTTCCACAATGATATCCCCTTCCATGACTCCCAGTTCTTCGATTACCTCCACTTCCTCAGTTCCCCTTACTGCGTGTTTCTTCATGAAATTGAAGAGCCAGTCATTCTCAGGGTAGCTGTCGTTTGCAAAAATTATGGGAACAGAAAAATTCCTCAGCTCATCTATTACACGCCTGACTCTCGGGATTATCTGCAAATGCTCTTCGTTAAAAAAGGGTTTGTTCCCCTTTATCAGGTCTATGACCACGAGTGCCGGCCTCAATGCTATCAGACCTTTCTCTTGTCAACAACTCTCCTGGCCTTTCCCTCGAACCTTGGCAGGGTTTCAGGCTCCACAATCTCAACGGCCGGGGTTACATTCAGATAGCTCCTCAGTGTCTCCTGAACCTTCCGGGCAAGCTCATCGAACCCTATTCTGCCCACATATTCTGGGTTTATCTCAACCTGCACCTTCATCAGATCAAGCCCGTTTTCATCCCTCTCAAGTACGATCATGTAATGCTCGCTGACCTCCCTGACCTGCATGAGCGCATACTCCACGTGACTCGGAAAGACATTGACTCCCCTCACAATGAACATGTCGTCCGCTCTGCCGGTAATCCTGTCAATTCTCGGGTGCCACCTTCCGCAGTTGCATTTCTCGTAGATTATGCTGGTTATGTCTCCTGTCCTCCACCTTATCATCGGAAGTCCTTCCTTTCCGAGGACCGTAACTACGAGTTCGCCTTTCTCCCCCTCCCCGAGCTGCTCACCGGTTTTTGGATCGATTACCTCAATCAGGAATATGTCTGCCCAGAAGTGGATTCCAGCCTTTTCGTGGCACTCGCTCACTACAGGTCCGCTTATCTCCGAAGTGCCGTAGATGTTTATGGCATCAATTCCGGATTTGTTCTCAATCCTCTTCCTGGTCTCCTCGCTCCAGGGTTCTGCTCCAAAAACACCCATTCTGAGCTCAGTATCCTCCCTCAGATCAACTCCCATTTTGGCCGCATACTCTGTCAGGTAGATCATGTAACTTGGGGTACAGCATATTACTGTAGAACCGAGGTCCTTCATAAGCTCAATCTGTCTCTGAGTGTTTCCCGACGATGACGGAATTACCGTCGCACCAATCTTCTCTCCGGCATAGTGGAAACCAAGGCCGCCGGTGAAGAGCCCGTAGCCATAGGCGTTCTGGATTATATCCTCCTTCCGGATACCTGCCGAGTACAGTCCCCTCGCCAGGCTTTCGCTCCAGAGTTCAAGATCGTCGGCGGTGTATCCGGTAACTGTCGGTTTCCCGGTTGTTCCGCTGGAGGCATGAATTCTCAGAATTTTTGAAAGAGGTACTGCAAACATGCCGTAAGGATAGCTGTCCCTCAAATCCTGCTTTTTTACGAATGGCAGTTTCACAACATCGTCCACACTCCTGACATCATCCGGCCTGATTCCGGCGCCATCATACAGCTTCCTGTAAAACGGAGAATAGCTGTAGGCATAATGCACCGTGTTTCTCAGCAACCTCCCCTGCATCTCCCTGATCTCATCAGGGCCCATCTTCTCTATAACTGGGTTCCAGTACATCCAACCACCCCAAACAATATTAACCATTAACCATGAAAATTACACAGTAAATCGTATAAATAACTTTCTGTTAAGTTTGTAAAGTTAAGAGAGGCAAAAATTTTAATTCGTAAATTAATCCGGAATTCTGAAAAACGTCCACCTGAATTCGAGATCGTGTGGAAGATTTTTCAACCGCTCTTTCACCAGTTTTACCCTTTCCACATATTCAATTCCCGGAAAAAGTGCGTTTGACATCGCAGGGACTGAATAAAAATCGATTATCAGGTGTCTTCCAGCCCTGTAGTCCACCACGTCAATTTCCCCGCCAAGTTCACGAATCATGGACACTATTCGGTCTGATGGGTAAACCTCTCTGTGCATCAGGCCAAGCTCTGCAAGAGCATTATCTCCAGAGCGATAAATGCCCGAAAACAGACTGCCAGCAACTGTGCCACCGGTCCTTACAACCCGCAGAGCTTCTCTCAGCGCTTTTCCCGCATCGGGTATCAGAAAAATCGATGCATTGAATAAAACGGCGTCAAAGCTGCCATCCCTGAAAGGGAGATTTGCACCATCTCCCTGCACGAGATGAATCATGAATTCTCTGGCCTTCTCAAGCATTTTTCTCGAGATATCGAGCCCAACAACCTCACAGTCATCCAGAATCCGGGCAAGGACCCCGGTTCCGCAGCCAACATCAAGACACGATTCGAAAGTACCACCTGAAAACTCCACCAGATCAGAGGCGAGTCTGGTGAAAAATTCATGCTTTTCCTCAAAAATGTGATACGTTTCCCCGCTCAGGTCAAAGTTGCCCATCACAATCTTTTTTACCCTCTCCGCCCTATCACCCCCTGAGATCGCAGGAATCACTATGATCTCATCCTCATCCCGAACCATAATCGAATCAATTTCATCCTTCCTCACGAGTACGCCATTGAGGGAGAAGTTGTACGCCTCGACGTCATCAATCTCGCCTTTGAGTTCCGGATATTTCTCGGAGACGATTTTCAGTGCTTTTCCAAGGGTGATATCCCCGCCTACATGGATTTCGATAACCTCTCCATATTTTCGCTTAAGCGGTCCTACCAGCCTCACCCGCATATCACATCTCCCTTTCAATCAGAGCCTTAATGTAATTTCTCGAAGCAAGTCTTAACTCTTCCGAATTTATCTCTTCGGGGCTGAGGTATCTTATCGCACCAGTCGAGCAAAACTCTGCACACACCGGATCGCCACCGCAGAGGTCGCACTTGATGGGCTTTCCCGTTTCAGGATTCAGAAAATTCGCACCGAGGGGGCAGACAACTATGCATCTCCTGCACCCTATGCACCTCTCGTAATCAATTATCTTTGCACCCCTCTCGTCAACATATATCGCCTCAACCCTGCATGAATTCATGCACGGAGCGTCAATGCACTGCATGCAAACCACAGGAATCTCCATCCCTTCAAATACATCTCTTATTATCCTGATTCTCGACTTCTGGTAACCCACGACTCCATCGTGTTTCAGAGAACATGCGATCTCGCACTCCCTGCATCCGGTACAAAGCTCAGGGAACACCATGAGGTATCTCTCAGATGTCATTCACAGCACCTCCAGAATCGAATAATCAGGCTCAGATATCCCGAGCCGTTCGAGCGTTTCCCTCTTCGGAACCCCATTTTCATCCCAGCCGTGCTGCCTGTAGTATTCCTCGAGCATCATGTCGTACTTCTCTCTATCAAGCTTCCTGCCCTTCATGAACGGTAAACCCCTCTTGGTCTCCTCTCTGAAATACCTCTCGGGCGGGTAGTCGTCCTTTCTGCTGAATCCGTTCAAAACGTTGAACATTCTCTCGATGGTGTAATTCCTTTCACCAATCTCCATCAGATCCTCCTTTGTCATCCTGATTCCTGCTGCAAACTCTATCAGAGGCACGTAATCCTCAAATCTCGGAGAGTTTGCAGAGTTAAAAACGGTCTGGAACTTGCAGATCCCGAGACTGTCAACAACGTTGTAAAGCAGTTCATGCCACCACACCATTATTCCCTTTGTCTCGTAAGCCGTAAAATCGCTCACAATTCTGTGTCCGTATATCCTCTCAAGGGTTTCCTCAGGAAGCTGGAAGAGGTCAATTCCCGGTCTGCTCCTCAAATGGTCTGCCCCCCTCGTGGATGTGGCAATTCCAAGAGCGAAGCTTGGGATTCCTCTTTCGTCCGTCAGCAGGTTCGGATGTCCTTTTGTCTGGTTGGCATAGTAAAGCGAGTCCTTACCGAATTTTTCAGAGGCTTTCAGCATCCCGTCAGCAAGAACATTTCCAACATTCTTCCTTTCCACGATCATTTTCGCAAGCTCGAGAACTGCATTTTCATCGCCCCACTCAAGCCGCAAACCGCCTGTGTCATTCTCGGTTATATAGCCCCTCTGGAAAAGTTCAAACGCCCATGCGACAGTTGTTCCAAGAGATATCAGATCAATCCCCCATTTGTTTGCCATCTCATTGCATTTTATGACAAACTCCCAGTCGTAAACACCCACTCCGGTCCCAAATGCCCCTATGGCGGCATATTCCGGGCCCTCGGTCACAACCCCTCTGTATCTGCCCTCCCGGATCTTCACCCTGTGCCTGCAGTGAACACTGCATCCAATGCATGCCACCATTTTAACACTGTATTTCTCGAGATTCTCTGCTTCAAGCGGTTTTCCATCCTCTCCCGGAGTGTTGTACTGCCAGTTCAGCGTGCCAATAAATCCCGTGGTATATGACACATCATAAAGCAGAGGGGTGCCGAGACGTCCCAGAGTTTTTGCCCACTTGGTGTTTCTCGCCCGTCTGTCCACTTCAAGAGCGTAGTCAAGGAGTTTTTCTGGATCGTGAACCACCAGATCGATATCTCCGCTCGCCACGATCGCCTTGAGGTTCTTTGACCCCATAACAGCCCCGGTGCCGCTCCTCCCTCCGGCATTCTTTATTCCGTTCATCACGTTGGCGAAAGAGACGAGATTTTCTCCTGCCCTACCGATCACCATGCTCTCAGCCCTATCGTCTCCTGTCTCTTCTCTGAGCACTTTCTGTGCTGTGTGGGTATCGAGACCCCAGAGATGCTCAGCACTCCGGATTTCTATTCCACCATCTCTGACGAGAATGTAAGATGGTTTTTCAGCTCTGCCAACAATGAGGAGGTGATCAAAACCGGCAAGCCTGAGCTGTGGTCCAAATGCACCACCCATGTTGGAATCGCCAACACCGCCCGTCATGGGGTTTTTTGTAGAGATCTGCGTCCTTCCAGCACCGAGTGCTGGAAATCCCGTCAGCAAACCTGCACCGATGGCAAGGACGTTTTCAGGAGAATACGGATCAACATCGGGACGGATGGAATTGTAGAGATAGTACCAGTTAAGCCCTCTCCCTCCGAGGTGCTTTTTTCTCAGCTCAACAGGGATTTCTCTAACCAGAACCCTGTTCTTACCCAGATCAATGATTCCCAGCTTTCGGTTAAGAACCATACAAACACCTCATTCCGCCTTGCCCTGAACCTTGGGCTGTTCGGGATCCATCCAGCTTATTCTCCACCTTGTCCCGCAGTAGGGACATTCTGCAGTGTCCACACCTCTCTCAACCTCAAACCTGTGTCTGCAGTTCAGACATCTTGTCGAAGGCGCCATACTTTTTCCCTCGCTCAAAAATTTAGAAAACGCCTGATTGAGGCGCATTATCCAAGTGTGGTGTATCCTCCGCTTATGCTTATCACCTGGCCAGTTATGTACTCTGACTCGTCAAGAGCGAAAAAGATCACCCCATTGGCTATGTCTTCAGGCTTTCCGAGCCTCCCTCTGGGGTACGCTTTCACAAGCTTTTCCTCTCCGCCAACACTTTTCAGAAAGCCCTCGACCCCCGGTGTTTTTGTTACACCTGCGGCAACGCAGTTGACCGTGATATTGCGTCTGGCAACCTCCTTCGCAAGAGCCTTGCTGAACCCTATTACAGCAGCCTTCGCTCCGGAGTAGACCGCCAGATACGGCTCTCCAATTCTTCCCGCATCACTCACGATGTTTATTATCCTGCCGTATCTTTTCTCAAGCATGCCTCCCAGAAAGGCATGGGTGCAGTTCAGCGTACCGTAATAGCATATCCTGATGTCCTTTTCCCAGTCATCAGGGGTTGTGTCTATGAACTTCTTGATGGTCCAGAACCCCGCATTGTTCACCAGAATGTCAACCGTTCCGAGCTCTTTTTTAACGTACTCCGCCATCTCGGAAACCTCAGAATAGCTGGTAACGTCTGCTTTGTAGCCAAGAGTCTTGACGCCATATCTTTCGGCCAGTTCTTTAGCTGTTTTTTTCGCATCCTCTTCATTTATGTCATTGATCACAACATTCGCACCTTCTCTGGCAAATGCCTCAGCTATCGCCCTTCCTATACCCCTACCCGCTCCGGTTACCAGCACAACCCGATCCTTAAATCTCATCCTATCACCAGTATTACATTGTAAACACACTTTAAAAATTTAATGTTTAATTCGTAAAATAAAGCTGGTCAAATTGAGAGCAATGTAACAATGATCTCGGTCAGAGCCTTCAAAATCCTGTGTTCCGTAATGATTCCCACAATCTTCCCGTTATCCTCAACATAGAGCTGCTTGACATTATCCGAAACAAACTTGATCATCGCATCCCGTAAGCTCATGTCTGCCGGAATGGTTTTCAGCGGGGTTGACATTATCTCCCCAACCCTGACCTCTGCAGGGTCCTTCCGGTCCATCAGCACCTTTCTGACGACGGTGCCTTCAGTTATCAGGCCAATCTCCTTTCCGCTGTCATCGACCACAACCGCACATTTCACGCCCTTTTCAATCATTTTATTCATTGCCGAAAGCACATCCTCGTTTTTCTCAACCTTCGTTACATCCTCATTCATCACATCCCTAACTCTCAGCATCACCGGCAACTCCATCACCCCGTTTTACAGCTCAAAATAATGCTTCTCGAGGTCCACCATCTCCTCAGCCTTCCCTTCACTCACTATCTCACCCTTGACAAGTACGCTCACCCTGTCCGCAAGCTGAAGTGCAAGATGGACATTCTGCTCCACAAGAAGTATGGATATCTCAGTCTCCTCCCTTATTCTCTTCAGAGCTTCCATTATTTTCCCGAGAATTATAGGCGCAAGCCCCATCGATGGTTCATCAAGCAGAAGAAGTTCGGGATTTGACATCAGTGCCCTGCCGATTGCCACCATCTGCTGCTCTCCACCACTCATGTTTTTAACAACGTTATTTTTCAGCTCCTTTATTCTCGGGAAGAGGTCATAAACGAATTCAAGCTGTTCTTTGGCATTTCCGTTTCCCGCTCCAAGCAGGAGGTTGTCCTCAACCGTCATATCGGGAAAGAGTTTTCTCCCCTCCGGACACACCCCCATACCCAGCTTGATCCTTCTGTATGGTTTCAGAGAAGAGATTTCCCTATCCTTGAAGAGTATCTCACCCTCTGTTTTCACCATGCCACATATCGAATTGAGAAGGGTCGTTTTCCCAGCCCCATTGGGGCCGAGGACTGCAAGCGTCTCCCCCCTGTCAACATGCAGTGAGACGTCGTGAAGCACGTGTGCTTTCCCGTAATACGAGTTGAGGTTGCGGACCTCAAGCAACCGCATACCCATCACCGAGATATGCTTCAATAACCTTCACGTCGTTCACGACCTCGTCCGGTTTACCTTCACAGAGCAGAATGCCATAATTCAGCACCAGAACTCTCTCCACGTGGCTGAAAAGCTCCTTGAGCTTGTGTTCAATAATCACCATCGTTACACCTCGTTCCTTCAGGTGGTCTATCACCGAATGAAGCTCTGCGCACTCTTTCGGACTCAAGCCCGAAAAAGGTTCATCGAGAAGCAGAAGTTTGGGCTGCGTGGCCAGCGAAAGGCCTATATTCAGTTTCCTCAAATCCCCCTGCGAGAGATTCTTTGCAACCATGTTCCTCTTGCTCCACAGACCGAGTTCCTTCATTATGTCCTCATACTCTCCACCAACTGCCAGGAAATTCTCCTCCACAGTCATATTTCTGAACGCCCGTATAATCTGAAACGTCCTTACAAGTCCAAGTTTTACAAGCTCGCTTGGCCTCTTTCCAGTAATGTCCTTCCCGTCAAAAAACACTCGCCCTTCAGTAGGCCTCATATGGCCAGAAATAACATTGAAGAGCGTTGTTTTCCCCGCTCCATTGGGGCCTATTATACCCAGACACTCTCTGTCAAACACTTCAAAGGAAATATTTTCCAGTGCTACAAGTTCACCGAATTTTTTCTTAACATTTTCAACTTTGAGTACTGGTTTCATCGAATGTTGTATTTGCTCACGAAATATTTAAGTATTACCTTTTTCAATCACAATAAATGATGAAAAAACTGATATTAGTTCTGGTGTTGGTGGCAGCATTAGCACTCGGTTGTGCACAGGAGCAGAAGCCAGAAGCGACACCTACACCCACACCCCAGGCTACACCCACTCCACAGGCCACCGCAACCCCGACACCCAAATTTGAAGGGAAAACGGAGGTTGTGATTGGAGTCATAGGTCCCATGTCTCTGCCTGAAGGAACTGCCGAGAAAAATGCAGCCCAGCTCGCAGTTGATGAGATAAACGCACAGGGTGGAATTCTCGGCCTTCCAGTAAGACTTGTCGTGGGAGACACGAAACTCAACCCGGATGCCGCAACTGCCGAATTCAGAAGGCTCGCCACACAGGAAAATGCAGACATGATCACGGGAGGGTTCAGCAGCGGAGTCATGAGCGCAATGATGGAGGTCATGGCTGAAACAAAGACGATATTCCTCTCAGATGCTTCAAGTCCCGTACATCCGAAGATGGTTGCCGAAAACTACGACAAGTACAAGTACTGGTTCAGGGTGAGCCAGAACAACGGTTCAACTTTCGCACTGGATCTTGCAGCAATGATCGACTACCTGAGAAGCAAGGGTGTTGAGATCAACAAGGTGTATATCATAAGAGATGAGCATGTCTGGACCGATCCCGTTGTTGCCGGTCTGACTCCTCTGCTTGAGGAAAGAGGTATAGAAATTGTTGGAGACCAGAAGGTTCCGAGAGGATTTACCGAATATGAGCAGATCCTTCTTGACGCTCAGGACAAGGGTGCAGATTTGATAATGCCGATACTCGCCATTTCCGGTACGGGAGATGTTCTCGCAAAGCAGTGGGCTGAACTGCAAATACCTGCCATTCTCGGCGGGCATGATCTCGCTGCAATAGATGCCCAGTTCTATGAGAAGACCGGTGGGGCTGCCAATTATGAAATATTCCTCGTTGATGGCGGTGTGCTGATAACCTCGCCACCAACCGAAATGGCGGCCAAGTTCATCGAGAATTACAAGAAGAAGTACGGGCACTATCCTGAATCCCATCAGGCGTATGGAGCGTACGACGCAGTGTATCTCTACAAGATGGCGGTAGAAGCTGCATATAAGGCTGGAGAAAAGAATCCGTTTGATCCTGATGTTGTCGTCAAATACCTTGAGAAATACAAGCCCGGAAACCCTGCCAAGCTGACGAGGAACATTGCTTTCTACAGCAATCACGCCCTTGTCTGGGGCGATGAATATGTCAGAAACTTCATAGCCCAGTGGCAGGATGGAAAGCAGTACTATCTGTACCCATCGACCGTTGCGAACGGAGACCTTAAGTTACCACCGTGGATTTGAACTTAAAAAAGTTCCAGAATTTGTAAACTTTGACCGAAATTTTTTTATTTTTTTGTAAACACATTATCAACCATGATAGATATCCTGCTCAGGATTCTTGTCTATGGCGCTGTCGTAAGCGGAATATGGGCGCTCGTTGCTTCAGGTTTCTCACTCATTTTCGGTGTTTCGAGAATCCTGAATTTCGCTCACGGGACGTTTTTTGTTCTGTCGGCATACATTGGCATAAGCCTGTACAAATACGGGCTCGACCCATACATAGCATCGGTCGTGTCTGTATTCCTCGTGGGCATGATAGGGGTTGCGCTGTATTCGGGCATACTTGCCAGAATAAAGGAGCATGAGGTCATGATCATAATCGTAACTCTCGCGTTTGCCCTCCTTGTGGAGCAGATACTCATCCTCCTGTTCGGAGAACACGGTATTTCGTATCCCTCGCTTATCACCGGCGTTCTCAGGATAGGAAGCGTCCCCATCACCTACAAGAGGATTCTCGCGTTCTTCGTCGCAATCATCTGTCTTATCCTGCTCGAGGTGTTCATCAACAAGACAAGGACTGGAAAAAAGGTGTCAGCATCCTCACAGAATGTTGAGGGAGCGATGCTTGTGGGTATCAATGTGGACAGAATTTTCATGCTCACAATGTTCATATCCGCCGTGCTGGCGGGAATTGGTGGCATACTCTACACCCAGGTTTTCGCAGCCACACCAATGGTGGCCATGAAATCCCTGATCTACGCTTTTGCGATAGTCATCCTCGGCGGGCTTGGAAGTGTGAGGGGCAGCATAGTTGCGGCGTTCATTGTCGGTTATGTTATTACAATCGTGATAACCTTCTTCGGGGCAAGGTGGTCTGAGTTTGTGACGCTCCTCCTGATAATTGCCATCCTTATTTTCAGACCTACCGGACTTTTCGGGGTGGAAGAATGATGGTATCTAAGCTACCGGAAATGGATATGAGACAGATAATCGCATGGACGATATTCTTAATAGCGGGTCTTGCAATCCCGTTTGCTGTTTCAGAGGCGTTTCTGTACCTGCTGGGGCTCACCATGATTTTTCTGATCCTGACGATAAGCTGGGACATAATTGTGGGCTACACGGGTCAGGTCAATCTCGGCCACACGGTTTTTGTCGGTCTCGGGGCATACACCGCTGCTCTGCTGCAGGTCCCGTCCAGATTTTCCGGCTCGGTGGATTTTCTGGCAAACATGTCTCCCGTGCCGGTACCCGTATCGATCCTTATGGGAGGAATAGTTGCGGCACTTTTCGGACTTGGCATAGGCATCATTACGCTGAGGCTGAAAGGCTACTACTTCTCACTCGTTACCGCCATACTGCCCCTCGTGTTCATGCAGTCGGTGTATGTCTTCTCCAACATATTCGGCGGTGAGGAGGGATTTTCCATAGGCCTCGAGAGGAGCCTTTCAGAATCACCCCTGCTCAGATACTACTTCGCCTTCGCCGTGTTCATGATCTCCTTCATACTCATCTGGCTGCTTGTCAACAGCGAGATAGGCCTAAAATTCAGGGCAGTCAGAGATGACGAGGTACTCGCAGAGGCTCTTGGAATAAACGTTGTCAAATACAAGATTCTCGCATTCGTTACAAGCTCATTCTTCGCAGGAATAGGTGGTGCCACCCTCGTCCACTACAGAATAACGATCGGGCCCGATGTTTACGATATCCCGCTCATGCTGCTGATAATACTGTCGGCCGTTATAGGCGGGCTTGGAACACTCTACGGCCCCGTTTTTGGTGGGTTTGCGATATACCTCCTCAAGAACTGGTGGCTGAAAGGTGCTGTCCAGGCTTTTCCGGCATGGCTCCCTGTAAACGATGAGGTTCTGCTGTACATACTCCTGATAGTCGTGGCTGTGATTGCACCGGAAGGGTTATGGAGCAAGATAAAGAGGTTCACGGTAAAGAAAGAAGAAGCACTTCCGGAATGACTCCTTTCCGGATTTTTTATCATTGTTACATTGTTTGACAATTACTGTCATAATCTTAACTTTGGTTTATTGTTACCCTTCAATACTTTACAGATTAAACAGAATTACAGCAGAGTGAAACAGTAAAAAACATTTTAATCGCTCATTGAACGATAAAGATCAGCTTATGGCTCTGACACATGTAAACCGATAGAAAAAGTTATTAAGGAATTAATGTAAAAATAAATCATGAACGATCAGATCTGGAAAAAGTGGTATCCATACATAGGATGGCCGGAGGACATTGAAGAACCGGACACCACTCCTCCACATGCGCTTGAAAGCGTTTCAGAGGAATTCAGAGACAAGGATGCCATCATATATTACGGGAACAGGATCAAGTATGGTGAGTTTTTTGACCATGTCTGCAGGTTTGCAGGCGGATTGAGTGAGTATCTGGAACGAGGAGACAGAATTTCATTTTTCATGCCGAACTGTCCCCAGTTCAACATAGGGTACTTCGGTGCAATAAGCAACGGAATGATAGCTGTCCACACGAACGTGATGTACACTGAAAGAGAGCTTGAATACCAGCTCAATCACTCAGGAGCCAGAGCCATAGTAACCCTCGACATCCTTTACGATAGAGTCAGAGCTGTTCTCGACAGAACCGGGCTCGAGTACGTGATCCTGACAAGTCTGAGAGATTTCATATCTCCATCAGCAAGAAGGTTTATCCCGATGCTCCACGAACAGGAGATCAGGGAAAAGGAGAACGTTCTCTACTTCAACGATCTGCTCAAACACTCTCCAAAGAGGCCTGAAAAGGACCTAAAACCCGAGGATGTTGCCTCACTGACATACACGGGCGGGACAACCGGGAGAGCGAAGGGTGCAGTTTACACACACCGCAACCTGATGATCGATGCAAAGATATTCTCTGCCTGTTTGGACATAAGAAGGGGTGAAGACGTTTTTTCCGGACTGATGCCGATGTTTCACGGAAACGGGATATGGACATCCAACATGAACGTCTTCATGAATGGCGGCACCGTTGTTCTGTTCCCCTACTTCGACGCCGGAGAATTCATCAGTGCAATTGAAACCTACGGCATAACCCAGATTCACTGCGTGCCGACCCATCTTGTCGCCATTGTGAACCATCCATACTCGAAGACCGCAGACTTCTCGTCTGTAAGGGTTATAAGCGTTGGTTCTGCTCCCGTACCAGTTGAGCTTCTGAAGGAGGTCAAGGCGCTCATGCCAAACGCAACCGTGATAGAGCAGTGGGGGCTGACCGAGGCTGCAATAATAGGCACGAGCAACCCCGTTCACGGTGTAATAAAGGTGGGCAGTGCGGGACTGCCAGTTCCAACTGTCGAGATGAGAATAATGGACCCCGGCACTGACAACCCGCTCCCACCCGGTGAAGAAAACATTGGCGAGATTGTTCTCAGGAGCAAGAAAATAATCAGGGAGTACTGGAATGATCCCGAAAAAACGAGGGAGGCCATAAAGGACGGCTGGCTCTACACAGGCGATATGGGCTACATGGACGAGGACGGTTACATATACATAGTGGACAGGAAGAAGGACATGATAATCGCCGGAGGGTTCAACATCTATCCGTCAGAGGTTGAAGAGGTTCTCTACATGCACCCAAAGGTCAAGGAGTGTGCCGTTATCGGAGTGCCTGACAAGTACAGGGGTGAGACTGTAAAGGCATTCATTGTTCTCAAGGAAGGCGAAACCGCAACAGAGGAGGAAATCGTGGAATTTGCAAGAAAGCACCTGGCAAGCTACAAGGTTCCGAGAATCATAGAATTCAGAGACGAACTTCCAAAGTCTCCGGTGGGCAAGATCCTCAGGAGAATCCTGAGAGAGGAAGAGAGAAAGAAATTCGAGGGTAGCTGAACCGGTGATATCGTTGAGCGACAGCGTTGACGAACTGTTCGCCCGGATGAAAAACGCCGTCGATAACAGGGCGAAAATAAAGGAGTACAGAGAAAAGGGAATGAAGGTGATAGGAACGCTCTGCAATAATGTCCCGGAAGAAATAATCCACTCAGCCAAAGCCGTACCGGTGAGAGTATTCGGAAACTACGGAAGCACACCCAATGCCAGCTCCGTCATGCCCCAGTGGACGTGCTATTACGCAAGAAACGTTATGGAGGCTGGACTGAGGGGTGAAACTGACTATCTGGACGGGATTGCAAGCACAACTTCCGACGACACCAAAATACATCTTTTCTCGCTCTACCGTTTTTACTTAAAACCGGAGTTCTCCTACATGGTTCAGTATCCGTTCAGCAGAGATGAGAAATCGAGAAAATTCTTCATCAAAGAGCTTGAACGGTTTTCGAGTTTTCTTTCAAAGTTTACGGGTTCCGAGACAGATGCTGCAACACTGAAAAAGTCCATAGAGGTGTATAACGCCTTTAGAAAGATTTGCATGAAACTGGAGAGGTTGAGGAGCGAGGATGAAGTAAAGATAAGCGCTTCGGAGTGGATGCTGATCATGCTGTCATCCATGCACATGCTTAAGGAGGATTTCAACAGAATTGCAGAAGAGCTTTACAGACTTCTTTCTGAAAGAGAGGGAAACGGTGACTACATCCTGAGGGTTCACGTTTCCGGTACGGACTTTTACAGCTCCGAGCTTCTGGAAATTCTTGAAAACCACGGAATTGCCGTGGTCTCTGACGACTTCTGCACCTCCACGGGATACCACCACGGAATCATAAACAGAGCAAATCTTGAGGGGATTGCAGACAGATACCTCCAGTCAACTGCATGCGTGATGACCTCGGCATCCAACGAGCTTTCAGTGCATGAAAGGGCAAAATTCATCAGAGACAGGATAAAGGCCAGCAGGGCTGAAGCTGTAATCGTTTTCAAAGACAGGGGCTGTGAGGTTTGCGGACATCAGTGTCCGGCCATTATCGACGAGCTCGACCTGCCGGTTTTAACGATAGACCTTGACTTTCCGCTTTCGAAGGCCCAAATTGAGGGCAGGATTGAGGCGTTTGTTGAATCCCACGGGAGATGATGTTTATGGCATATTGGAATCCCATCGGTTATAAAACCCTTTACAGGGAGCTTTTCAGGAAGCATCTCGAAAGGCAGAGCAGGCTGGCAGAGAAGAACAGACCTGTGGGGTGGTTCTTCTCCTTCCATCCTTCAGAGCTCATATACGTTTTCGACGTAATTCCAGCATTCCCCGAACAGTACTCAGCATACTGTGCCGCCAGAGGCAGCTCATCAGACCTGATAGACTCGGCAATATCTCATGGATACAGCCACTTCATATGCGACTACTTCAAGACGACCCTCGGCATGATTCTCGAGCCGGAAAAGGCGACAAAACCCCTGATGCCGAGACCGGACTTCATTGTGGGGACAAGGGCTTTATGTGTAGCGCACCACGAGATGGCAGACGTTTTTGCAAGGTATTACGGCGTGCCGAGGTACGTGATCAACTACCCGTACTGGACGTCAGATTCCCTGAAAAACCTCGACGAGGTCACAAAGGAGGCAGAATGGGCCGAGGAACTTTACGTGGAATACACGATCGACAGGCTAAAGGATCTCATGAGCTTCATGGAGTCAGTTGCGGGCCCTTATGATGAGGACAAGTTCAGAGAGGTTTTTGCAATTTCGGAGAAAACATCCCAACTGCTCATCGATACACTGGACCTGATGATGTCCACACCCACTCCAGCGAGTCAGAGAGAGCTTGGAGACTTCGTTTTCATTGCGTTTTTCGTTCTCGGAAGCGATTATGCTTATGAGTTCATGAAGAAGGCTCACGAAATGATGAAAGAAAGGGTGAAAAAACGTGAAGGAGTCTCGGACGAGAAACACAGACTTTTAACTTTCGGAATAATGCCCTGGCACACACTCTCGCTGTACGAATACTGTGAGAGAAATGGCGCCAATTTCCCGGTAAACCTGTACGTGAACGCATCCGTCCACAGAGTCGATGCTTCAAAACCCCTTGAGAGCATGGTGAGAAGGTCGATGCACGTAACCAACTCGGGCTACGAGATGCTCGACAGCGTTGTGAGGACAGCTAAGAAAGCAGACATTGACGGTGCGCTCCTCCTGGAAAACACGGGATGCAGGATAACGTCCATGATCGTCAGACCTCTTGCAAAGGTTCTGCAGGAAGAACTCGGCATAAGCAGTCTCATCCTCGAGGCCCCCCAGTGCGATCCAAGGCTGATGCCACTCGAAAGGGCCAAAAACCTTATTGATGCCTATCTTGAGTCAATATCGTAGTCACACAGGTGATGGCTCTGTACTTTGCCGGAATAGACATTGGATCGCTGGCAATCAAGGTTTGCGTTGTCGATGGGGATGGAAATATTGCGGCATATCACATTGCAAAAACAGAGGCGAAGCTATCAGAAAGCGGCAAAAGAGCATACCTCGACTGTCTCAGAAAGGCGGGGCTTGATGAAGGAGACGTGCTGTTCAGGGTCGCTACAGGATACGGCAGGAACCTGGCATCCCAGCACTTTGCAGATGAAAAGGTTACGGAGATAACCTGCCACGCAACGGGTGCAAAAAAGATTTTCGACAGTGTGAGGACTGTAATCGACATAGGAGGTCAGGACAGCAAGGTAATCGGGCTGTCAGGAGAGGGAAAGGTCGTCAGGTTCACGATGAACGACAAGTGTGCTGCCGGGACAGGAAAGTTTCTCGAGGTGATGGCGGAAAGGCTGGGGGTGTCTCTGAACGAGATGAGCGAGATGCACTTCAGAAGCAGAAAAAAGATCACCATAACCAGCGTGTGCACGGTTTTTGCCGAAAGTGAGGTGATATCGCTGCTCGCACAGGGAGAAGAGGCCGAGGACATTGTGGCAGGACTTCATGAGTCCATAGCCAAGAGGATATACGGCCTCGTAAAGCAGGTTGGTATTGTCGAGGATGTTGTGATGACCGGTGGTGTGGCAAAGAACAGGGGTGTCGTGAGTGCAATAGAGCAGGAGCTGGGCGTGAGAGTACTCGTGCCAGAAGAACCCCAGGTAGTGGGAGCCTACGGGGCCGCACTGATTGCACGGGACAAATTCAAAAAGTTTAAAAAATAAAGAACTCATTAATAAAAATCGGTAAAAACGCCGCCGGTAACATTTTCAAGATTTTGAATCTGCTTTTATTACTTTGTAAACTTTTCTCAACTCAATATCGTAATTCGTAAAATTTATATTTAAGTAATACCAGTATTTATCATGACCGAATATAAGGAGATAATTTACGACAAGGAGTGGTATGACCACACAGCTCTGATAGCCATAAACCGCCCCCATGAGCACAACTCCTACACCCTCACAACACTGAGGGAAATGGTGTCGGCAATAGAGGATGCCATGTGGGATGACAATGTGCAGTTCATTGTCCTGTCGGGTGTCGGAGACAAGGCTTTCTGCACAGGAGGAAACGTCCACGAGTACGCTGAGGAGTACACCAAAAAATCGTCTGACTTCTGGAAGTGGGGCGAGATTTACGGCAGGGTTTTTGACATGATAATGCACTGCGGAAAACCCGTAATTGCAAGGGTGAACGGGATCACGGCAGGAGGTGGCTTCGAGTTCGTCGCTGCCTGCGACCTCGCCATAGCAAGTGAAAACGCCAGGTTCATCTCTCCCGGTCCACGAGTTGGCATGACCTCAATCGGTGGCCTATCCCAGTGGCTGCCTCTCCACATGGGTATCAAGAGAACGGCAGAGATAGTTATGCTGAGCAGCGAGATTGATGCCAAGACGGCATACGAGTGGGGAGTTGTCAACGAGGTCGTGCCGCTCGAAAAACTGGATGAGAAGGTCAAGGAATACATCGACAGGATGCTTGACCTCTCCGCCTCAAGTCTCTGGTACTTCAAGGTTCACCTGAACTGGTGGAGAGACCTGATCTGGAGGCTTACGTGGGAGCATGGCAAGGCCTGGTTCTCGCTGAACATAGGCAGTGTTGAGCCATCAGAGGGACTCTGGGCATTCAAGGAGAAGAGGAAACCGAGAATGAGGGAGATCAGAAAGAAGATCGGAGAAGGAATGGATCCCAGGTATCCATACGGCCCGCTGATGAAAAAATGTGAAAAGTGCGGTGCAGAGTTTCTGCCCGACAATTCGAAATTCTGCCTTGCCTGTGGGGCGAAACTCAAGTAATTTTTATTTTTCAGGGAATGTTACTCCCCCTTCTTTTTGATTGCCGATTTCGAGATGTAGGTGAGAACCACATCTCCGGTCTGCTTGATGACGCTGACCTCGAACGTTACAATGCCGTATTTCTCCCTCTCCTCTCTGTCAACAACCTTCAGAGTTGCCTTTATCGTATCACCTATGAATACGGGTTTTGTGAATCTCAGCTTTTCAATCCCGTAGTATGCCACGATCGTCTTTTCCACGAGCCTCATTCTCGTTATCAGACCGCTCGCTATTGCGAGAGTTAAAAGACCGTGGGCTATCCTCTCCCCGAAAACAGTGTTCTTTGCAAATTCCTTATCGGTATGAATGGGGTTCCAGTCCCCGGATATTGCTGCAAAGTTGACTATATCTGCCTCAGTCACCGTTCTGCCTGCTGTTTCAAATTCCATTCCCACTTCAAAGTCCTCAAAATAAAGGTTCTCCATACTGACCACCCGAACGTCAGCTATTTTCTTACTCCGAGCCTTTTTAAAAGTTCGGTTGGCCTTTCCTGACCGAAGTACTCGTATATCCCTCCCCTGCTATCTTTTTTCACCCCCGGGTCTCCGGTATAGCCCGCATCGACAAGCTGCACGAGAAGCTTCGGAGGCGCCCATTTCGGATCCTTGGTCATCTCGAAGAGCGATTCAAGTATTCTCAACCTCGTGTCCCATCCCACAAGGTCCCCCGTTTCGAGAGGTCCCATCGGGTATCCATAGCCAAGCATCATTCCGATGTCTATGTCCTGTGGTGTTGCTACTCCTTCCTGCACCATCAGCAGCGCCTCCCTGGCAAGAGTCAGGCCAAGCCGGGTTGTGGCAAATCCAGGAGAGTCGTTAACCATGATCGGGACCTTTCCAAGCTCAGCAAACCACGCCCTGATATCCTCCATCAGGTCCCGGTCGGTCAGCATACCTCTTACAAGCTCCACGAGCTTCTGAATCTGGGCAGGATTGAAGAAATGTATTCCAAGAAATCTTTCCGGTTGTTTGACAGCCCCGGAAAGTCTGGTTATGCTTATTGAGGAGGTGTTGGAGCCTATGATCGCATCCTCTGCCACCTCTGCTATTTTCCCGAGGACCTGTTTCTTGAGTTCTATGCTCTCGAAGACAGCCTCTATTATGAGCTGAGCATTCTTCAATTCACCATAATCTGTGGTGGTTTTAATCCTCTCAAGAACTGCGTCCATCACATCCTCGCTGAGCTTTCCCCTTTCAACAAGCCTTTTGAGACCGAACCTTCCATCCCTGATCTCTGCAAGCCCCCTCTCCAGAGCATCCCGGCTCACATCCAGAGCAACAACCTCAAAACCCTTCTGGGCGAAAAACTGTGTGATTTGCGTTCCCATCAGTCCAAAACCAACAACACCAACCGTATCAATCTTCATTTCAATTCCCCCTGAATTCGGGTTTCCTCTTCTCAAGAAATGCCTTCATACCTTCCCTGGCATCGTTTGTGGAGAAGAGCATAGAGAAGAGGGTGAGTTCGTACTTCAAGCCATCTGCAAGGCTCATAGATTTTGCAGAATTTATCGCTTTTTTGGCAAATTTTACTGCAATAGGGGATTTTTCGGCTATCTTTTCTGCAATTTCCATAGCCCTTTCCATCAGCCCGTCCTCCTCAACAACCTCCTCCACGAGGCCCAGCCTGTGAGCGGTTTCGGCGTCAATTATCTCCCCCGTTAGAATCAGCTTTTTTGCCATTCCCATGCCGACGAGCCTGGGCAGTCTCTGTGTTCCACCGGCACCGGGAATCAGGGCAAGGTTTATCTCGGGTTGCCCGAACTTCGCCTTTCTGCTTGCAATCCTTATGTCGCAAGCCATGGCAAGCTCGCATCCTCCACCAAGAGCGTAACCGTTGATTGCCGCAATGACAGGTATGTCCAGTTCCTCAATCCGGTTGAATAGCTCACTCCCGAGTTTAGCTGCCTCCATGCAGTCAAGCGATGTTCTCTGGAGAAGCTCATTTATGTCAGCACCTGCAGCGAACGCCTTTCCAGAGCCTGTTATGACCAGAACCTTCGCCCTTCCCTCAACCTCATCCAGAGCCTCCTTCAGCTCCATCCTGGTTTTGGAGTCGAGCGCATTGAGCTTTTCAGGTCTGTTCAGCGTCAGAATGGCAATATCCCCAACATAATCCAGCTTTATCCTTTCGAATTTTTTCGAGTTCAAATAAATCACCCTACCTTCTCAAAATAAACTTTCCAGACTCCTGTTTCATCCCTGCCGGTTCTCGCCCTTACTTTCTCTCCAACCCTAAGTCCTCCAGACCCCTCAAACCACCCCATTACCCTGAAAGCCCCGAACCTTGCAACGGCAATCGTGTAGGGTTCACCCTTGAACTCAAAGCCCTGGGGAATGCTGTGAATCCGAGTTAACGCCTCCACGACCCCTTCTCCTTTAACCTCAACCCATTCCATGTCGGAGGTGTAGCATGCATTGCAGTCGGCCTGGGGTGGTGAGAAAGCCTTACCACAGTTTCTGCAGACGGTGGCATAGATTTTTCCCTCCTCCATCCCCTTCCAGTACCTTTCGGTTTTTGTGGCCGGAATCCTGTGTCTGATAACGAACTGTCTGCTTTCGATTGTGAACTTATCATCGCCCATGATCACACCCCCAGCACGAACACCCAGCCGAAATGCCCGGTGCCACCGATGTTGTGGGTCAGGCCCCTGTAGTTCTTCAAATCCACCTGCAGCTTTCCTGCCTCGCCCCTAAGCTGTTTCACGATCTCGTAAAACATCGCAACGCCAGTGGCTCCAAGAGGATGGCCCTTTGCCTTAAGCCCCCCGAATGTGTTAACCGGAAGCTTTCCGCCGAAATCTGAATCGCCGCTCTCAACAAACCTCCCGCCTTCACCCTTCCTGCAGAATCTCAGGTCCTCGTATGCCATGATCTCCGCAATGGTGAAGCAGTCATGAACCGCAGCGACATCAAGCTGTCTGACCGGGTCATCAATCCCGGCCATTCTGTATGCCATCTCACCTGCCCTCATCGTGGCTCTGAGCGTGGTGTAACCATCCCTCCGGGTCATGTTGGCGGTATCGCTGCTGAAACCCACACCCTCAATCCATACGGCGTTGTCAATTCCAAGCTCCCTGATTTTCTCCTCACTTGCCAGAACCACCGCCGAAGAGCCGTCAGTAATCGCACTGCAGTCAAAGAGCCTGAGGGGATATGCCACGTATCTCGAGCTTAAAGCTTTTTCAAGCGATATCTCCTTCCTGAACATGGCCTTTTCATTGTGAACGGCATTTCTGTGATTTTTTACCGCAACAAGGGCCATCTGCTCTTCCGTCGTTCCATACTCGGCCATGTGGGCGGAAGCGTGCATCGCGTAATAGCCCGGAAACGTGGTTCCGTACTGGTGGAACTCCCACAGGTAGCTCCCGCTCCTGCCACCAACGGCGAGAGAGGTTGGTGTATCCACCTCACTCATCTTTTCCACTCCCACAGCTATTGCGACATCAACCATACCGGATGCTATGCTTGAGTAAGCCGTGTAAACGGCTGCACTTCCCGTTGCACAAGCAGCCTCAACCCTCACCGGGCCCTTTCCTGCAAAACCGCAGTATTCGTTTACAGGAACGGCGGGCATCAGCTCATAGCTCCTCGTCCCGGCAATGCCCACAACACTCATTTCAATATCATCCTTAGTAAGAGAAGCATCATTCAGAGCCTCGCTCACGGCCTCAAAAGCCAGCTCCTGAAGTGTTACATCATCCCTGATACCGAATTTTGAACATCCAGCTCCGATAATTCCAACTCTTCTTCCAGCAGACATAAAATCACCGTGAAAAGATCAGATGTCGAAGAGGTCATCTTCCTCATCATTCATGGGTGGCATTTTCCCGTGTTTCTGAAGGTATTCCTGAATCATCTCGCTCTCCTTCATCGTGTACATCTCATCCTCAACATAATCGAAAAATGCAGCCCTGCCAAGCTCGTTCATAAGCTCCTCTTTCAGGTTCTCAGTTCCCTTTATGTAAACAATCTCCATCGACTCGTTGAAAAGCCTGAAAACTCCGGCCTTTTCCGGAACGCTTTCAACGTTTTCTTCACTCAGCGGGATCGCCTCATGCAGGGGTGCAAGCATTTTGGCCGAAATGGATTCCCTCCATCTGTTCTTCTGCCTGCCCTTCAGATCCCTGACGGTGCCGGTGGGGCATACCTCAACACACACCCCACAGAACCTGCACCCTGACAGAGTATCGCTCTCAGCAGTTCTGCCCACAAGAACACCGCCATCAATGACCGTAAAGCTCAAAGCCCCGGCTTCCCTGATTTCCTGACAGGCCCTAACACACCTGGTGCAGTTCACACAGTAGTTCCAGTTCCACCGGTAAAGCTTTTCCTCCACAACCGGCAGGTCTTTGAAAACGTATTTTGGCGTGTGGTCTGCCACCCCCACGTACTCGGCGAGGTGTCTCAGCTCGCAGACGGGAAAGAGATCGCAGCACCTCTCCTCAACCGGGTTCCCGAAGCTGCACTGAATCCTGTCGCAGCCGTGCCTGTACTCGCAGGTTATGCAGACGTGTGGATGACTGGCAAGAATTTCAGCAAGTTTTCTCTGCCTTTCCTCCCTGAGAGAATCGCTGTCGGTCACCACTTCCTCTCCGCCCTGAGGGACGTATTCGCATGACTTAACAAGTTTCCCGTTGACCTCAACAACGCAGATCCCGCAGCCGTCGTAATGCCCTGCTTTACCCTCGATAACCTCACCACCTCTGAAAACCCTTTCAACGCCTTCTGAAAGAGTGGCGGGCGAAACGTCGGGATGGTGGCACAGATTTGGAATATAAATGCCATTTTCGAGTGCTACTTCAATGAGATATTTCCCGGACTCGCATGATACTTCTCTGCCATCAATCCTTATGCGTATCTCTCCCATCATGCACCTCCCGAAAAAAATATTATTTTCTGGATTTGATGTAGAGCGCTCTGGCGAAAAGCGCTGCACCGATTGCTCCGGCGAGCTGAGGGTCAACCTTGGGCTCGAGAGCCTTCATGTTCAGCTTGTTCTCGATTCTTCTAACAACTCCAACGTTCTTCGAAATTCCGCCCGTGATTGCAAAGTCCGCCTCAACCCCAACCCTCTCGAGAAGCTCGACAACCCTGCTCGACACGGCATTGAAAAACGCAGCAAGAATCATCTCCCTGTTCCATCCCTTCCTGATAAGCCCCAGAATCTCTGACTTTGCAAAGACGACGCACGTGGTGCTGACAGGCTCGGGCTCCTCTTCAACCTTCAGAGACATGTCACCGACTTCAGTGATTGGAACGGAGAGCAAATCGCAGACCACCTCGATGCCCCTTCCCGTCCCGGCAGCACACTTGTCGTTCATCAGGAAGTTGATCACCTTGCCTCTGCTGTCAATCTTTATTGCCTTCAGATCCTGGCCGCCCATGTCGAGCACGGTCCTCACGGTGTTGCCGTAGACATACACAGCACCCCTGCCGTGGCATGCGATTTCGGTGATCGTTTTGTTCGCAAACGGAACGCTCACTCTCCCGTAGCCAGTGCCGACAATGTAGTGGATGTCCTCCCTTTTCATGTCTCCAATTTTCTCAAGGACTGCATTGAGCGCCTTTTCAGAGCTGGCACTGCTGCTCGTCCCGGTTCTCATGCTGGCGTAAGCGTAAAGTTCACCATCGGCCACTATCACCGCCTGGGTGCTGACAGAGCCGAGGTCTATTCCGCAGCTTATCACCTCTGCATCCTGCCAGTTCCTTGACTCATCCACCCAGACTGTTTCTGGCCATCTCCAGTATTCACTCTCCTGAACACTAACCATTCACCTCACCCCCTGAACTGCAGAAAGAGCCGCCCCTATTGCGGGGATAAGCTCCGGTGGATAATCCTCAGGAACGTAAACCTCCTTCCCAAGCTCTCTCTTCATGGACTCAATGAAACCTATGTCGTTGGCAAGACCGCCTATCAGCAGAACATCGTCCCTTATATCCAGTCTCCTGGCTATCGCAATGACCCTGTCGGCGATGGCATCATGTATCGCCCTCGAAATCTCGGCCTTCGGGACGTTGGAGTGCAGCAGGGAAACAACCTCGGATTCTGCGAAGACCACACACTGGGCGTTCATGGGTATAGCCCTCGTTGCCTGGAGGGCAAGCTGACCGAACTCCTCGGGAGTGACTTCGAGATACCTTATCATCGCGTCGACAAACGATCCGGCTCCCGCAGCGCACTTGTCTGCAAGAGCGAAATCCCTGACGTTGCCGTTTTCGTCAAGGCTGATTGCCCTGCTCTCTTCAGCGCCAACCTCAATCACGGTCCTTGCTGAGGGTCTGACGAAGTAAGCCCCTCTTCCAGCCGCAATTACCTGCGTAACCTCGTCATCAGCAAAAGGAACAGAAATCTTACCAAAACCGGTGGCAACTATTTTCTCGAGGTCATCCCTCTTCAGTCCTGCCTTTTCAAGTGCCTCGCCCAGCACGGTTTCGGAGGTTTCTCTGTGGTCTGTGCCAGTTCTCGCCATGACGTAGGAAAGTATGTTTCTGTCTGCGTCCATAATAACAACTTTTGCCATCTTGCTCCCCACATCGATACCCGCAACAACCATCCTCAATCACCCCTCAAAAATTTTTAAGTGAGCTTTTCTATTCCCAGACTCTGCATGAACGAGTCTATAACGTTGAAAGTCCTCGCCTCATCAAATTCTCTCGGATCAGCCATGTTTCCTTCGTATGTCGCAACGGAGATACCATTCCTGACGAGATAGTCCCTCACCTCAAGCGTTGACATGTTCCAGAGTTCGCATCCCCTGTTGAGGTGCATTATAATGGCATCTGCCTTCCAGTCCTTCACCATCTGGTACGTCTCCTGTTTCCTTATCCAGTGAGAGTACTCGTGCTGCCACGAAGCCCTGTACTTCAGGTTGAACATTGCCGTCCACCAGAGTGCGCTCCTCCTGTCGTGGATCTCGTATCCGGCCTCTTCGGGCGTGGGAGCCGGCTCCCAGATCCAGTTTTCACCCTTTTCGTCCATACCAAGCCAGGCTGCACCGAGACCAAACGTGTAAATCGAACCGACTGAAACCGCACCGTAGTTCTCCTCGAGATACCTGTAAACCTTCAGGAAGGGCCAGGGTGGTGGGTTGTCCGTAACAAAGCGGAACTGCTCCTGAGTCAGTGCACCAATACCCCTCTTAACCCTGCTCTCAACCTCTTTGTAGAGCTTTTCGTACAGCTTCACAACCTTCTCGTCGCTCCTCCTGAGCAGGGTCATGACGTAGAACGAGAACATCGACTTCTCCTCCATCGGTGCAGGGGTGTTCTGATTCAGCTTGCAGATCTTCGACCACAGGGTCATCGATCTGGCCTCATTCTCAACAGCCCTGATCAGGAGCTCATCATCGTACTCTCTGCCCGTAACCTTCTCCATCCACTGAATGGCATCCTCGAGCTGTCTGACCACGTACTCTATTTTCTTGTCGTTCAGCAGGTAGCCCGGCCCAACGGAGATGTCAACAGCATAGGTTGGCACACCTCCCTCAAGCTCGGCAGCGTAGTGGTACCACTTGGCATGTGTGCAGCAGATGTGGATTGTGAAGTTGAAGTCCGGCTTCGGGAACGGTTCAATTTCGGCACCATCAGCAAGCAGATATCTGTCCATCGCCACGCTGCCCCAGTAGTTCCGCATGTAACCGCAGAGGTCTCTTGCGGCACCCTTTCTCTCGATGGTTTCCAGAGCCCTCATGGAGAAATCCCTGAAAAACGCAGCTGTTGCACCATAAGGCTCACCCGTGAGTGGATAAACGTCCTCCCCCAAGCCCGCCGGAACAGGATCAAACGCCCATGCCGAGCCAGCCCACCTGATGCTGCCATTCTCCTTTGCTTCCAGATAGTTCCTGTAATACTCCATTCTGTACCTCTTGAAATCATCCCAGCATTCAAAAGGCCTTACCCTGACTCCCATACACACCACCTCTAAATAAACAGGTCCTCCTCACCCATGGCCTCAATCATGGCCTCAACTCTCGTCCTGAACTGTCCAACAGGCTGCGTGAGGTCAAGCTCGAGATGGAGGTGTCTGACACCCATCCTGTCGAGCATGTCTCTGAGGGATGGTATGTCAAGCTCGTGAGGATCGCAGAATTTCATCTGGGCGATGATCACGGCATCGACGTTCCATTCCCTTATGACGTTCTCAATAAACTGGAATCTCCTCCTTCCAAAGAAGTCGCCCCTTGCCCAGTCTTTGGCAGGACACGGAACTCTGTAAACGTATCTTTCTGCAATGGCCTTCAGCCTGTCTCCTCCATTCTCCACAAGACCCCAGAAATACCTGGAACCCGTGCAGTTCTCTTCAAACACAAACGTCGCCGGATAGCTCATCCCGTACTCTATCAGCTCGAAAAGTTCGATATCGTAATCCTCACTGCCTATGAGCATCAGCCTCGTCCCGACCTCCCTGTCCGGTTCAACTTCAGCAACATCTTCCAGGAAGCTCTCCAGAACCTCGTTGTGCTCTTCCTTGTCAACAACCTGTGAGGACACAACAATCAGCATTGCATGCAATCCGGTGATGGGTGGGTTTTCCGCCTTCCTGAGCTCGAACACCTTTGTCAGAAGTTCCCTGCTCTTATTGTAGACCTCAATCGCCCTGTCAAGGTCAGAATCGGATATGCTTGCGCCTGTCCATTCCTCAACAGACTCCTTGAATTTTTCGAACTCGTGTTTTGCGAAATCGCCTGCATGCGGATTGTTCACTCCATGGGGGAAGGGCAGATAATAGCTCCATTCAATGTTCGGCACCCTGTCTGCAAAGCTGAAATACGACTGTCTCATGTGGAGGCACGACTGAGCCAGTGTAACGCCATCAAGGTAGTCGTACCTGCCCTGCAACCCTTGGGCGAGAGTGTCATGGCAGAACGGACAGTACATATCGTGAAGATACGGCCTGGTTATGCTCTCCGGCTCATGTGATCCGAGAACTCTCACGGGAAGAATTCCTGCTGCATACAGTATCTCTTCCGGTACGTAGGTGCAGTAGTAGCCAACAACCCTGCCACCTGTTTTCTCCTTCCACTTTTTCGCATATTCGTGCCTGTTTTCGAACCATTCCCTGAATTTCTTCATCTGGGGCATATCATCGACAGACGTAGTCATCACTCAACCACCTCACCTGTAAGATTATCAACTGCCACAAATTTTAATCCGTAAAATTAGTATAAATACTTTTCTGAAAATTGGACAGTAAAAAAGGGGAATTAGTTTACATTGTCTCAGAGGACGTTATGAGTTCCTCAAGAAGCTTTTCGTCAAACTTAAATTTCAGGATTCTGTAGATTATCTGAACGTTCAAATCCTGAACAAAGTCGCCATATTCCTTCAGGAAGTTGTGGACCCATTTCGAGACCTCCTGGAAAGTCCTGAAGACCATTATGAACTTCCACCTGTGGGTGCCGTCGGTGATGAAGAACAGCATTACATTTGGCGAGTTGATGAGATGCTCGTACGCCCTTCTCCAGTTCTCAGAAAAGTTCTGGTTGTTGAAGCTGATCTCCATGAAGCTGAAAATGAAGTAGTTCTCGTTAGGTATTACTGTCTCCCTGAAAATCTCAGTTTCCCGCATTTCTTTTATTATCTCTGCGATTCTTGCGTGGCTCAGAGATATTCCGTATTTCTTCTTCAGAATTTCGCTGAGCTTTCTTGTCGTTATGTTCGGATCCTCGATCTTCTCCTTCAGAATGACTATTTTGGTTCTGTCAAGCCTCACAATTGGTGTCCTGAGATCGAACTCCATGACAATGTTATGTCTGATTGATATATAAATGCTACGAGTTAAACAAAATCATATTATTAATTAAACAATTTCTGATGCGGTGCAGCATGAACGGATGATTTCAGATATTCCCGATTGAAGGTGCTGTCAGCAGATGTCCTCGTCCCCCGTCATTTTCGATTTTCTTATCCACAGCTCAACGTAATCGCCCTGAAGATAGCACACGCCACAATCCCTGTCGCAGGTATCCACATCCACCACCTTCACATCGTAACCCATTGATCTGTAAAGCTCGATGTATTCCTCAACACGTCTCCGTTCAACGGTAAATGCCTTTTCCCAGCCCTCTTCCATCGGGTTTCACCAGGAGTGGTTTATCGCCTTTCTGGGGCAGGAGGAAACACATGGCAGCTTCTCAATCTCCCAGCCCGACGCGGGTTTGCACGGGGCGCAGCTGAACCTGATCCTGTTTCTGTGATCCTCCTTAACCTTCGCCACAGGTTCATCTCTGAATGGATCAATCTCGTCCTCTCCAACCTCAAAAACTCCAGTCGGACAGGCTTCGATGCATTTCGGCTTTTCAAGACCCGCACACCCATCACACAGGTCAGTGTCAATGCTTATGTAGTACGTGCCGGAACCGTCCCTATATCCGTACTGCGCTATCATAATACTAAGTTTACATTGTAAAATTTAAAGGTTTCTGAACTTGCCATTGTAACAAAGGGTCAGTGAAGTCTGCTGGCAAACACGGCTGATGCAGCAACTCAGTTGAGTGAGAGGACAAAAAAGTAATTGAAAAACGGCATTTAAACAAAACCGCCCGGATTATGGAATTTCCAGTTCAAGGGTTAACATTGTAGATGATGGCCTGAATCCTGAGTTCCTGAAGAAGTCAAACAGCATTTTGTCTCCCCAGTCAACCATGGTGTATATTTTTTTCACCCCGATTGCCCTTGCGTTGGTGACAAACTGATCAAAAAGCTCCCTTCCGATGCCCTTGCCTGAAAAATCCCTGTCAACTCCGATCGTGGTCAGGTAGGCAACGCTCTCGGGAATCCCAAATTCACCGGATAAAACGCTTCCCGCCACAAAACCGACAACTCTGCCGTCATACTCTGCAGCGAGAGATATCACAACCCCGTATTCAGAGTTCAGAACCTCATCGAAGAGCCTCTTGAAATACTCCTCTCTCCTTTCCCCGGTGTACTGTGAATCAATCCTCACGATGTCCTCAAAATCGTCCTTTCTCATGGGCCTTATCACAGGGCCTTCAGATTTCGAACCCATATAATTCACCATTAATAATTATAGATTTCCCTTAAAAATACTTTTCGCATAGGCGATTTTGCTGCCAGCATCACAGCAGCAGATGTTACGCCTGATGCTATCCGGCACCAGTATTTTTTACACAGTAAACCTAATTTATATAGTAACAGTTAAATATGTAAAATACCATACCGGTGTTATGGAGTACAGAAAGATTAAATACGGTCTGGATGGAGCCACGGCGTGGATACTGCTCGCAAACCCTCCGCTCAACATTGTCGATCTCGAAATGATGAGAGAACTGATATCGGCTCTTGACGCAGCAGAAAAAGAGTCAGAGATAATCGTAATCTCCCATGAAGGAAAGCACTTCAGTGCAGGAGCTGAAATCAGGGAACACTATCCGGACATGGCATCTGACCTCATAGGCACATTCACAGAACTCATCGAAAAAATACTGAACAGCGAGAAGATAACGGTGTGTGCTGTAAAGGGGTACGCACTCGGTGGGGGTTTCGAGATTCCTCTCGCATGTGACGTGATTCTTGCATCCAGCAACGCAAAGCTTGGAGTGCCTGAAATCACCCTCGCACACTATCCGCCGGTGGCAATAGCACTTCTCCCCCACATGATAGGGTGGAAAAACGCATTCGACCTGATAACAACCGGTGAGGCCATAGATGCTTACAGGGCGAGAGAGATGGGAATAGTGTCGAGGGTATTCGAGCAGGACAGCTTTGACGAGGATGTGAAAAAATACGTGAACGGGCTGCTTGAGAAGTCGCCCATTGCGCTGAAACTTGCAAAGAAGGCTCTTAAAAAGTCAACCGGCATTGACCTGAGGGGGGTCCTGAACGAGGTCAACAGCATCTACCTCAACGAGCTGATAAAGACGGAGGATGCCGTTGAGGGCCTCAACGCATTTCTCGAAAAGAGAAAGCCGGAGTGGAAGGGAAGGTGAGGTATTGAAAAACTTGAAAAATTATCCTTTTAATATCACTTTTTGATGAGACTTTCAGGCGATGCCGCACTGATCTACAGAAAAACCTTTGAAACCCTGTCGAGGGCCATTGAGTTTGACGAAGCGCGGAAAGAACTGCAGTCGTACAGACCTGTGTCAAACCTCGAAGAGATTCTGGAAAGGCAGAACGAAATCAGGAAAAAGATGGAGATTTCAAGGAAACTCCACCCGCATGAGATCAAAAAACTCAGACCGCTGAAAATCGGGAAGAGTTTCTTCGAAGACAGGGTTTATCTCGCCAGTGATGAGGAGGATTATGAATCTGCCGTGAGGCTGGGAGTGTGCGAGGTCATCAGGGATGAAGCCCGGACAGCAAACTTCCCGGTTATCCTGAATGACTTCGTAAACCGCATAGACTTAAAGAGCTTCGCCCCTGAGCTTATTGTCGAATCGATAATCGAGAATTTCGAATCGTTCAGGACTTTTGCCGAAATCGAAGCAAGAATCTCAGAAAACACACACTACAAAAAACTGATTCCTGAGATTGAAGAGCTGACGAAGCTTTACAGCAGGCTCAACGAGATTGAAAGCATCAGATCGAGAATCAGGGACATGGAAATGGAGATCAACAGAGAAATTGAGGAAAGGCTCGCAGAAATAAAGGTTACAATTCCCGCAAGCGAGCTGCTCAGAATTCTGCGTGAGGGGAGGCTTTCAGAAGAGATTGAAGAAGAGATAGAGAGGGTTGTTTCAAGGTACGAAAAAGAGTTCGAGAGCATGGGCATAATGGAGTCACTCTTCTCGAGAACATTTCCCGTCAGGGTGGATGAAGAGGGTGTGGAAAGGGCAGTTTCCAGAGTAAAGGAAAAGATAACCCTGGACTACTACCTGAAATGTCTCAGAATCGCGGAAAAAATAGATATGGAGTATATAAACGAAAAAATAGAATTCTACAGAGCCATGAGGCTCTATAAACTCTTTGACTCGAGTGGATACACCATGCCTGAATTCGGAGACGGGTTCACAATCATCAACGGCAGGAATCTCTTCATCGAAGATCCGCAGCCGGTGAGCTACTGCATAGGCAGAAACAGCCTCTTTCCGTACAGAGAGAGCATAATACTGCTGACGGGAGCAAATTCAGGAGGAAAAACCAGTCTTCTCGACCTGATATGTCAGGCTGCGGTTCTCGCACACTCCGGATTGCCGGTCAATGCGGAAAAAGCTGAAGTCCCACTCTACGACGAGATATTCTACTTCAAGAGAAAGAAGAGTTCATACGGATCCGGAGCGTTTGAGAAGGCTGTTAAGAGCCTGGTCAGAGCTGTGTCCGGAGACGGCAAAAAGCTGATACTCATAGACGAGTTTGAGGCGATAACCGAGCCGGGAGCCGGAGCCAAAATCCTAAGCACGATTTTGAAGATCGCCCATGAAAAAGGGCATCACCTCGTCCTTGTGACCCACCTCGGTGAGGAGTTCAGAGGGCTGGAGTTCATAAGAATCGACGGAATTGAGGCAAAGGGCCTGGACGAGAATTTCAGGCTCATTGTGGACAGGCAGCCAGTTTTCAACAGAATTGGCAGATCCACACCTGAGTTAATAGTGGAGAGACTGATGGAAAAAAGCAGGGGGGAGGAGAGGGAAATACTGAAAAGGGTTCTCGACGAGATGGGGCAATGAATTTTTTAACCCCCGGCAATCTTCACCCATGCACGTTTTCACTGACTGGGAAGGACCCTGGATTCTGACAGATATAGCATACGAGCTTTCCCTGGCGGCATTCAACAATGGAGAGTTCTTTGAAAGATTGAGTCAGTATGACGATTATCTGGCTTACGTGGAAAAAAGGGATGGCTACCAAGCCGGAGACACTCTCAAACTTCTTGCTCCGTTTCTCGTGGCAGCCGACCTGAGCATGGAGGAGCTTGAAGTCCTGAGCGAGCAGACGGCGAGATTCGTTCCCGGTGCTGAGGAAGCGATGAGATACCTGCAGGAGAGGGTAAAGCCGGTTGTCATTTCTACGAGCTACGATGTGTATCTCAGCAGAACGGCTGAAATGCTTGGAGTCAGAGGAGACCTGCACGGAACGGTGTTCAACCCGGAGAAATACAGGATCGATGCAGAATGGAAAAGGTGGCTGCTGGAGAAGGTCGATGAGATTGCATCCCTTGAGGACATAGACATAGATGAGGGAAGAACCGAATCGGCAGAATACCTAAACAGCCTCTTCTGGAGGGAGCTGCCCGGAACACCATTCTGGCAGGTTATGGAGGACGTGAGAGTGGTGGGCAGCAGACGAAAGAGGGAGATAGCGGAGAGCTATAACGAGAGCAGGATTGTCACAATAGGGGACAGCATCTCGGACATTGAAATGTTCGATTATGCGAGAGAGAACAGAGGGCTTGCCATGTCCTTTAACGGAAACGAGTTCGCACTGAGGCATGCAAACCTGGCGGTCATCGCAGACAGTGCAATGGTTGAGGTGATAGTGACCCTGACATTCATTGAAAGGGGTTTTGAAGGTGTCAGAGAGATTGCGGAGAGCGGACACGACCTTCTCAGCGGCAAATACGAGATTCATTTTGAGATTGATGAAGACACCATCAGGAAATCGTTAAAAATGAGAAAGGCGTTGAGAGGAAAGGCAGGTGAACTTGGATGATTGCCGGATTTGGAGCGCTGAACCTGGACAAGATATACCTGGTTGACAAAATACCCGCAAAGGACGAGGAGGGCTTCGTGATTGACGTGAACCTCCACCCGGGAGGGAGTGCAGCCAACACGATCGCCGGGCTTGCCACCTTCGGTGTGAAAACGGCATTCATAGGAAAGATTGGGAGTGATGAGGAGGGCAGGATTCTTGTAAGGGATTTCGAAGACAGAGGGGCTGACACCTCCGGAATAGTAAGGGCTGAGGGACGAAGTGGCGTGGCGATGATATTCGTTGACAGGGAAGGAGAAAGGGCTATACTGGTTGATCCCGGTGTTAACGATACGATAAAAGAGGATGAGATAAACTGGAACGTTGTGGAGGGTGCTGACATCATACACATGACCTCATTCATCTGCAGGGTGAGCAATGATTCATTCAAATCCCAGATTGAGGTTGCGAGAAATGCTGAGAGAATAAGCCTTGATCCCGGAATGCCCTATGCAGAGAAGGGGCTGAAGGGTCTTGAAAAATTGCTGAAAGAGACGGCGATTTTTCTACCCAACCGAAAAGAGATAGAGATGATATTCGGAATTGAATGGAGAGAGGCGGTAATAGAGGCACACAGCCTCGGAATAGAGATTGTTGCGGTCAAGCTCGGGAAGGAAGGCTGCTTCGTCTCAGACGGAAAAAGAGAGGAATTTGTAAAGATATTTCCATCAAAGCCCGTGGATACGACAGGAGCTGGAGATGCGTTCAACGCCGGTTTTCTGTATGGTCTGCAGAGAAACAGGGACGTTGTGGAATCTGCAAAGATTGGCAACTACGTGGCGTCAAGGCTCATTGAGAGGGTGGGTGCGAGGAGTTACGGAGGAATAGATCCAGAGTCTGCTGTGCGGTAAATTTGAGGTGCTTTTCCCACAGACTTTTGCTCACCCTCATTCTTTTTGATGCGTGCTCCACTGCTTCCCCCAGACTCGAGAACCTTTCGGGCCTGGTATTCATTGCCTTTCTGACTCCTTCCTCCACAACCCAGACGCCAAGAGGGGCAGAGTATTCCGGCCTTATCTCCCTCAAAACAATTGCTCCCGCCTGCCTTCTCCTCGAGTGCAGGTATTCAAGAACCGGAAGTCTCGCAGCATAATACCCTCCGGAAAGTTCAGAGTACTCCTTCTTCCTCCCGAGACCTTCGCTGTCCGAGCCTATCCAGACGTTTTCAGGACTCCAGAGGCTTTTTTCCATCCAGATTTCCACAAGCTGAAAGACGTATGACGAGGGATAGAGTATCACCTCAAAGTGATTCCCGTAGTGTTCATAGCTGAAAAGAAGGCAGTCGTTTATCCTTTCAAAGTCCGCTATATCCCTCTTCAGGTTTTCCGCAATGATGTCGTGCACGGCAGTGATGCTCCACCTTGTCGGGACGAGCTTTTTCTCCACACCCAGCAATCCCACCGAGAACACCCTCTGTATGTATGCCGTGGGCAGGTTTTCCTGATAAAGCTCCACAACCGCATTCACGGCTTTTAGCTCATCATCACTGATCTTCTCAACCTTCGACGGGATTTTGGGGTTAGAGGTTACCTTCATCCTCCTGAAAAGTGCGGAAACTCCGGACGGCATCACGATGTCGTCGATGGCAGGTTTCCGTATCACCTTCTCGTACTCAGCCTCAACATCCAGATTTCTGACGCTGCTGGCAATCTCCTGAATCTCCATCAGATTCCTGTCAGGGTCCCCTGCAGAGTGGACGGAAAACTGGGCATAGGTTCTTGCGAGAGACATTCTCAGCGCTATAACATCCTCAACCCTCTGAGAGTAATTCGAGGGATTTTCATAGACCTCGGGGTTTCCCCCTCCGAGGACGATCATCGGTCCCGCAAAGACCTTCGGGTAACCCACTCTACCGACAAAAACTGAGGGCGGGGTGGGTTTCTCATCTATGCTTCCGAGTTCCAGACTGGCAGACCTGAAAGCCCGGATAATCGGGCAAAAGCTCTTCCCGCAGAGGAGCTTTCCCTTGCACCTGACACACAGCACAGAAAAAATAGAGCAAAAGAGATATTAGAATGTTTTGAGTTCTCCGTTGATGACCATGTCGGTTATCTTCGTGATGTCGTTGAGCCATTCGTCCGCAACGGTTCTCGCCTTGGACTCCATTTTCTCCACGTCGTATCCGTTCTCGGGCACTATCTGAATGCTGAGGGCCTTGGGGTCGTCAATTGGCTTTCCAATCTGAGAGAGGATGCGGACGTAAACTTCTTTGATGCCCTCGATTGCCTCATAGCAGTCCCAGGCTATTCTGTTTGCGAGGAGGTTGTATATTTTACCGACATGGTTTATCGGGTTCTTTCCGCTCGACGCCTCCATGGACATGGGCCTGCCCGGAGTTATCAGGCCGTTGCACCTGTTGCCCCTGCCAACGCTTCCATCATCCCCGTTCTCTGCAGATGTGCCCGTGACTGTGAGGTACACAACCTCCTTGTCAATGTTGTCGGCCGTGTTGACTGCAACGTCCACCTCTCTGGATGTGTACTCTGACGATATCCCATTCACAAAGTCTGTGAGTTCCTCCTTCACCGCCAGATATTCCTTAACGTCGGCCACATGCCTGTCAACAAAGGCACATGCGATTGTGAGCCTGATCCTGTCTCCCTCTCTCAGACCCATTACCTTGACGTCCTCACCAATAGCCTTTTCCTTCTTCCTGAACTCCTCGTAGATTCTCCTCTCAACGTTGTAGACCAGGTTCTCCGTCTCGGTGAACGGGGCAAAGCCGATGCCAAAACTCGTATCGTTCGAAAGCGGTGCCTTGCCGCCCTTTCTCTCGAAAACCTCTTTCAGATCAGTGGAACCCTCACCAAGCCTCACGTCGAAGACTATGTCTGTTTCGGGATCGAGATTTCTCATGGCACTCCTGACGTATTCCTTGGCTGCCTTGAGAGCCACTCTATCAGCCGGAATGTCAATGCCATCAAAGTGCTTGGTTGCTCTGCCAACCAGAAGTATGTATATTGGCTGTATGACCTCCCCTCCGCCGAATGCGGTTTTCGCCCTCCCTGCAACGATCTGGGTCTCATCGGTGTTGTGGTGCAGCACTGCCCCAACTCTCTTCAGATATTCCTTGCTCAGCGCCCTGCTCATCGCCTCTGCAATACCGTCAGCTATTGAATCAGGATGACCGATACCCTTCCTTTCAACAATTTCGACCTTCTGATTTTCAACAGGAGTGTGAACTAACTCCTCAACAAATATGTTCTTCATGGCCCCCCTTCACAGCCTCGTAATTTAAGAATTGCTGTCAATTACGATTTATAATATTTTAACATCACGGTGTCGCAAGGTTCAGCGTTATCTCGGCTATGTCCTCGCTGTACCCCACAATCCTCTCCAGACCGCTCATCAGCCCCGAAACCAGAACCATGTCCTTCATCTCAGCGGGCTTTATCCTCGGCACTCCAAATGAGTCCGCAATGGCAAACACATCCCTTGCAATTGCCTCGTCCCGCTTGAAAAGAGAGGTTAAGGAGAGCCTGAAGGCCGTCTCAGCCTCTTCTGCGGGCTTTTCAAGTTCCATCAGATTGGTCTCGCACATCCTGAGGTTGGATGTCATACCGTAGAGGTGATCCCCAACCCTCTCGATGTTCTTTATTGCCGTCCTCGTTCCCAGGATTTCTATAGGAGACAGATCGAGAACTTCCAGAATGTCAGAATACCTCAAAGCAGATTTAAGAATCCTCAGTATCAGAAAATAAAGCCTGTCCACCTCATTTTCCCTCTGAAGGATGACCTCTATGGATGTTGGGTCGTACTCAACCAGGTTCTTTCTGAAGTCCTTCAGCATGGAGATCACGGTGTTGCCCATCCTCTCAAGCAGATCGTCCACCCTGAACCTCTTCTCGTCCACAAAGACTTCCATCCAGATTTCATTGCCGGAATCCTCAAGAATTTCAGCACCGATAAGCAAAGCGGTTGCGTTGTAAACCGCTCTCCTTGTCCTCTCATTAACAGGAATCCTTATCGTTTCGTAGCCCGCAAGATAGTGGGAGATTATTTTTCTGAGAAGCATCTTTTCGTCTTCTTCCACATCAATCCTCGATTCCCGGGGGTTGGCCTTGTCGAGCCTCGGCCTTATCGTGAGAGAATCCTTACCAATGTCGCAGAAGATGGTATCTCCGGCCTTGAGGGAGTTATCCCTTATCCACTCCTTGGGGAGAGAGATTATAAAGCTCGAACCGCTAACAAATATCTTTCTGGCCACACGCTTCATACTCTCTACTCCGCATCTGATATATATTTACTTTTCCAAATCAGGATGCGAATATGTGGATAAGCATGGTAAGGGTGAGGATATAGCCAAATGTATTGTATATCAATAAGGTAAATATATCTCAGTAAAACATTACGAACATGCGAAAAAAAGTCAGTCTGGTACTGGTTCTGGCACTGCTCCTGACCCTCATCGCTGCTGGCTGCACACAGCAGAGCACCGAGGGAGCAAAGGAGACAGAAGGCATGAAACTGAGCGGAGAGGTTAAGATTGCCGGAAGTTCCACAGTGTACCCGATAACAATAGCAATTGGAGAGGAGTTCAGCAGGCTCCACCCGGACGTTGTCGTGTCCGTGCAGTCTACAGGCACAGGTGGAGGTTTCAAGAACTTCTTCATTCCGGGACATACAGACATAAACGATGCGAGCAGAGCAATAAAACAGGAAGAGCTTGAGGCAGCAAGGGAAAATGGCGTTGAGCCAATAGAGTTCCTCGTTGGGTATGATGCCCTGTCCGTGATCGTCAACCCGGAAAACGACTGGGTGGGCTGTTTGAGCTTTGAAGACCTGAAGAAGATATGGGGGCCTGACGCAACCGGAAATGTTACAAAGTGGAGTGACGTCAATCCGGACTGGCCCGACGAAAACATAAACCTGTACGGGCCAACCTCAGCCTCGGGAACCTTCGACTTCTTTACAGAGCATGTTGTTGGTGAGGCAGGGGCTCACAGACAGGACTACCACGGAACTGAAGAGGACAACACAATAATAATGGCAGTGGCGAGGGACAAATACGCAATGGGATACCTGGGACTTGCGTACTACCTCGAGAACAAGGACAGGGTTAAGGCAGTGGAGATAAAGAATCCTGAGACCGGAGCCTGCGTTGCGCCATCCATAGAATCCGGACAGAGCGGAGAGTACCCGCTCGCCAGACCTCTGTACATCTATGTGAACAAGGAAGCCCTCAAGAAGCCCGCAGTCAGGGAGTTCGTGAAGTTCTACTTAGAGAACCTCGACAGCGGAATTGTTGAGGAGATAGGATACATTCCGATCAGCGAAAAAATCAAGGAGGAGAACCTAAAGAAATTTAACGATGCACTGAAAGAGCTGGGGGTGGAGTAAGGGGTCCAGGTTTTCCCAAATTTTTTTAAGGAGGTGGGTTGATTGAATTCCAGCAAGAAAGCCACAGAAAGTCTGATAAAAACCATCCTGCTCATCTGCACACTTCTCACTGTATTCGTAACTTTCAGCATAATCTATATACTTCTGTCCGAGAGTGCAACGTTTTTCCTCTCGGTCTCACCTGTGGAATTCTTCACAGGCATGAAATGGACTCCCACGATCAAGCCCTATGCCTACGGGGTCCTGCCACTCGTCTCAGGAACACTCATGATTACGATCGGCTCAGCCCTCATAGCAATTCCGGCGGGACTTCTTTCAGCAATCTACCTGAGCGAGTACGCAAGCGAGAGGGTGAGGAACATTCTCAAACCCATGCTCGAAATCCTTGCAGGTATACCAACAGTTGTTTACGGATTTTTCGCCTTTGCATACATTACTCCGTTTCTGAAAAATCTCATGCCTGACCTGCAGGCATATAATGCTCTGAGCGCTTCAATAGTCGTCGGAATAATGATAATCCCAATCGTGGCAAGCATAAGTGAGGATGCGATCAGAGCGGTTCCGAGGTCGCTGAGAGAGGCAGGATACGCGCTCGGTGCCAGAAAACCGAGGGTTATTTTAACAATCGTGATACCCTCCGCCCTGTCGGGAATCATCGCGAGCTTCATTCTGGGAATATCAAGGGCGATAGGAGAAACAATGGCCGTTACGATAGCAGCTGGCAGAACGCCGAGGCTTGCAAACCTGCTGAACCCTGCAGACTGGACGAAGTCCATAGAAACGATGACTGCGGCGATGGTCGAGCTTGGCCTCAGTGATGTGAGCGGCCACAGTCTGGCATACAAAAGCCTGTTCGCCATAGGGTTCACGCTGTTCCTGATGACGCTCGCCCTGAACACCGTGAGCTACTTTGTGAAGATGAGATACAGGGAGGTGTACAGATGAAGGGAGATGGCTGGAAGGAAAAAATGTTCATGGTCGTGACTCTTGCCGCAACCCTTGCGGGGATAACAGTTCTCTCAGCGCTGCTCGCACTGACGTTTTACGAGGCCGTAAACTGGATAGATATTCAGTTCCTGACCTCACCGCCCTCAAGGTTTCCGGACAGGGCAGGTATCTACCCCTCAATCGTGGGGACAATTATGTCAATGATCCTAGTCGGAGTTTTTTCGGTTCCCCTTGGAGTCGGTGCGGCCCTTTATCTCGAGGAATACGGGAGGAGAAGCAGATTCAAGCAGATTCTTGAGATAAACATCTCAAACCTCGCAGCCGTGCCTTCCATCGTTTACGGTTTACTTGGACTCGGGCTTTTCGTTTCGACACTTCACATCGGAGCGGGCAGCATTCTTGCCGGATCACTCACGCTGTCTCTGCTCATCCTGCCCACGGTCATAGTCTCCGCACAGGAGGCCATCAGGGCTGTTCCCGACTCGTTGAGGGAGGCTTCGATAGGTCTCGGGGCCTCAAAATGGCAGACCATAAGACACGTCGTGCTGCCGTCATCCATTCCGGGAATACTCACGGGCGTGATACTTTCACTATCGAGGGCGATAGGTGAAACTGCTCCGCTCATCATGATAGGAGCGGCCACAACAATTTTCACCGCACCAAAAAGCATCTTCAGCACGTATTCTCCGTTACCAATGCAGATATTCATGTGGACAGATATGCCCAAGGAGGAGTTTCTGCATGGCCTCGCACCGGCAGCAATAATCGTTCTCCTTGCGATCATGCTGTCCATGAACGCACTGGCAATTTACCTGAGAAACCATTACAGGAAAAAACTGTGGGGGTGAGTGAATGGAGCACATATTCGATATAAAAAATCTCACAGTATATTACGGGGAAAAGCCCGGAATCAGCGACGTGAGCATGAAGATTTACAGGAACAAGGTTACCGCAGTTATCGGGCCGAGTGGATGCGGGAAGTCCACATTTCTGAGGGCGCTGAACAGGCTCGTGGAGCTTGCAGACAACGTCAGGGTTTCCGGTGAGGTGATATTCGACGGAAAGAACATCTACGACAGGGACGTGGACCCGGTGGAAATCAGAAGGAGAATAGGAATGGTTTTCCAGCATCCAAACCCGTTTCCGAAGAGCATATTTGACAACATCGCCTACGGGCCGAGAATTCACGGAATAAACGATCGGGAAAAGCTGAAGGAAATTGTGGAGAACAGTCTGAAAAAGGCTGCACTCTGGGAGGAGGTAAAGGACAGGCTCAACGATTCAGCGTTGAGGCTTTCAGGCGGGCAGCAGCAGAGGCTCTGCATAGCCAGAGCCATAGCAACAAACCCGGAGGTTATCCTCTTCGACGAGCCAACATCAGCCCTCGACCCCATCGCATCGGCGAAAATAGAGGAGCTGATGGTCGAGCTGAAGAGGAACTACACCGTGGTGGTTGTGACCCACAACATCCAGCAGGCCGCAAGGATAAGCGACTACACAGCGTTCTTCTGGATGGGCAAGCTTGTGGAGTACGACAGGACGAAGAAGATATTCGAAAAGCCGGAAAACGAGCTTACAGAGAGATACATAACGGGGAGGGTTGGATGAAAGTTCTGTTCGTCTGCATTGAAAACACGTGCAGAAGCGTGATGGCGGAAACGGTCTTCAACAGCCTTGCCAGAAACTGGAAGGCTGAGAGCGCCGGAGTTGAGGCTGGAAAAGAGTACGATATCAGGGCGGTGGAAATACTGGAAAAAAGGGGCTACAGAGTTGATGAAGGAAAACCAAAAAGCCTCAAAGATGTCAATCTCGAGGATTACGGGCTTGTTATAGCCGTGTGTGGGGAGAGTGCATGTGTAAACATCCCCCACGGAAATGTTGAGAGATGGTATGTTGAGGATCCGAAAGGCAAGAGTGTGGATGAATATCTGAGAACATTATCCATCATTGAGGATAAAGTTAAGGAGCTTTTAAGGAGGTTGGAAGATGAGAGTTCTTGATGAAAGGCTTGAAAAAATTAAGGAGGAAGTTGTTGAGCTTCACGGTATAGCGAAAAACTCGGTTGAACTCTGCATAGATGCCCTTTTTGGAGATGAAAACAGTGCAGTCAAAATAGATGAGCTTGAAAGGTATTCAGATATTCTGAACACGGATATCGAAAACGAGGCTCTGGGGGCGGTTGCATTATTCCAGCCAGTTGCAAGGGATTTGAGATTCCTGGCAACAATAATGAGGATCTCCGGGAATTACGAGAGGATCGTGGATTACGCCCTGAAAATCTCGAGGTGCAGGGCGAACAGATTCAGGGAGGAGCTGGAGGAAATAAGGAAGGTCCTGCTGGAAATGTTCGACATCCTGGGGTCAGCACTGCAGGGTGATGTGGAGAGCATTGCAGATAAACTCATGACGAGAGACGACATGATCGACAGAAAGAGCAGGGATATAATAGACAGGCTAAAAGGGGAGGAGATGACGGACGAAACCCTGTGCCTTATTTTCTCAGCAAGATTTCTGGAGAGAATAGGCGACATCCTTGCCAAGACTGGAGCAAGAATACTGTACATCGAGAAAGGGAGAAGGGTCTGGATAAAGTAATCCCTTCAGCCGTATTTTATCTTTTATTTCATCAGTCCATCAATCCTCTCGCGGATCTCTCTTGCGGTTCTGGCGGGGTCTTCGGACTGATATATTGTCCTGCCCACGATGATTCCGTCGGCTCCGGCCTTCAGAACGTCCTCGAGCGTTCCCCCCTGAGCCCCGACTCCGGGACAGATGACCTTGAGGCTTCCTGCCCTCCTCTTTATCTCCGCAATCCTCTCAGGCCTCGTGGCAGGGGCTATGAGACCGTCGCAGCCGACCTCTTTTGCAACATCAACAATCTCAAGAGCATGACCGGTCATGAACTCTCTCCCGCCCTGGCTGCTCAGCTCCGTTACAGCATAAACCTCCCCTCCATACCTGTCAGCCACATCCCTCACAGCCTGAAGCATGTCCCTTCCGGCAAAACCGTGGGCGATGACTGCCCTAACCCCATGTCTAAAGGCTATGTCCGCAATGAGGGAAGCAGTGTAGGGTATGTCCGCTATCTTGAAATCGGCTATAACAGGCCGGATTCTGGAAAGCCCGGAAACAACATCGATCCCTGCAGACAGAACGAGCGGGTAGTTGACCTTGATGAAGTCCACGTACTCACCGCACTTCCGGGCAATGTCAAGTGCCACCTCTTTATCCTGAACATCAAGAGCAAGTATGAGCATAAACCCTTAACCGTGCATGTGATTTTAAATGTTGGCTCGGCACCATCCAAATCTTTAATATCCATGGAATGAAAAAACTACCAGGGGGAGCCAGCATGGTGGGAGAACAGATGGTAAAGTTTTTCACGGCAATGGAGAACCAGATAAAGCTCTTGAAGGATTCCGTGAACTCCGAGAATCTCGAGGAGCTTATCGGTGCAATACAGGGTGCGAGGAGCATCTTTGTTATGGGTGCAGGGAGAAGCGGGTTTGTGGCGAAATCGTTTGCAATGCGGTTAATGCACTGCGGTTACAACGTTTACGTTGTTGGCGAGACCGTAACTCCGAGGATCGGAAAGGAAGACGTCCTGATAGCCATATCAGGTTCGGGAGAGACAACGTCTGTTGTGAACATAAGCAAAAAGGCAAAGGAGCTGATCGGGTCGAAGCTGATAGCAATCACAAGCAATCCCGAATCTTCTCTCGGAAAACTTGCAGATGTCGTTGTTCCGATAAAGGGGAAGATAAAGACCGAGCAGGACGAGGAGCTTTCAAAAATTGCCCCTCTCGGCACGATGTTCGAGCTTACCGTGATGATATACCTTGACGCTCTCATTGCCGAACTCATGACGGTGAGAAACCTCACAGAAAAGGATCTCGAGAACAGACATGCGGTTCTTGAATGAGGTGAGCATAATGTATGAGAGTATAGAGGAACTTGTAAGGAAGCTGAGCAACGCCCACGGCATTTCCGGGTATGAGGACGAGATAAGAGACATAATAAAGGCCGAGCTTGAGGACCATGTGGACGAGATAAAGGTTGACAGGATGGGCAACATAATCTGTGTGAAGAACGGCAGAGACTACAGCCAGATGATTGCCGCACACATGGATGAGATCGGTTTCATGGTGAAGTACATAGAGGACAACGGATTTCTGAGGATAACACCCATAGGAGGATGGTTCAGTCAAACAGCGCTAAACCAGAGGGTGATACTCCACGGAAAGAAGGGCAGAATCGTCGGTGTGCTGGGGTGCAAGCCTCCGCACTTCATGAGGGATGACGAGAGAAAGAAGGTCATCGATATCAAGGACATGTTCATAGACGTTGGAGCAGAGAGCAGGGATGATGTGAAGGAGATGGGAATCGACATCGGGACCCCGGTAACCATTGACAGAGAGTGTGTCAGACTGGGGAACAGGATTACCGGCAAGGCATTTGACGACAGGGCCGGTGTTGCAATCATGATAGAGGCGCTCAAGCGGACAGAGAGCGATGCCACGATCTACGCAGTCGGGACCGTGCAGGAGGAGGTCGGGCTGAAGGGTGCGAGAACCTCTTCATTTGCCCTCGAGCCTGATGTTGCCCTCGCAATTGATGTTGCACCTTCAACAGACTATCCCGGTGCTGAAAGCGTGAAGCTCGACGTCAAGCTCGACAAGGGTCCAGTCATAACCGTGGCCGACGCTCAGGGGAGAGGTTTGATCGCTCCGAAAGCCGTCGTGGACTGGCTTGTTGAAACGGCAGAAAAGCACGGAATAGACTACCAGCTGGAGGTTGGAGAGGGCGGAACGACAGATGCGACTGCAATCCACCTGACAAAGGCTGGAATACCCACGGGTGTTGTTTCGGTGCCTGCAAGATACATCCACACGCCCGTAGAGGTAATATCACTGAAGGACGTAGATCTGTCTGCAGAACTGGTCGCAAGAGCCCTTGAATCCGCAGAAAAATACATAAAAAAGTAAATTTCTAAAATTTTTAACAGTTCTGTCTGTTTCAGCTTACCCTGCCATAAACACGGCCAGCGGAGCAATTATTCCGAGAGCCAGTATTGCTGAACCGATTATCAGGCCGAGTATGAACCCGAGACTTTTGAGTGGTGCCAGCTCCATATCTCTCCCTCCTCAGCATTTTACGTACGAATATGTATCAATTAGTGTTTATATAATTTTTTGATTCTATAAATAATTACGTAATTATTTATCAGATAATATCTAAATTAATCGCAATACAATATTATCGTGAATATCACAGAACGAAGACTCAAGAAAATATAAAAGCAGACAGGCAAAGTTTCCTACGAATGACGGTCAGGGACCTCATGCTCGAAATCGAGAAGGCAAGTAAAATTGCCAGGGAAAACAGGCACAGGTACGTTGTTTTCGTATGCACGAAAGAGCTGAACGACAGGATAATGAAACTCGCCAGAAAGGCATACAGGCAGCACCTGAAATCATCGGAAAATTCTGAGGAAAGTCTTCTTCTTGCAGGGAGGAGTTACTTCAATGAGCTGGCAGAGAAGTACTTCAACGGGGAGGTCATCCACTACAAGGACAGCTGGAAGGTTCTGGGGCAGACCTACGACAGCCTGATCATAGACCTGACAGACGGGTTCCACCCGAACGACCTCGGAATACTGATAGAGACGATAAGAGAGGGCGGGATCATCATCGCCATCTCACCCCACATTGACAGCTGGTTCGAGCTGAAGGGGAAGTGGCATGAGGACCTGGTAAGCGAGCCATACACGGTTGATGACGTTGTCCCGAGATTTTACAGCAGATTCATAAAAAAGACCCTTGGAGCAGAGGGAATCATAATATTCGACGCAGATAAAAGAAAAATTCTGAAAAAATATGAATTCGAGAAGAAAGTCGATTCAAGAGAAGAAATCGTAATCCCGGAGGAGAAAAAGGAAATCAAGAGAAAGCTCTACAAGCTATGTGCCACTCAGGACCAGGTTCGCGTTCTTCAGGTTTTTGAGTCGTTCTTTGAAAAAGAGAGGGAGAAAAAGGCTGTTGTAATAACGGCCAACAGGGGGAGGGGTAAAACTGCCGTTCTCGGAATCCTGACACCATATCTGGTGTCAAAACTTGAAAGAACCCTGAAAAGACCCGTCAGAATCCTGCTCGTGGCCCCAAACGTCCAGTCCGTGCAAACCTACTTCGAATTTCTCAAAAAAGCCCTCGTCAGGCAAGGGATGAAGAACTTCACTGAGAAGAAAAGCGGTGGAAACACCACGGTGATCAACAGCAGGTATGCGAGGATCGAGTACGCCCTCCCCGCGAGGGCCATGAGAGAGGGTGAGTTTGCAGACATCGTCATTGTTGACGAGGCTGCATCAATCGACGTTCCCGTGCTTTTCAAGATAATCGAGGGTGTGAAGTACGCGATATTCTCCACAACGGTTCACGGTTACGAGGGGACGGGAAGGGGCTTCGCAATCAGATTTCTGAAGAGGCTCGAGCAGGACGAAAATACGGAAATAGTGAAAATCGAGCTGAAGGAACCGATAAGGTACGGTAAGGGCGACCCAATCGAGGCCTGGCTCTACGACGTTCTGATGCTCGACGCACAGCCCGTGGAGCTTGATGAGGAGGACCTTGAGAAAATAAGGAACGGGGAGCTTGAGTTCGAGGAGCTTGACAAGAACATGCTCATCGAAAACGACGACCTCCTCAGAGAGTTCTTCGGCATTTACGTTCTCGCCCACTACAGAAACCGCCCCTCTGACCTCGTGATTCTGCTGGACATGCCGAACCACATTCCGCTCAGGGTCAAGGTGAACGGAAAGACTGTATGCTCACTGCACGTTGCTGTCGAAGGTGGCATGGATGAGGAGACCGTGAGGAAACTCTCCGATGGCTACAAGCCGAAGGGTCAGATAATCCCTGACCTGATCCTGAAGCACTACTGGGAGTATGGCTTTCCCGAGCTTACCGGCATAAGGATCGTAAGAATCGCAACTCACCCGTCCGTGATGGACATGGGTATAGGCAGCTATGCACTTCAGAAGCTCGTCGAGTGGGCCTCGGAGAAGGACATGGACTGGGCGGGGAGTGGTTTTGGTGTATCTCCGGAACTGCTCAGGTTCTGGGAGAGAAACGGGTTCGTGCCGGTGCACATCACGCCCCAGAGGAATGAGATTTCCGGAGAGTACACGGTCATAGTCCTGAAAGCCCTCAAAATGCACATCCAGTCCAGAATTGACGACATAAACGCTGAATTCGTCAGGAGAGTGATAGAATACCTCGGAGACGAGCTGAGAGACATAGAGCTTGAAACTGCCATAAGGCTCCTGAGGAGCCTCAGAAAGGAGGCAAAGGCATGTGAGCCAGAATTCACCAGGGTCGAGAGAAGGAGAATGAAGAAGTACTTCCAGGGCCACAGCCTGTTCGAGTATGTTTCCGACATAGCGAGGCCCCTCATAAGGTATTACTACACCCGGGCCGATAAGGCCGGACTGGACGAAAGGGAAGAGAGGGTTCTGGTTGCGAAATGTCTGATGATGAAAAGCTGGAGGGAGATTGAGGATAGCAGGTCATACAAAAGAATGCTGAAGGCCCTTAAAAAGGTGTGGGAGTGGTACCATGGAGCAGAAGAGGATTAATTTCGATTCGGAGTATGTAGAGGCCATAATGGACGGGAGAAAGGTAACAACTGTCAGAAAGGGTATAAAGAGATACCCTGTGGGGAGAATAGTTGATCTGACTGCAGAGAGCAAGCCCTTCGCAAGAGCGAGGGTTGACAAGGTCGTTGTGAAGAGAATTAAGGAACTGACAGACATCGATGCGAAACTCGACGGTTTCGAGAACAGGGAAGAGCTTATAGAGGCTCTGAAGAGGATATACGGGAAGGTCAAAGACGAGGAGTTTGTTACGGTTGTGCACTTCACGGTTGTGGATTGATCTGGATTTTATTTCTAACTCCCTCATCAAAATGTTTAAAAATTGAGAGTGATTAGCCAGTTTAAAGCCGGGGTTGCCGAGTGGTAAGGCGGTGGCCTGCTAAGCCACTGGGCTCTGCCCGCGTGGGTTCGAATCCCACCCCCGGCGCACTGTTTTGTCAATTGAGGAAGGCGTTTATTCGCCAAGAATACACAACTTCCACGCAAGAGACAATGCAAAACATCTGTACACATGAAAAATCAAAGAAATGCAGGAACAGGAAAAATTTTAATTACCATCTTTCCATCCAGGAATACAGCATTCAGGGTGATTGAATGAGGATACAGATTTACGGGGCAGGAATGGCTGGAAGCTACCTGTACATGCTCCTCAGGAACAACGAAGATTATGAGGTCGGTATCAAAGATGAAAGAAATTCTCCCGACTGCAGATGCGCCTGGGGTATAGCCTACAGGCAGGCCAAAAACCTCTACAGGGACATCGGGCTAGATCTTGACGATTACATAATCTCAAGGCCCAGATATGCCTACGCCAACGGTATCAGGTTCAGGGTCAAGAACGTTGTGATGTTCGACAGAAAGAAGCTCCTCCAGGATTTATGGAGTGAGATGGAATTCAGAGAGATGGAAAACCCGGACATAATCGTGGATGCCACCGGGAGCAAAAGGGCATTCCTGCCCGACGTTGATGAGGATGACGTCCACATGAGGTACCACACCGTGCAGTATATAGAGGAACATGAGAAAGACGAGGACATCTATGCATATGCAAGAAGGACAGGATACGCATGGGCCTTCCCTCTCGGAGAGGGCAGATGGCACATAGGGGCCGGAGACAAGAGCGTTGAGAGAGCAGAGGAGATGGTCAGAAAACTCCGCGAGAAGTACGGGTTCGAGGAGAAGGAGAAATCCTGTGGGTGCAAGGGTTTCGTCAGGATGTATCCCCCCTCAAAGTCACTGCCCTTCAGGGATGGAAACGTTTACGGTGTTGGAGAGGCAATCGGGTGCATAAGCGGTTTCGGTGAGGGGAACGCCCCCGCACTGCTCTCCGCAAAGATATTCCACGACTGTCTGAACAGCGACTGCCTCGACGAGTATGAAAACAGAATTCTCGAGGAGTTCAGGTGGGTGGAGGAGGAGTTCGGCTTTCTGGAGGCTGTGCAGAGAGGAGACATAGTCTCTGCCCTCAAGCTGACCAGAAAGGTGATCAGGATCGAAAGTGAGAGGAGTGCAGAACTGAATTTCAGGGACATTCTGAAGGTCATAACCAATCTGAAACCCTGACAGCACTTCAGGAAAATTTGCACCAGTGGATAAAAAAGGAAACTAAAAGTTTATATTTGCAATATCACCAGAAGCAGTTAGATATAAGTAACCGATAAATCATATTGAACCAGAGAGGTGAAAGTCCTGATGAAACTTGTACTGGTGGTTGAAGACGACGATGCCGTGCTTGAGGTTATTAAAGCGATGCTTGGAGACAGGTACTCAGTACTCGAGGCAAGAGACGGTAAGGAGGCAGTGGAAAAGTACAGGGTGTTCAGGCCGAACATCGTCCTCATGGATGTGGTCATGCCGGAGATGGATGGTGTGGAGGCCACGAGAGAAATCAAGAGAATGGACCCGAATGCGAAGATCATAGGAGTCACAGCATACGCAAAGCAGAGGGCAAAGGATCTGCTCGAGGCGGGAGCGCTGGAGGTCGTTGAAAAGCCATTCTCAAAGAGCACCCTGGTGAGCACGATAGAGAAGTACATAGAAAATTCCTGAGAATAACGTGAAAGATTGCAACCCGGTGTTATTTTACCTCTCAAATTTTCTGAGAAACATCCTGACGTCTTCTGACTCCATCCAGCCGTCTTCAAGCTGATTTACAAGCTTGACTATCCTGGCAATCTGCTCGAAGATTTTCTCCCTCAGGGTTTCATCCTCCACATACTCCTCAACGTAGCCATGTATTGCTGCAAGGGGGTTTCTGATCTTGTCGACGAGTATTGCGAATTTCTCAATGTTTTCCTCTATCTGCCCTATCGCAAGCATGAGGTCGGTGATGTCTATAACAGACACGATAAACTTCCTGCTTTCCGGAACTTTGGCGACGATGGCAACTCCGCTCCGCATGTTTCCCTCTGAATCAACGTAGTTCAGCCTGTAGCTCTGAGGGACCGAGTCCGGATTCTCAAGCCTCATCATGTGCATCCTCATGACCTTTTCCCTGTCCTTTTCGCAGACGAGTTCGATGAACGGTTTTCCGATCAGCTGCTCCTTTGAGTAGTCGGAAAGCTCCTCCGCCCTTCTGTTTGCGAACACCACCCTGCCATCTTCGATCAGCAAAATTGCAGTTCCGGTGTTGTCAACAAGCAACCTGTAAAGCTGGTCAATTTTCTTCTTCTCCGCCTCTGTCCTTATCTTGGAGATGGCATACGAGATATTTTCCGCCAGTTTGGTGAGCAGATCGACCTCCTGATCGTCAAAAACATCACTTTCAGGGGCGTAAATGTTAAGAACACCATAAATCTCGCCGTCATACTTGAGAGGCAGTGCGATCGATGACGCAAAGCCTTCCCTTTCGGCCATTTTTATGCACGGACTGCAGCCATCATCCGAGCTCGCATCTCCAGGAGATCCTGCTGTCTCTGAACCTGTCAGGCTGCTTTGTTGCTTTTCGGACTCTTCATGGCCATATCCGTACTTCGCAGCAAGCCTGATCACCCTGCCATTCTCAGCGTAGCCAATCCACGCATGCTTGTACCCCCCAACCTCCACGATGACCCTGCAGACATCCTCGAGCATTTTCTCCTCGCCATCTGCCCTGAGGATCACCTCATTTACTGCATTGAGAACCCTGTATGCCCTTTCAGCCCTCTTTCTCGCCAGAACCTCTCCAGCAGTTATCCTGCTGTAAACTCTCAGAACCTTTCCGAGAGCCTTCATCTGGAGCTCGTAAATTACTGGTAGAAGTTCTTCCTGCTCTGACCGTTCATACTTCCGAACAATCTCAATCAGAAGTTCAATTCTCCTGAGAAAATCCTCCGGACCCTGTCCCCTTCTTATCAATTCCTCTATAAGAGATTCATCCACCTCACCCACAAGATCATCCACGGTTCTCTGTCCGGACAGCACTTCGACAATGCCCTTCGCTATTACACGCCTGACCCTGTTCAGCAAATCTGAGGGGATCCCGGGGGCAACCTTTTCAATCCACTCCTCAGCCACCCTTTCCAGATCCTCAGGATTCATAAGCCATGTAATGGATTCTCCGGGATAGATATATAGTTTTTCAAAATCCGTGGAGACAGGCGATGTAATGAAAAATTCCGGCCATCCACAATCAGTACGTGATAATTAAATTTAAATAGCCTTAAAACCAGTTATATCTCTATGAGCCTGAACGAAATAATACCGAGCCAGTCATCGGAATTCGTAGAACTCCTCGTGTCCTCAAATCTCAACTTCATCGTATTTTATGAGAACATATATCCTGCAAAGGCAATTCTGGGAAAGATTATGGAAAAATCTGACGACCGGATCACCATTCTTGCAATTTCGAATCCCACGCTGAGGGCTTTGAAGTTCAACATGGGTTTCCTCAACATGCAGGAAGACAGGGTCAGAATAATCTGCCTGAACTCCACGGGGATGAGCGATGCGCACCTGACCTACAGGTACGACCAGCTTGACGACCTGACAGAATACATCAAGAAACTGGACGGTACGCTAATCGTTCTTGGCAGAGGGCTTCTCGACGTGGCCACGAACGAGAGCTCCAAGAGGTTTATGCTCAAGTTAACTGACGAAGCCCCGGAAGGGCTGAGAATAATCGCATTCACGTCATACAACGCTTACACGAAGACGGACATAGCCCAGTTTTCCGGAATGTTCGATGTCGCGCTCCACGTTAAGAAGCAGGAGGACATATTCACATTCGGTGAGGAAATTTACGAGCTGCACGTGATACAGAGCGTCGTCCCGAGCATAAAGCCCGGAACCTCGACGTTCAAGGTTGGCGAGGAAATGAAGATTATGAACGAAAAATGATGCCCTGCATTCCTTTCCAAAAATCTTTCCCGCAATTCTGCCAGGTGAGGCAATTAACAACACTGTCGTGTTTCTGCACCACAAACTTCATAAGTACTTCACGGGTTCAGGCTATTGACCTCAGCGCGCATGGATAATACAGCTGTGACAGCATATCAGTTGAAAAGCCCACGAATCAGCAATTGCTCGCCATTTCCGCTGCGGGGGTTGCCGAGCCAGGAAAAGGCGCAGGGCTTAAGACCCTGTCCCGAAGGGGTCCGAGGGTTCAAATCCCTCCCCCCGCATGCAATTCTTTAGTTGAACAATTTGATAGGTTCTCTAAGTCTATCGACCTGAAAGACATTTCTGATGACGAAAAACACCGATACAAGAGAGCCGTGAGAGAGTTCCTCGAGGCATGTTCATACGATTTAGAAGATAGCCGCATAATTATTTATATAAATGAAATAAAACAGCAGTTCAGCCCACGAACAGCCAGAAAGCGCCTGATATACATTCGTGCATTCCTCAAATTCGTAAATCACCCACTCGCCGAGCACATCGAACTGCCAAAGATACCGAAACAGAAGAAGATCGTCGTCAAGCCCAGAGACATAAGACAGATACTCATCGAGGCGGACAGTAAGCTTAGAGAGAGGTACGCTTTGAAAGTGAAGTCCGCCACGCTTTTATCCGCCACGTCCGGAATAAGGGCCGAAGAGCTGTATCTGCTGACCGTTGATGACATCGATCTCGAAAACAGAACGATTTACATCAAAGCTGAAATAGCCAAGGACTATGAAGACAGGGTTACCTTCTTCTCCAGAGAAGCTCAGGAAGTTCTGCAGGAGTATCTGTCCGTAGTTAAACCTGACAAACTTCCCTTCTCCAAGAAGTCTCTACTCTACCACTTCGGGAAATTAAACACGAGTTTGAGAATGAAGCACATGAGGAAGTTCTTCAGCCAGCAGAGCGACAGGTTGGGGATGCCAACGGCAATTAAGAAGATGCTGATGGGCCACTCGATGAGGAACGACGTGGACCTTGGGCACTACGACTTCCAGGATGAGGAGGAGCTGAAAAAAATTTACGACAAGTATTGGAAGGACTTCAGGATTCTCGGCTGAGCAGGAGCCTCTCCAGTCTTTTGACTCTCTTTTCGAGATCCGCGATCCTCTCCTCAAGCGTCGCCGTCCGCTTCTGCGTCTTGTCTTCCTTGATCTTCAGCTTTTTCTTGTCTTTCCTCTCCTCAAGCTTTTCGACGATGTGTTTCTTCTTCATATCGCCTCAACCTCGCAGGAGGCCTTAAGCCCCAAATCAACGAGCTCAAACTCAAACCTGTAGGTGTCCGCTATTTCCGTGCTGAACGCATATTGGGCAACTGCTGTATAGTTGCCGGCGTCGGAAAGTGTCAGGGTGTCTGTTGCTATAAGTGTCCTTGCTGAGTCATACACAGCTACGTTTACCTGCCATGTGCTAAGTTTCCAGTTCTTATTGTAGCTCACTATTATTGTTGCTGAATCTACTCCATTTGCATTAATAATGCTCTTGTCTGGGTTCGCTGAAAACTCATCGATCAGCTCCCTGTCGGCTTCGTTGAGGGTCAGTGTTATCTCATCTATTTGTCCAGTTCTTACATTATATATCAGCTTCTTAATCATTTAGACCACCTCATACATTAGTTAGTTTGAACAGCCAAAACTTTGAACCAGCCCCGATAAATGCTCCGAATGGTTGCAGTAAGTCTATTTGTGTCACATTAGCCTGTTTTTTCCAGCCAGAGCCATAATGCACAATACCAATGCCATTAGACATAGCTGTAGAACCTATGACAGTTACGAAAGTGTCTGTTCCTATAGTTATACCTTCGGCAAGTATCAGGACATATCCAAAGCCATAGCCACCATTACCACTTGCGAAGGCGTCTGCACCAGCAATTCCAGTAGTAGAGTTGTATGACTGGTAACCTGATGAAGACGTTCCACCTACAATCATCCAGTAGTGATAGGCATAGTTTGCTAATGTAGTATCACCATTAAATCGCAAGTAAAATCCTCTGTCAGCAGTAGTGTCCGTATTGTATATTGCTGCTATTAACATATAGATTTTGTCTACATCACCATTAAGCCCGGTAAAGCTAATGCTCTGGACATTCGTAGTGACGCTGATAGATGCCACGTGCTCCCATGCCAATCCAAAGCCAAGCTGACTGCTCGCCAGCCCGAGAATCGGATCCGCTCCGCCCGCCAGGTGGGTGTCCGCATGCGCTCCCCCTCCACCGACAGAGTCCCATGACGTTCCGTTGTCCCTGTAAATCTTGCCCGTGTCCGTCGCGATGAACAGCCTTCCCGCCACTCCCGCCGCCGGGAGGTTCGCCTCCACGTCCTGGATGACGTTGTGGATCCCGTTCAGCACGGAAGAGGCGTGCGAGTCAACCCTGCTTTGCGCATCAGATTGAATGTCCGCAAGATGATAACCATCTACCGCATCCGCGTCGTCCACAATCCCCCTGAGCTGGGAGTCATACAGCTTGTTGTAAGCCCCCTCCCCGCTGAGCTTCGACTTGATGAAGTTCCAAAGCCAGGAATTCCTCCACCTCGCCATCAGTTCTGCACCCCCACAACCTTCTCAAGCTGGACGGTCGGCTCGTATCCTGTAGCAGGAGCGACGGAACAGTAAGCGTAAAGCCTGATGGCCGAGATCTTCTCGTTGCTCGTTATCTTGTCCATCACGTCAACCAGATAGTCGTCGAAGCTCGCCCCTTCCGCCACACTTTCCTCAGCGTCGAGGAGATCAACTTCGGTTGCCCCGTCCGAGAGCAGAGCACGAAGCATGAAGTAAAGCGTGGCTCCCGAACCCGTCGGATTGCTCGCCACGACGTGGATCGAATCGATGAAACCGATGAAGTCATTGTCCGCCGTTATCTCCTGCTTCAGCGTCAGGGCTGTCTCAGTCACGGTCACGCCGGAAGTGAAGCCCTTGTTGAGCGTCCTTCCACTTAATTCCTTGTTCAGGTTGGAAATGTCCTGCGAGACGGAAGAGTTGAACCAGTTATCGTATTCCGCAATTGGCTGTTCGCCGGCAACATATTTCGCGTCGCCGGCAGGGGGCTCTACGCCGGTATCGTCCCAGCGTGATTTCTGAGCTATAGCCATATCAGACAAACCCCAAGCAGACTTTAAAAAAGAGATCAGAGAAGTCCGGCATACGTTCCGGCATTAGGATTGCTGTTCGCGAGGTCGTTGTAGCCCTTCGTCGGATCGGAAACGTCATTGATTGAGCGGTATGTGAACGTCCCGAACTGCTTCGTGTCAAGCCTTACGCCCGCCGGCTTTATCGCCTGAAGTAAATCTTTGAGCTCCTGAATCGTCAGCCCCGCGTTGTTCAAGTCTTGAAGCCAGACCCAGACCTCGAAGAGTGCAGGCTCAATGTCATACCTGTCCAGAACCCTGACCCTGCTTGTCTTGGTCTTCAAAGCCGAGGCGACGACTTCCTTGATGTCCTTGATCGTCGTCATTTCCGTCAGCTTGCTGAACGCTATCTTTATCCTCGCTCTGAAGTGCTCGTCCGTCTCGCCCTGCTGTCTCCTCACGTTAAAGAGTTGTCCGATATAGTCCAGGCTCTTTCCGCTCGCGTAATCGACGAAATGGGCGTTTCTGACGTTTTCCGCCTCCAGCTCAATGTTGCTGAATTCCGAGTCGAGGATCTTCAGGAGCTTGTAGTTGTTCGAGTCCGGATCCTTGCGGAAGGCGGTCGAAAGAAGCTTGACGAGCTCGTCAACAGCCATATCAGCTCACCGTCACGGTTATCATCGTGTCGTCCGTCTGTGCGATCTCAGTGTCCGCTATGGCTATGTTGCTCGTTCCTGCGGGAGGGGAGGTTGTGTCTATCTTGACCGTGGCGTCCACAACTCCCTGAATGTTCATGACCGACGCGAGGACCTTCGCGTAGATCACGTCCTCTCCGATGTCGAGGTTGTTGATGTAATCCTTCACAGCGTCGATAACCGTCTGGGTGTCAATTGACGTTCCGTCGCTCGTTATCTGCACATCCACGTAAATGTTCACGACTTTCGGCCTGCTGAAGTAGATCGTGTAGGCGTTGCCGTCCTGGTCGTAGGCTGTCGCGGAAACGTCGCCGTACGGCTGGATTCCTGCCGGCTTCGCATCGAATATTGCCTGAGCTATATCGCTGTCGGCCCCGCCAAAAACGAAGACCCTGAAGCTCTTCGGCGGAAGTCCTCCCGTTGACGTGTAGTCGTTTATTGTGTCGTTCTCCTCGACCCTTACGGTCTTGACCCCGTCAACGGCGAGAACGGAAGCCTTAATTGCCTCCACGGTCGCCTTGCCCTTCGAGGCGAGAGTGTTCTTTATCCTGTACCTCAGCTCCTCGTCGGTTTCCGCGTCCCTTCCCCCCGATGTCGGGTTCGCGTTGTTCACGGACTCAATCCCGCTGACAGGATCAACGATTTTCGTTATGGTGTTCGCCGCGACATTGCCCGAACTGCCCGCCTGCTCAGCCTCGATGGGGGCGTCAACTGATGTGGATCCTGCTGAAAGCGTCACCGCCTGAGTTGTCCTGAACGTCACAGAGCCGTCCGAAGTGGCCACTCTTGTACCGGCAGGGATTGTTATGTCCGCCGTCGCTGGAGTTGATCGGGAGAACGTGACGGTTCCGGTCGCTTTTGATGCCGGAGTTCTCACGAAGCCGACGAGTGCGGCTATGTTGTCGAGGCTCTGCCCGGTTGCGAAGTCGATGTAGCCAGCGTAATACACATCCTCGAGGAGTTGCCAGAGTGCATCTTCTCTTTTCGCGACCAGCCTCAGGAACCTCAGAAACCTTGAGTTTTCGCTCAAATCAATGTCCTCCCCAAACTCCTGCTTTGCGAGAAGCTTCAACTCATCCATAATGACCGAAAACGGCTTCGGCACAAACCCATTCGCGGTAACACCATACGTCATACGACCACCTCAGCCGAGATTTTACTCCCATCAAGCGTGAGATACAGCCTGATCCTGACTTTCCTGTCGGAATCGAGCTCGGAAATCTCTATCCCGTCAATGGACTTGATCTCATCGTATCCCGCGAGGGCCTTGCGGACCTCATGCTCGATAAGTGTCCTGTTGTATCCGCTCCGCTTGATCTTAAGCCAGTCCACACCGAAGTCCGGATCGAACGGGTCGCTTCCCCTGACTGTCTTGAGGATGTGCATGATGTGCTGTTTAGTCCTGTCCGCACCTTCGACGGTTTCGAGCTGTTTGAGCTCGTTCACGACTATGTCGCCGTTGTCGTCAAACTTGAAGTCCCAAGTCATGAGCATCTCCTCCTGACCTCAACCAGCGCGTTGCCCCTCGGAATTTGCATGACGAAAAACTCGCAATCTTTGAAGCACGCCTTGACCTTCTCGACTACATCCTGCCTACAGGAAATTATTATAGAACCGTCAGAGCAGTGCCTAATCCAATTCACGCCTTCGATGGCCCTGACTTTATCCATGTGCGGAAAAACGTCACCAGACTTTAAAAAATAGGAAAACTCAGACTCCCGGCGGATGCCAGCTTCCGCTGTCCGCAGAAACTCCCCTGATAGTCTTAAAATCGAGGTCCCCGTCTATGTAAACGTCACCGATGATGTTGATCCTGTCGGGATTTATGCTCGGAATCGAATCGGCCAGCGTAAACAATCCGCCGAAAACGAGGGCGTCATTGATGTTGAACCTCAGAAGCTCATTCACCGCCACCGTGTCGCGGTTCTTAAGCTGTTCCTCCAGCTCGTATTTCGAGAATAGCACGAGGACCACGTCTCCCTCTCTGAGCGGGACATATATCGTCCCGACCGAACTCCTCAGGCATGCGATCGGGACATCGAACAGCTCGATCTCGTTGCCCTGAATCTTGTGCTTCAGCTTGACATTGCACCGAAGCCTCGAGTTGTCAACCTGCGTGACAATTCCGAGCGCCACGGTGTTGATGTTGTCAAGCTTAGCGTCAATCAGCCTCAGGAGCTTGTCGATCATACCGGCACCACCTCGGCTTCGGTGAAATACTGTTCACCCTTGCAGACGTGCTTGTACTTCCTCACCTTGAACAGTCCGGACACGAGCATGGAGTCAACCTTCACGACCGCATCCTGATTGATCTTCCAGTTGAGCAGACCGCGGACCTTATAGGCCGTGTCGTTGTCCTCGTCGCTGACGTCCTGCACTTCCATGAGCCCGCTTTCCGAGTCGAGCACGATGACCGTGACGTCCTGGAAGCCCTTCCTGACAAAATACCCCATACCGTTCTTCACGTAGCACGTGTATTCGGCACTCCTCATCAGCGTCGCAAATCCCCCATCGAGGACCGTCCCCTTCGCGAGCTCCCCGTTCACAAACGGGAGGACTTCCTCAGTTAGAACAGTGTACGGTGTGCTCGTTGTTTTTCCGCCGAAAACCATGTCCTTCTTTAGCGTCACTCCCGGATCCTCGATTTTTCCGATAGGGATTCCCGCCTCACCGAACAGCTCCTCCACGATGGTTTTGATGCTCGTGCCCTTCGGGTATTTCTTGCAGATCGGCCTCAGGCTCCAGAGCTGTCTGGTCATATCCGAAGCCTCGACCACCGTCTTAACGTCCGCCCCGTCCTTCTCGTCCCAAACCTTCCGAATCATGCCGTAGAAGACCATCCCATAATCGTTGCGGTAGCCGGCCTTGAGCTGGACGACCTCATCTTTCTTGAATGCCTGCTTTGACTTGCCGAGGTTGTAAACCGTTATTTCAGCCTGTCCCGCCGTCGCCTCGGTGTCGTTCTCAATGCTGAATTCGATGTCGAACTCGTCAAGAGTCATGACTGTTGAGCCGACCTGGAGCTCGACGTAGCGGTCGAAGACCTCAGGCAAACACCCACACCTCCGCAACGGACTCGTCAACCTTCCACGGCAGGATCGTGAACAGCGTATCGTAAGTCGTCGGATCCTTGACCTCCATCGGGTTCTTCATCGTGAGCTTTCCTTCAAAAACAGCCGTGTCGTCCTCAACCCTGCGGATCCTCAGCACCGCGAAATTGCCCTCGTAATTCCAGCGGTAAAAAAGCATGTACGCCTTGCCGTTGACGTTCACGAGTTGTTTCTGTGGGTATCCGAGCTTTTCGTCAAACGGGAGCACGTTCACAGCTGGCAACTCAACCACCCCACAATCCGCCGAACCAGTCGAAAATCGAATCCAGCCAGCTCTTGTTTTCCTGCTTTGTCGGAGCGTCCGGCACGTCTTTCTCTAATGGGGACGTTGCTGTCGCACCTCCTGATGCCTCGCTTTCGTCAGCGGTCAGTCCGAGGTCTGAGAGCGGAACCTCGGCGGTCTTTGCCCTTGCCTTGAGTATTTGCCTGACCCTGATAACTGCCCTGAACGTGTTCCTGCTTCCGCCCTGCGTCATATTCAGCTCCTGAATCACCACATCCTCGAAGACCCCGAACCTGCAGATTAATGTCGTCGGCTGCTTGGACTCGTAAAGTTGCTTCAGCGTCTCAACTTCTTCCTCAAGCAGGGTGATCGTGAGCTGGAACTCCGCAGGCTGAAAGAAAATGTTGTCTGCTATCGGATAGCCATCTTCGACCCTGTGCTCTGGGATAACTACGGATTCCGATAGATCGACAATCTCTATGGCAGTAAATCTGACATCCCCGAGTAGAATGTCTTCCATAATTGAGGGGTAAGTGGAGACTTAAAAAAGAGACATTTATACCCCTATCGCGTTAAACCTTCTTTCAAGCCTTCGTTCTACAAGCTCCGCAACTTTTTCCGGATCTTTCACACCTTCAATCTTGATCGAGATTGGAGCGTTGATTTGCTTGTGCTCAACCTTGCTCTGAACAGTCGAGATCATCTGAGCTGGTTTGGGCACGATCTCGCTCAGCGAAGGTAAGCGATGTTCGGTTATCATCGTGGTCGTCGCTTTTAATCCAATTCCAGCAGGAGTCAGGTTAAGCAAACCTTGAACGGCTTTGAAGACAGGACTTTCTGTGAGAGTTTTCCAAGCGTTCTGGATCCAAGTTATGAGGTTCTTGATTGAACTTGTAACCCAGTTGAAGACCCGTTTTAACAAGTTGAAGGCATTCCCTACTGCCTCGGCAACTGACTTTAGGAATGGTAGCTTCTCGAGGAGCCAGCCGACGAATTTTCCAAGGTAGCTTTTGTCCCATCCCTTGACGAGGACATCTTGGAGGAGCAGAATTGCTGCTACAACTGCGCCGATCATGGCCACTATAGGTAAGAGCGGGACGATTGCAGCCCACACTGAACTGGCAAATCCGAGCATCATCACCCTTAAACCAGCAAGAAGACTCGTCGTTCCAGTAAGTTGGATTATCTGGACTTTTAGAAGAGCCAATGCAGCAGCCTGCATCAGTAATGGCCCTACAACCGCAGAAACACCAGTTGCAAGGACCCCAAATGTTCCTATAACTGCTTTAACTGGTTTGGGTAAATCTCTGAGCCATGCAGTCAGTCCCTCTAAACCTTCCGTGAACGCTTTAATTGTCGGTAATGCGCCTTCAGCCAATGCTTTCTTAAATTCCTGCCATGCAACTCTTGATTTCATTAGCTGTTCGTTAAGTGTCTCTTGGGAAAGATCCACTTTCCTCACAAGTTTCTCTCCGGCTTCCATCACTGCGTTGAGAAAAGCCTGCCGTTTTTCAGCTTCCGTAAGCTGATCGGCAGTTTTACCGAGTTGTTTAGCGTATTTCTCGTATGCTGCTTCAGCATCCACGATAATCCCCAAGTTGTCCAGTATTAGCTTAGATTGACGAGCTGAACCAACTGCTATCGACTCGAACATGTACTGCACATCTGTTCCCATCGCTCTCGCTGCAGCTCTGGCTATTCTCATCATCCTCGGCAAGTATTCCGGATCGATGCCCATGACGATTGCTCTGTTAGCATTTAAGATCATTTGAGTGCTGTCGATAGTTCCTTCAGCCGCTTCTTCCATCGCTTTCAGAATTGCATCTGCATTTTCCCCAGCATAGGCCCTGAACACCCTCATTGCATCCTGAAAATTGGCGAGTTCCTTGGTTGCGTCGCTGAAGAACCTGAAACCACCATACGCAAAAGCAGACAGTGCGGCTCCAGCCCCCACAACGGCCCATTTGTATTGCTCAATAGTCTCCGTCAGATTTTTGACACCCGATTTTACGCTATCAACTGCATGATTAACTCGTCTGAGCTGATCGGTTATCTGATCTTTGAGCTGAATGACGACATAGAGACTTCTGAGAGCTTCCATCGGTAGAGTTAAATTTTGCAGACTTTAAAAGAGAGAATATGCTCGGTGGTAAATGGGGTAAAGATAAATTTGAATGCCCATTTATAGGTGTCACTGCACCTTGTCGTCAAGAAAAATGCATGTTATGGAATAGTGAAGAGCAAGACTGCAACTTTAATGTTCTTGTAAAAGAGCTGAAGAAGATAAATTAATATCAACAATTTGGCTTTAGGTAGAGTATGGCTCAAAGTGAGTATAATGTCATAGTGGAAGCAGTGACAAGCATTTTAGTGGAGTCAAATCTTGGAAATACTATAGTGGTTTCGTTTCTCACGATATTGATTCTACTATTCAGTCATTATATCGGTAATTGGTTTGAAAAACGGAAAGAAAACGAGCGGAGAAAAATATGGCTTAGATTTCTGAAGTCATATAATAACCCCATAGATGCATGCCTCAAAGACTTTGTGAGTTATCGATCACCGGATTTCTGGCCAGGACTTGTAGGTGGTATATCAGGCATATTTCTTTCTGTTGTTCTCTGGGTTATTCTATTGTATGCTTTGGGGGATGTCACATCCGCTTTAGTTTATTCTACATTCATTAACGCCATCCCATTCTTAATGTCATCCTTGATAAGAAGGTACATTTCCAAATCTAAACTACATACTGAAAAGCTACTGAACAACAACGAGAATGAAGATAATGTAGGGGAATGGCTACATAAATCAAAACGAATTGTAAACGCCACTGATCTCCTCCAAATGTTTGCCGTTGGGACACTTTGGTGGATTGTTTTCGTAGTTTCAATCGTTTATGGGGGTAAAAACGTACAAATTTCAGAAAATATGCGCTATGTACTCGTGTTTTCGGGGTACATGGGGTTTATGGCTTTCATAGCTTCTATCTCAAATCATAGAAATATGCGTGGGCTCTTGAAATTGTTATTAAATGTAAAATATCTCGATAAATATCCTTATGTCCAAATTAAAACTGAATTCGGGAACTTGGAAGGATACATTGCAGATCTATTCGACGAAAGACTGATTGTTTTAAGAAAAGACGACAAAATAAGTGTTGCAGAGTGGAATTCCATAGTGACTGTTGAGTTGATTAAGAAGGATCGACAGCATGACAAAAAACTACCTGAAAACAAATAAGTGCTTTCCCGGACTTTCTGGTGACTTTACAGCTTTATTCATCTCTTCAGACATCACTTTCAGAGCAATCGACCACCTGAGAATCTTCTCAGCTGGCCAACTCTTGACTTCGTCGATATCAACATTCAGCTCTTTCGCAAGAACATAGAGCCCGATCTCCTCCCTTACTTCACGCTCGATTGAATCAATGTCTGCAATTTTTTTAGGTCATCTGCTATGAGTTCATTCACTTTCGCTGAGAGTGTGAAGAAACTCTCGGCATCCATTTTCTCAACATCTTCTGCAGCCAGCTCAGGCTCTCTGACACACACGAGAATCAGATCCCTCATCAGGTCAGCTGCATCTTTGCCTTCATCAACAACTTTCAAAAGCCTGTATCCGCTTGGCTTTTCCAGAATGAATTTTTTACTACCGATATTTACCTCCAGATTACCACCTCCTCAAAAATGGTTTGAAATTATTCGATCCTGAAGTTCGTTCCGATGAACCTGAATTCGGCATTTGCTTCTTCAGCACTTGGCTTGAATTCTGGATAGAAGAAGATACAATCATCGGCAGTTATCTTGCTGAAGTTCAGCGCATCTCTGTTCTCAGCTGCGATCACGATCTGAACCTGCTTTTTGCTTGCTGCAAGCTGAATGAGCTGGGGAACGTTTTTGCTCGAGGCCTGGATTGTTATGGATCCTTCGCAATCGGTATCGTCCTTAATTGAGTAGCCTATCGTCTTTCCGCTCCAGTCCTTGATGGGCTTTACAGCGTCCTGATCACCCTTCGGCGAGATACCTATTTCTATCAATCCCTCTATCTCTCTCCCGTCGACAAACACTTTTATGTCCTTAATACTGTACTGAAAAACCATGAAGAGTCAATGAATGCAGACTTTAAAAATGGTAGATCCTCAATCACTAAGCGGTTCAAGCAAAATTATCTTGACTTTCTTTCCAACCCAAGCTTTTGGAACGTAAACCCTGCCTGAATTTCCACCATCTTTGACAACTTTCTCAATAACTTCATACAGAGGATCAGGAAAGAATTGTTCTGGCAATGTTGATGCATGATTTTGTGTCCACATCGAAACATCAGAGCAAGATTTACTGTGATGTGGAGATCAAAGACGAGAGAGTTAGATGGCTATGCAAAAACCACCATGAAAACTTCGATGATCCAGAACTTGAAATCATACAGAAATACGATAGATGGGCAGCTGCAGTTGAGAGGAGAATCAGGTTCAAAACTTTTAGCAGATACAACCTTACGGCAAAATCAAAGATTGATTTCGAAAAATTGAAAAAAGAAATTGAATCTCGCCAATACTCTGCTTATGCTCTGTACTCTTTCGTGTATAACTCGAAAGAGCTGGAGGTGATAGCTGAGGATATGGATTATGGATTTACAAGCCTCAGAAGGCATTTGTTGGTGATGGTGAATCTGTATCTCAGCTCACCTGCGTGAAAGCGGCTTGCCGATGTGGGTCCAATGCCTGAGGCAAGTCGGATGCTGTGCAGGGAGCTATAAAGATTATAAAAATGCTCACAGCGTTATTACAAGATCGAGCGTTATCCTGCTGACGGCCCCGCTCAGGTAGGCAGTAACTCTGACATTCCTGAGGATTCTCGCGGATTTGTCTGCGTCACTGATTGAATCGAAATCCGGCACCTGTACCTCGTAGCCCTTAACCAGATTTCCGTCAGAATCCACGTAGTCCTCTCTCAGAGCTCCAAGGTTTTGAGCTACTCTCAAAACCTGCTCGATCGTTGCTTTGACTGTCTGGATTCCAGCCGGAGAATACGGAATCTTCGAACCCATGTTGGCGAGCCTGAGCTTTAGAGAAATCAGGGCGTTCCTTATTTCGGTTGCGAGGTAAGCCTTGGTCCTCGGAATGTCAATCCACGAGCCATCGAGGCTCTTGGCGGTCGAGATGACAGCTTTCCCCACATCGACAATGGTTGCAATGTTGTTCTGCTCGAGGGAGTCAACCTCTGAGGACTTGTAGCCTGCCGCATTAACTCCCTGCACATTGTACCACTCAGGCGGAATCCACGGCTGGAGCTTTGAAAGCACTCCTGCCACAGCACCGCCAAGTTCTCCGGCAGACAAATTCACGTCATCGTGAGCGACGGCAAAGACGTACTCGTTGGCAGTCAGAGCTGCAAATGCGGTTTGTGCACTTGTAGCATCACCTATGAACGGAAGAACGAGAACCTTGTGATAAGTTCCAGCGTGGTCCACAACGGTCTGAGCGTTTGCGTCGCTTGCATCGATCGTCACGACCATTATGTCGTAATCCACCTTCTTGTCCTCCAGATCTGCGAGAACAGTCACATAATCTGCGACAGCGTTTCCGGTCCCGTCGTCCTTCATCACGTTGACAGCCTTAACCCTCAGTACTCCCTGAGCGAACACTTTTGCCGTCGCAAGAGAAATGGGCGAGGAAGTTCCGAAATCTGCCTCGACTTCCGACTGGCTGTAGTATGTTTTGACCTGATTGAAGAACGTCAGTTTGCTGGGATCTTCTCCGACAACAATGACCTCTCCGTATGTCTCCGCTGGAGCTGCGGCTGTTGCATCTTGGAGGTTGATTGTTACTGCTGACTCAGCCGTCGGCATTCTTCATCACCTCTTCTGATTTTCTCATAGGGGTTCGCAGAGCTTTAGACTTTAAAAAACGGAATAGCCCGGCCCGGATTCGAACCGGGGTCGAGGGGTCCAAAGCCCCCCATGATTGTCCAGCTACACCACCGGGCTATTGAACCTGAACACCTGTTTCGACATCCTCAATTGTCTTGTAAATCTCCTCATAGCTAACAACGAACTTGCAGACGACCTCGACAAGCCTTCTGTAGATGTAGCCTTCCTCGGTAAAATCAAGAATTCTGGGCGGGTTTACCTGGAAGACTGTTACACCGGTCAAATTCATCGTCTTACACAGCAAAAACAGCTGTTCTTGCAGTTCGGCAATTCTGCGGAGGTCGTTATCGTACAGATTGAGGTTAATTGATTGCTTAACAACAACACCCTTCTCGTAGCGATAATCCTGCAAACCGTCGCTTGCGGGAATGAGATCAATGCTTAGGATTTCGTTGATCGGAGTGTTTCTGCTGTCGAGTGACGCATCTCCGTAATCTATGAAAATCGCAGGAAACTGCACATCATCCACCACTTGCTTTGCCCTCAAAATCTTGACACTCACAGGCAGGCCCTGATAACTCCAGCTGTGATTTGCAAGCAGGCTGTAAAGCTCCGAGTGTACCCTGCTTTCAAGCATGGAACGTGAACCTCCTCAGGACTTTTTCAATCTCAGCGTCAATTAGCTTTTCAATCTCGTCCTTCTGCTCGTCGAATGTTTTTCTCAAAAATGACCTCTCGGGGATGTTCTTTCTTGGGGATCCAAACTCGTGAACTGCTGCGTATATCACCACGTCCCTTGCAAAAATCCCGATAAGTGCTTTGTCACCTTCAACCTTGTGAGTGATGGAATCTCTAAGCCTTCCAGTATCTATGAGCGGTTTTGACGACTTCTTCCGCCTGATAGTTTCCGGTTTCAGTGGTGGCCAGTCTGGATCGCCCTGAGTTATCTTCTCCTTAACTTTCCCCTCGAGAAAAGATCCAGCTGCTATCAAAATCCCCTCCTTCTCTTTTGGTATCGAGTTCAGCAGCTCTGGGATGTTGTTGATGTCTTTGATCATTCCATCGCCTCCAGAATCGCTTTTTTATAAGTTCCGTAGTTCTCGTAAGCCCTTATAGTGTATCTCTTCCCGTCAACCTCCACCTGCCACCCAGTTTTCAGATCCACATCAGTGTAAGCTTTCATCTCGGCTTTTGAAATTCCAATTTCTTGCCAGAACTGTCTTTCCTCAGATTTAAGTGGGAGAATTATCATTTTCGCCTGGACGACAGTTTCCTGAACTTCGAGATAACCTTGATTGTCAACTTTGCTTATTTGGATTAGATTTACGAGTGTTCCCTTATTCTCGAGTATTTTTTCGAAGCTCATGGTCCCACCTGCCCATCAGAATCCACAGCACAATCAGAAATACTGCAAAAAGAATCATGCCGGCGCATCCGAGCATCTTCGCGAGCAGGAGCATCAGCATAACCCCGAAACTGAACTCGAACACGTCTCCAAGGAAGTTCACCTCTCTTTCCGCTCCCTTGAGATATATGTGCTCTACAAACTCGTATGCAAAGAAAATCACGAACATCGTCGGGAAAATGTATGTCAGACCTCCAGCTGCAACGTGGAAAACTGTACCCCTCCTGTCATCAAAAACATTAAGCATCATCGTCTCTCCCCCATCTTCGAGCCAAAGTAGAACCCAAGCACGAACATCACGAGTTCCTTGTCCACGGCTCTGTTGATCACGATGTATCCAATGACGATCGCAAGCGCGATTATCGCCCTGACACTCCCCTGAGGCATCCAGAGTGGCTGGTTTTCATTCAGCCGGACCATAACAGCAGGGCAGAAGCAGACTTTATTAAACAAAAACTTCAGATGATCCACTTTACTCATTTGGCTACAGCAAGATTCCATATCGGAAGGTGATCGAGGGGCAAGTTCTCTCGATGAAGCGGGAAGTTCCGTCCGTAAGGGCGGAGCAGTTCACAAAACGGTCAAGTTCAGCTGAGTTTTAGGCTACCCAAGAGACTCAGTTTAATGCTGATGTCAGCATTGAAAATTACTGTAGAGCTTTTCGTAGTACTGGTTGGCTATGTCATTCAGTGTGTCGGGGGTGAAGTAGAGCGTTACCGTTCCAGTGTGCCACTCGATTATCATGTTCTTTTCGAGGAGTGACTTGAGGTACTTGCCGAAGGTTCTGTCGTCCCATCCGAGGGCCGTTCTCAGCTGCCACTTGGTCATTATCTTCTTCTTTTTGAGGACGCTCAAGAGCTTCTGCTCCATGAATGCGTTGATCCTGATTGACCCTGCAGGTCTTCCACGTGATTCAAATTCGAGCAGATCTGGATCTGCTATAAAGAAAGTCTCGCTCCCAATTCTCAGTCTGTAGATCAGCTTTTTGTTTTCAAGACTTCTCAAACGCTGAGGGAGCCAGGAAGAGCCAGACTTGCCTATCCCAAAATACTCTTTCAGATCCCTGAAGCTTATCACGCCATGATTGTCAAGAATAGCCTGCAGAACCTCTTCCTGAGTCGCCATTTTTGACCCTTATGAGGATAGAATCCCTCGAGTACTCAACCTCGAGCTCGGGGAAGTGGTCCTCTATTAAATATTTCAGCTGCCGTATCAGCTTTCTTCCCCTGTCCACGGAAAAGAGTTGGCGGCACTACGCTTATCACTTTCTAAAGCCGGACGGCTCTGTAACCTCTCGTCTTGATGAAGTACGTGTTGAGAGCGAGCTCAGCGGATTCATTGAAAGTCTCAAACCACGTGAGTTTCAGCTTGACATTCTGACTCTTGCTTTCCCTGAGATCTCCTATGCTGTACTCGAGAACGTCTGCAGAGTCAACACCGAGCAGGTCATTAGCGAGAACATCGCAGCAGACCTTGCTCAGCAGCCACCTCTTAAGGAGGCTCTGATAAGGTGCCGAAGCTGGATCTGTGCCTATAAGCTCCTGCAGCTCCTCTTTTCTTCGATCGATGAAGTTCTGTATTGTTGTGTCGTCAGGTTTGGTCGAGTAAGCATCCCCGAGCAGGGTTCTGACGTCTGCGACGGTTATCATGGCTCACTCTTCTTTTTCTGTGCTTTCTTCTCCCTCTTCTTCTCCTCAGTTTTCTCTTCAACAATCTCAAGCTCTCCATTCTCGATGAGAGCCTTGACACCTGACATCATCATTTCATCCTTGCTGAGCTCTGCTGTTCTGCCCGGCTCGATAGTCTTGTCGGCTACATACACAACAGAGTTCGACACATTTCTGACTTTCATGTGAATGGCTGAAAAAACGGACTTTATAAATCAGGATTTGAAGAAGGAGACTATCGCTCCGAGAACAGCAACGATGATTGACACGACAAAACCGACGACTCTGAAATACGTGCTGTGCCGCTCGATCACCCTGTCGTGGTTATCGAGCCTATCTTCGTGATCTTTCTGCTTATCGCTGATTTTCTGGAGTTCGCACAGTATTCTGTCAACTTTACCGTTAAGCTCTCCAAGTAACTGCACCGCATCTCTGTCAAACGCTGTCATTTCAGGCCCCCTGACAAAAAATTAAGGGGGTTAGATTCCCGTCAGCTTGCAGACCGCGTCCGGATATCTCACGACCGGAACGATCCTCTCGAAGACGTTGACGAGATACGACTGGTTCTCCTGCCTGTATTCTGGTCCCTCGATCGTTATGTCTTCAGCAATCACGAGCACACCAGCCCTTCTTGTGTCGAGGAGCAGGCCCGTGCCGGTCGAGAGCTTCGGGGTAGCAATGACCTTCAGCCCGAGCCCCTCGATGAGCTGGGCGTATGTCATCTTCGCGTCAACATCGATTCTCCTGAGGTCAGCGGCCTCGTAGGGGTGCAGCACGAGCACGTCGGGCTTCACGTTGACCTCCTCGAGCTTTGCGAGAGCTGCAGACACATCGTCGTACGGATCTCCAGTCGAACTCCATGCCGCAGCTGCAGCCTGAGTCTTTCCAGCGTTGTTAACGAGCTCGCTGATGATCATCTCGTCCTCCTTGAGGGCCACGACCTCCGCGGCATCTCTCGCAAGCTGTCCGATGCTGTGAATCTTGTTTCCGAGGTACTCCTCCCTTGTTATGTAAAACCCCTTACCGATCTTCTTGATCGATGCGGTTGCCTCGGTGTACTGCACACCCTCAAGCGGGAACTCAGCACCCTCGGGGATCTCCTGGACATCGCTGAATCCCGTGAACTTCCTGTACTTGTAGACCTGCGTTCCCCTGTCGACTTTCTCAGTCTGCACCAGGTTCCTTCCAACCCTCGTGGCCCTGGCCTGCACAACAACGACATCGCTTATCGCCTGCAGAAGCTCGGCCGGCAGAATATCCGAAGTTATGACCGCCATCCCATCACACCTCCAGCTTTATCTTTACCTTATCCCCCGCAGCTGCCGCGGAGGTTATCGCCCTCCCGACAACCATCGTGACATCATCTACAGAGACAGTGTTTCCTCCCGAGTCCGTGTAGGTCTTCGTCGCGGAGAACACTTCCACCTGACCGTTCGCAGCACTCTGAACGAGATCCCCAGCACTTATCGCTCCAGCGGCCGTGACTTCCACGACTCCCTCGGTGATCACGGTCACCTGCTCTCCCGCAGCAGCATCTTTCATCGCAACTCCGAGAACCTTGCTCGAGGCCCCAGAGGTCGGAGCTACGGTCTCGTCGCCAGTGAGTTCGACAAGCTGTCCTGCGGTTATCGCAGCTCCTGCAGTTGCCTTGATGGACCTCCCCTCAACATACACCAGAACCATCTACTCACACCTCCCCCTCAATTCCGAGCATCTTCCTCAGCTCCGCAACCTTGCGAGCATCAGCCCTGCCCCACTTTGTTTCAATGAAACCCTCAGAATTGTCGACAGGAGTCTTGACCTTCTCGGCGGTCTTGTGAGAGATGACTCTGTCAGCGAGATCAGCGTAAACGAGCTTGAGTTCGATGACATTCGCCTTCTTCAACTCCTCCTCATTTACTTCGGCTTTGGTGATGGCCGCAACCCTCTTGATCTTCTCGATGATCGATGCCTTCTCTTTTTCCTCGTACTCTGCGAGTCTCTTCCTGAGTTCCTCGTTCTCTGCCTTGAGTCGCTCGATCTCTGTGGTCAGTTCTTCCACTTTCTTCTCTATCTCTTCACTCATGTTCGCCGCTTTTGAATCCAGACTTTTTAAAGCAGGCTGCTCGATTTCGATGAATTCCTTCAGCTTGGTCACGAATTCATCAAGGAAGTGGAACTCGGGTGGCTCGTTGCCGAATTCCCTGTAGTGTCTGGCAAGGTGATCGTACACCTTCTTCCTGTCCTCACTCGGGATGTCCACCCCACCTCTCGCACCCATCAGAGCCGCCATCGCCGCAACAACACCCCTCCACACAACAGCGTGAGTTTTAGGGTCGTGGTGGGGAAGCTTGAGGTCCGTGAACTTCTCTGGAGGATTCTTAGGGGACCACGCAAAGTGGCCAGCGATGCTTCTTTTTTCAAAATCGCTCAGCTCGTCCCAGCTCTTGTCCGTGAAGTCGCTGAGAGCTGGCTTGCTCCACCCGGATTCTGCATCCCTGCCGTACTTCCAGGGATGTCCAGGGATAACGCCCTTGACGAGAATGTCGTCCTCAGAAGGCCTGAACATCTTCTCGTAAACTGTGTCTACAACAGCTTCAGGATTGGCAGGAATGCCAACGAGGCTCACCTCGAGAATCTTCAGCCTCTTGATCTTGTTCCCAGCTCTCTCAAGGGCCTTGAAGCCTATCGAAAACGCGTCGAGGAAACCGTCCTTGAGGGACCTGTAAACGGTTTCGAACATCGGATGGGCTTTGTTGAGCACGACCTTGATCCAGAGCTTCCTGACTCCTTCGACCGTCCTGACCGCAGCATCTACAATCTTTCCGATCGGGATGTCGTCGTACTTGTGGTTGACGAAGACCTTGTTGTACGGCTCCTGCTTCAGCTCCTCAGCTGCAGTTTTCAGTGCTTCCTCCGTTATTATCTCATCATCAAGGTCTTTGACCGCTGCTGAAGCGTAGCCCTCAACATAGACATTCTTATCGCTGTCGCTGACCTGGAGGCTCTTTACTATCAGTTGCATGCAAAATAGGGGTTGAGCGGACTTTAAAAATCAGATAATCAGCAATTCCCCATCCTCTTCTTCTGGAATGACTATCTCAGGCAGGTTCGACTCGTACTTCCATCCCGGATCCTCATCTGCGATTCTTCCAGCGTGATAGGCATAGGCGTAGAGATCCTTATCCGAGAACGCAGGGATTATAACCGGAACCCCCTTCCTGACTCCTTCGAGGATCTTTTCAAGAGTCTTCTTACCAAACGGTCCCCTGGAAGTAGTGATTATGTCGGCTGGCCTGTGTGGGTCTTCACCAATCCCCACGATTTCAACCCTGTCAATCCCGTTCTCGTGCTTCAGCACGATTTTCCATTCCATCATCCTACTTCAGCCTCCATCCCTTATATCACTTTCCCCTCAGCAAAGACAGAATGAAACCGAACAGCTCCCTGTCCTTCTCCCACAGCTCTTTCATCAGCTCCTCCTTCGTGAAGTATTCCATTCCAACACTTAACAGCTCGGTATGAAAGTTGTTCCTTATGTCAGGGTCTATTTCAATGAGTTTGGGATTATCGACGAGTTTCCTGAGTCTTTTGTAATGTTCATCCACATACGTTCCGAGGTAGATTCTACCAGCATACGGGTCTATGTGGTCGAATCCGTCGAAGTGGAAAATGTCGAAACCGAGGTGGCTGTACTGCTCGTGCTTTCTCAGCATTTCGAGCCTGTATCCGTGCTTTTTTACCCTCGCAATAAAGAACTTCCTTGTTTCCTCGAGATAGAGCGTGTGATCGAGGTGGTGCCCGTACTCGTGCATGAACGTCCTCTCCTTCTCGCCATAATGCTTGCTGATCTGGATCTCTCTTCTGGAGTGGTAATACCGGCCCTTGTACGTCCTCCCCGCGGTTGTTCTTATCTTCACCTTACCAGCTCTCTCAACAACTTTACTGTTAATCCTGTACGGCAGGACATTCTGGATGTAACTCCTGACATCTTCCGGACCACCCTTACCGAAGAACCTGATGTACTCTTTACCTCTCTTTTCAGCCTCGGAAACGCTGATAGGCTCTCTGTGAATGAACCGGTTTAGAGCCCTGCTAAAGCTACCTTCCTCTCTGAGGAGGTTTTCGTAATCTGAGAGTGCCCTCGATATCCTCTCATCAAGCTCTTTATCACCCGTGATCTCTACAATTTCTGGTTCTGGCTTCTTTTCTCTGCTCTTCGGGAGATAGGGGACTATCGTGCACCTGCAGTTCGGGTGCGATCCGTGTGGGGGAAGCTGTGTTTTGTCGCTGATGATTCTTCCGTGCCTGCTGCTGCAGACCGGGCAGACTCTCTCGTCAAGAGCCGTCAGCCACCTCCATCTCTTTATACCTGCCCTCTCATATCGATCTGCAGCGGCAAGGTTGAAGGTTCTCGCGGTTTCAGTCCTTACGATTCTCTCAATCTTCCATTTCGTTTCTTCGACAACTTCAAGAGCGTCCTTGGTTATTTCTCTCACTGACTTACCTGCAAGCAGTCCCTCCCTTATCTTTAAAGCGAGCTTTTTCTTCTGCTCATCCGTGAGAGACTTGACAAGATCGAGCTGCAAATTCTTTAACTGGTCGAGAGTCTCCTGATCGAGAATGCTGAACATGCTGCTCGGGATCCTCACCTCTATTCCGTATTTTTTCAGCATCCTCCCTGCAAAAGCTGCCCCTCTCTCCCAGAAGATAGGTAAATAGCGTTCGATGAATCTTCTTGCCCTCTCGTGTCCAAGCTCCTGCTCAAGAACACTTTGAATTTCGGAGATCAGACTATCATCAATTCTGTGTGCCGCTTTGAGCATAAGCTCAATCCTCTGCTTCGCTGACCTGCTGAGCTTCTTCAGCTCTCTTGCGAATTCAGCCTGCAGGGTTTTCGGTATTGGTGAGGTTGCTGGCTGAGAAATTCTGTCGCCCTTCATTGCTCTTCAAGCGGAGAGAACCCAATCAGCTTCCTTGCCTCGTCCGTGTCGATAATTCCGGCCTGGTAGAGCTGGGTTGCAAGCTCACCCCAGATCATCTCGTCCTCGATTACAATCTCCTCGAATTCTATTTCAACATCGAGGCCGAGAAGCGGGAACAGCTTTGCCTCAAGCTCCTCCTTGATTGCAGACCTGAGCGACTGCAGGAACAGACTGAATGTCTTGAGCTGATTGTATGAAGTCGCTCTGTTGCTACCTTCAGGCTCGCCATAGAAAACACGAGGTACTTTCAATGCCTTGTCTATCTGCCCTTGCAAGTACTGTATCATTTCCACGAGACCCTTCAGGTCGAGCTGGCTGCTGATTGCGTTCAAATCGACAGCATCGTCGGTGACGATCTGGTTGACTATCGCTATCTGATCCTCAACGTTCGTCGCATCATAGTTCGTCTGAACCCTGTTCTGCAGGACCTTCTCGACCTCTGGAATCATCGCAGGGTTCTTCACCTTGGCGTGGAGGAGCGGGTGTCCCATCTTGTAGGCGAGAATTGCGGCCATCAGCTCGAGCTTCTGCTTAAGCTTGAGAAGGTTGTAAACCTGATGTACCAGGCTGTAGCCATAGGGTGAGTTGCCAATTCTGCCGTATGCGAAGTGAAGGACCCTCTCGGGCTGCAGATCGTTTTCCTCTCCGGCCACGGAATAGACATAGGCGACGACATCACCGTACTCGTCTATCCTGACCTTGACATTCTTCGGATTGAGAAACTGCATCTCGATTCCTATCTCGCTGTCAGCAAGGTATTCGTAGGCGTTGCCATAGATCAGCATCGTTCTGATGTCGTTTATCAGTCTCGTTCGCAGTTTCATTTCCCTTGCGAACATCTCAGCTTTTTTAACATCCTGCTCGGAGCCGGAAAACTGGAACTCTGTAACTGCAAAATGAGCAATCAGATCAATCGCTGTAGAAATGTCAACGCTCGTGAAGTACGCTTCCTCGTAGTTCTGGTAGTTGCCGATGACGGCTGTGCTGAATGCAAGGTTATTGCTGAGGTTTGCGAACGGGAAGATTTGGATCCTCTCTGACCGATAGTCGGCTGATTTGGTTTTGAAGGAAGAGAAGATTTTCTGACGTATCGTTTTAAGCATGGGGTTGTCTGGCAGAGCAGACTTTAAAAGAAGTGATTTGTTAAATGAAATATGGACAAGTATCTGACAAGATTGGCAGTTTTGAGTGCTATTTTTGGAAGTGTCATAAAAATTTTAGATATTGTTTATGGCAACAAACTTGGGTTTGATCTTGAAATCCTATACCTACCTATCTTCTTTGTAATACTTGTAGCGGCTGTCAATTACATAAACAGGAATGATAGGCTAAAAGCAGTCATTTCTGAGTTTTTATCAAATATTATTGCTGGTATAGCAGGAGGTATCGTCATCCTCATCTTCAATGAATTTCCTTCTAACTCTGCAGGCAAGTCCGTAGATATACTGGTAGACGTGCTGGTAATGTTTGGGAAATATTTTGCTGTGATATCCCTATTCATACTTCTCTTCGCAATATCCAAAGACCTCACTCAAAACCGAGAATAACCAACGCTGATATACCCTCCACTGTACTGCTCGGCTGCCCAGACAGCGAGAGCTAAAGCTATCACGCAGTCGTCGTGGAAGCCCTGTCTCGCCTCCATCTTCACCCCCTGCCTCGTCAGCTGATACTCGAAGAACTGCAGCTCCCTGACAAGCTCCTCGATGTATGGATACTTCACCTCGCCGTTCTCGATCACCGCCTGCAACCTCTGGATGAGCTGGACCTTGGACTTGGACGTGAAGACGTAGCCCTCAGCCCCAATGTCCTGCAGGTCCTCAAGCACGGGATCACCAACTCCCGACGAGTCGATCAGCACCCTCGGTGAGTTGAACCTCCTGTACAGTTCCTTCAGCCTCATGATCGTCTCTGCGTAAGGTCGGCGGTTGAAACGCTGGAAGTGGACGAGCCTGAACGGCTTTTCAGTCACATCCAGCACGACGATGACCGTGTAGTCCTGATACTTCGCAAGATCACAGCCGATGACATATCTCCTCGCAGGATGTCCTCTGTCAAGCAGTTCGATGCTCGCCACGTTCTTCTGGATGTCCTCCCACCTGAACACAGCATTCTGGTCCTCGACGAACTCTGCAAGGTATTCAGTTCTGAAGATGATGGAGTTCTCTCCGTACTCTCGCTTCTTCTTCTCGATGAACTCGTGGCTTATGTGGGGGTTGGCTGTAGAGGGGAAGCGGTAGCTCGAGTAATCCGGGAATTCTTCAGACTGGCCCTTGAGGTAGGTGTCGTAGAAGTGGTTCTTGCCGAATGGCGTTCCGATCTTGATCCACGAACCGTTGTAGTCTGCGAGCATCGGCTCGACAACCTGGCTGACGACATCATCCGGAATGTAAGCGGCTTCGTCGAGGATTACACGATGAGCCTTGTGACCCCTGAGGTATTCCGGTTTTGTTGTTGATCTTGCGTGAATCTCGCTGCCGTTTTTGAAGATTATTCGGCTGAACGGTGTCTTGTAAACCCTCTCGACCAGATGGACGAGGATAGACTTAGACAGCAGGCTCGTGATCTCCCAGAACATGATGTTTGCCTGGTTGTAGCTGGGGGCGAGGATGAACTGGATAGAACCTGGGTGGGTCACGGCGTAGTGGATTGCAGAGAATGCCATCGCCTTCGTCTTGCCAAAACGTCTGCCTGCAACAACTGTTAAGAACTGGCATCTGTCACGTAGGATTTGCTCCTGAGCCGGATGGGGCTTGTGGTAGAGGAAGAACTGAGTGAACAGAACAGGATCCTTGATGGCCTGCTTTATTTTCTTCCTGTCTTTTGAGAGTTCGGAGATAAGATCATTCATCCTCCTTCAGTGCCTCCTCGAAGAGTGCGAGAAGTCTCGAGGTTGGATCCTCTATGTTGCCGGCTATTTCGTGCTTGAGTTTGATGGCCCTGAGCATTGTGTTGGCACAAACTTCGAGACTACGGGGTTTCTTTTCAGGGTCGATCGTGAGGACATACTCTTGCATTCTTGCAATGGTGGCATCAAGGGCTTTAAGCTCATCTACAACTCTCTCTGCCCCCTCTTCAAGCTGCTGCTTCAATCTCTCGTATTTCTCCACCCCAGCCCTGACAAAATTGAAGTGATTCTTGTGTCTTGTCAGATTCGTCTTGTTGAGGTTGAGATCTGAGAATTTAGCAATGATTTCCGAATAAGGGCGACCTTCGATGAGCATCTGATTTATTTCTTCGAGGTGTTCGGATTTACAGATCTTGCAGCGGGGATCCGTTATACCGTTACGCATGGTTTCGTTTGTTGCGGATGACTTTAAAAGAGTGGGTCGAAAGTTAGCGAATGAATTGAGAAAACAAAATTAAATCCTAATACTCATGCACTACTCGGTAGTGGTCTGGCCGTGGGCAATAGATTTCTCCCATCTCTCTCAATTTTAGAAGCGAATTCTCCACTTCTGCTTGTGAAATCCCCACCATTTTGGCCTCATCCAATATTGCCTCTTTTGGTACTCCCTTCTCATATTGTTTCTCGAGCTTGCTTATTATTTCTCTCAAAATTGCTTTTGGTGATTTTTTGAGATCTTCATTGGACGATTTGAGTTCTTCGATATACAATCCCCCTTCGAACTCAATGAAGTACTCTTTCCCTTCATTTTCCACAGTAATCCAGATTTTGTTGAAATTCAGTGCTTTCTCATCTATTCTTAACACAACATCTGCTTCCTTAATTCTCCCTCCAACCAATTTTTTAATCAGATCTATGCTATCTTTCCAGTTCATATCCATCCCACCACTTCATCATAAATTAAATTTCTTCCTGAACTTCTGAACCTTCACTGGTGCCAAAAGCAACATATCGTCCAGCTTGCTCTGAATGTATGATTCGATAGACTCTGTGATTGCTTCGCCAATGAACTTGTCCGTCTCGTCTTCTTCATAGCCTACCCACTTCCCATATTCTCTCAAGAACTCAACAAACCTCTTAGGCAGAGGTATTGACACCCTGACGAACTCCTCTCCTTCTATTATCACAGTCTGCTCTTCTTCCATCTCAATCACCTCTTAAAATTTTAGGAAAAAGCCTCAAGGAGTGTTTGCTTTATCACAACCCTCTCCATTCCACCCTCAAAAACCAGCCAGCCCTTCTTAACCGGGAAGCTCTTTGAGAAGTCTACGTTACGCAGTTCCCCACCACACAGCGGGCACAGACCATTGCTCCCACAACCCTCATACCCACATCGGACACATTTCACGGGCATTTTGGACACCTCTTTAATTTCTTTATTTTCTTTACATTCTTTACTATGAAACGTAAAGTATTTAAAATTTTCGTTACTTACTTTACTTATGGAAAGCGATGAAAGAATCCTTGACGTTGCCACATTGAGTTCGAAATATCAGATAACCATAACAAAAACGATTCGAGAGAAGCTGGGGCTTACAGCAGGAGATAGGGTTGTATTTGTCGAGAAAAATGGGGAAATCGTGATAAGAAAAGCTTAGCAAGTTGAGATCATGAAGTTTACAGAGCATGCCAAAATCAGAATGGAAGAGTACAATATTTCAGAGGAAGATGTTGCCAACTGCATAACCTCTCCAGATCACCTATATTTGGATATCTTGACTGGAAGGATCGTCGCAGTCAAAAAAATTGTAGAAAACAAATACCTCATTACAGTCTATGAAAGCAATGACGAAATCACCGTCGTTACATTGTTCCCCACCAGCAAAATTAATAAGATTGAGAAGAGAGTTAAAAGTGGAAGGTGGTTGGAGTTATGAATGTTAAGTATGACAGAAAAGCAGACATCCTGTACCTGAAGTTTTCAGATTCAAAACCAGTTGATTCTGACATGCTGAATGACGATGTTGTTGTATCTTTCGATAAAGATGGTGAAATAGTGAGCATGGAGATCTGGAGAGCCAAGGAGCTTATTCTCCCGGTGTTTCTCGAGTATCTCAAGGCAGTTAAGGAAGTCAAATTGTGATTCTATATCTTGTTTTTCAGCAGTTCTTCAGTATCAGGAAATGCCTTAAAGAAAAGATTGCGAGCTTCGGGATAGTTTAATCCGTTCTCTAATGCGAAATTGGTCAGCCTAACCTTGATAAACCTCACAACCTCATGTTTCTCGTATTCGCTTGTGCCGTTGTTCAGTTTCTTTCTGAGAGCATTAATATCATCAAACACATCATTTTTCAGAATTTCAATTAACCGTGAGTTGTTATGGGTCTCCGTATGATTTTTCATATCTTCAAACTTCTTTTTCATCTCCCGAATTTCTGCCTCGAGCTCATTTATGATGGCTATCTGTTTTTTCAACTCTATAAGCTTCTTCTCAAGTTCGACTATCTTGAAGAAATCATCTGATACATTCTTTGCATTGAAATTCATGTTTCCTGTCAAATAAAGACCTTCAAGGATTGCGACTATATTTTTACTCAGCTCTTTGTTTTCACTCCATTTCTCGAGGATAGCGATTAATTGAGTTTTGTCCTCAGAAACGCTAAATGAGAATATTCTTGCCAACAAAAACACCTCCGAGGAGATTATTAACCTTATTAACTTCGCTTAATAATCTGGATAACTCAGGATTGATTTCGTGAAAATAGATACCTACTGCTGTCCTATGAATTATGAAGCGGTTAATTAATATAATTATTAACCCCCCTTATTAATATTAACTTCATAACCAAGACTTTCGTTACTTCACTTGATGCACTTGAAACAGAAGAAATAGGTGGTGGTAAGTACGTCATTTCTGTGCACCCTTGATGGACATGAAGACTTCATAAAGCCCATCGTACTCCTCAGAATTCAGTCCGAAGCTGCAGACTCTCTGCCTGTATTCTCTTCCATGTATGACCCTGAACTTGATGTCTCCGAAGATGTTTGCCCTCGACATTCTGAGCCTTCCCGGATTTCCGCATTTCGGGCAGATTACTTCTATCGATTTTCGCTTGTTCTGGAGTTCGGTCACTCTTATGACCTCAATCATTGTTCTCCCTCGTTGTCCTGAGATATGCTATCAGAATCGCAGAGTAGTTTATCAGGTCCTTCAGCGTGTCCTCTATCGACTCATCCCTGACATCGGCTTCCTTCTTGAGCAGGTTGGCAATTCTCGACATCTTGTCAGTCATCCTTACCAGTATTCCCTCCTCGAGGCTGCAGATTCCAAGTCTTTCACAGAGTTCAAAATTGTGGAAGGGAGAGCGATTACCGGCGTAATCCCTGTTCTTCTTTCTCGCAATTTCGAGACATTCTGTAAAGATCTGTCCAAGCTCTGAGATCAGCTTAGTCATCAGGCATCACCATCAAAATTCAGAAATCCTCTCTCTGCCAGGTTTTTGACCTCACATACGAGTTCACGCATGCATTTTGGACAAAGCGGATAGTCTCCATTGATGTGCCAGTGCGTCTTTCCACCGCAACCTCTGCAGTTTCCAGGAACCCCAAAAGAATCGTAAATGACTGTCATGGCTCAGACCTCCTCAGGTTTGGCACAATCCAGGCAAAATGACTCTTTCTTTTCGTTAGCATAGTAAAACTCGTATTTCTTGATCTTAGCACCGCATTTAATGCAAAGAATTCCTGAAAAGTTATGCATTATTAGGTCCATCAGCCCTCGACCTCCTCTTCACTCATCAATTCATCGATTCTATCGAGAGCTTCATCTACGAACTTGTCGAGTGACTTTAATCCTGTCAAGGGTTCCCATTCTGCGTTAGATGAACCAATGAGACAGCTTTTCGGAGTTGGAGGAACATCCTCTGGATAGACAACAATACAAGGTTTTCCATCACAGTTTTCAGTGCAGTAATATGCAGCGTACATTAGACATCGACCTCCGGCCTCCCCATACAGTAGTAAACAAGGCAGTCATGATCCGGGCAAGAGTCCCCCAAGCAACCCCTCTCCTCCATCTCTTTTTCCAGCTCCTCGATGAGCTGATCCACTAACCTTCTGAGCTGAATTGCCCATCCACGTGCTACCGCAATTCTGCCACCTCCGAGTGCCCTGTTTATTGCGTTGAGTCTGAGTATTATCTCGTAGTCGAGCAAGCCAGTGACCTTGTCACATTCGACTGCTGTCATCACTCATCAACCTCCGTGTCCTCTCCATCCACAACCCCGATCACGCTCTTTTCAAGCTCGAGCATGCTCCTGAGATCATTTGTGTCCTGCGGATTTAGCTTCACGAGCCTTGTTCTGTTGCCTCTCCCCCTCCCTCCAGGGATCAGCTCGGCATCGAAGTCCACGTAGCGTGAGAAGAAGTGCATGAGTGCATACGCATCGGACCTCATGATCTTCAGCCCGACTTTAGCCGCGGCAGCGAGAAGATCCTCGTAAGTGGACTCCTCTGGAAGGGAATCGTACAGCTTCCTGACCTTCTCGTAGTCGAACTGTCTTGTTTTCTTCGCGATTCTGATCTTCAGAACGTTGTCCTTCACGAGATATTTGAAGAAACCAGCGTTGACGAATTCGGACGTGTCCTCGTCTTTTCTGTCTTCCTCCTCTCTTCTTTCCTCTACCTCCTCGAGGTTCTTATCACTGTTAGCCGATGGCTTAACAATCGCTGACGGTTCTTCTTCGTCATCCTCTCTCAGTACCCTCACGAGCTTTCCGAACAGCACGACATCGTTCTCGCTGAGAATTTCGAACTCCAGATCGCCAAGCCTGACTATCACGCCTCATCACCCCGATCATCTTCAAAAATTGGAAAATCGTCGAGCGTCTTGTCATCCATCGAGCCGATCGGCTCGAGCCTCAGCTCGAAAACTGCACCCCTCTTCAGCGTTTTGAGGACTTCCTTGACGTGCTCCTTCTTCTCGGCCTGAATGGTAATTGTGATCTTCGCTGAGCCATCGCCCTCGAGCTTGGCCCTGATCTTCCTTCCGCTCAGCGTGTCCTCCGCCAGAACCGACTTGAGGGTAACGTAGGTCATCAGTACACCCCCTGCTCGAGCCTCGGAGCGAGTATGTACTCCACCCTGCAGGAGTCGCTGACGAAGCTGAACTTCCCAGGGTAGTCTGTCCCGAGGTGGATGTGGAGCTCGTCGTCTTTGTTGGCGACCTTGGTGAACATCTGTATGTACTCAACACCGAACATGCTCCGCGCGTTACCGCCCTCGAGGCTGATCAAACTGCCATCGTCGAAGCTCACCCTGATCGTCTCGAGGCTCTCTTTCGCAGAGATCACGAACTCGCCGTCCTTGACCTCGAGGACGACGTGCTCGGAGATCTTCCCGGCGAGCTCTATCGCCCTCTTGAACTCAGCCGGATCCACAACAACCTCGGCCTTGGTGTCCAGACTCGGCACCTTCGGGGACTTCCTTATCGCAGCAGGATCTATCAATGCGACACTGTACTCGAGCTTCCCGAACCCTATTTTGAGTGTGGCCACTTCTGCCGACAGAGAGGCACTATCACCCTTGGGGATCTTCTTCGTGATTTCATTCACTCTGTTGATGTCTACCCCTATCACGACCTCCTCGTCCGAGATGCTGTAGACGTCAAAGCTGTCTGCAGGAATGGACGCGATGATCATCGCAACGTTCGCGGGATCGACTGCGACAACCTTCAGGCCGAACTCGTTGAAGTGCCACCTCGCCTCGGACACGAGGAGGCTCAGGCCCTTGACGAGCTTTTTCAGAGCATCGCCATTCAGCCCAGCTTCAATCATCATACTATCTGCCCCCGGATTTTCCCATCCTATCCTCCAGAAACACCCACACAAAAAACGGAAGCCACAAAAAAACCGAAATCAGAAAAACCTCGAGATAGTCTTTGACTCTCAGCTTTGGGATGTACACCGTCCTCCTAATGTCGTTGATGATCAGCGTCCCAACGAAAATGCCGATCGTGAAGTAAATCGTGGTTAAAAGCTCAAGCATTGTCTCACCTCCAGACCTCCGCGTCTGCGAGCCTCCTCATGTCCCTGAGTTTGGCGAGGGGGATTGCATAAGCAGGAGCCTTCATGTTCTTCGTCCAGATCTTGCAGCTGCGAATGTCCTCCGCGTGAATCCAGCCGATAAGGGCGATCTGCGTGACTTCCCTGTTAACCCCCGCAAAAACTACCAGGTAATCATGGTCCTCCTGAGCCTTGTACTGGTCGCGGTTGTAGAACAGCACGAGCTTGCCGTCGGGGTTCAGCGGGTTGTTTAGAGTTGCAGTCTTGACCTCCACCCTGAAGTCGTGGCCGAGGAGGCTGATCACGAAGTCGTCCATGCTGTTGAGTTCTGAGTAGTCGTTCCTGAACGGTGTGTGCTTCACCGCAATCTGGTTTTCGAGACAGAAGCGGAAGAACGCCGTCTCCCCAATTTTGCCGAGGAGGTGCTTGAAGAGTCCACCGTTCCCAAAGCGTGGCTTCATTGCGTTATCGAACGAGCACGTTACGGTTTTGAACGCGTAATAGCACGCGTCCGTGATGAACTTCTCATCTATGGGGACGCTGACCGGCTGGATCATCTTTTTACCCTCACCGAGTCGTAGATCTTCCTGACCTCGTCGTAAATCGGCCCGTCAAAGAAAGAGAGTGGACAGTAGCCTTCCTCGTGCTCCACCCTGAACTTCGGTCCGTGGCTGTTGTAGCCATTCCGCGTTAGCCTGCCGACCCTGCCGCACTTGGGGCAGGTGAGGACTATCGTCTCTGTGCTGCCGGCCCTTATGACCTTGTAGCTCAGCGGGACTGGCAGCTCACTCAAACTCATCACAGACCATCACTCCTGTGGTTGGATAGCTGTGCTTCACGCAGTAGCTCCCCTTGAAGTAGGTGCAGGCGGCGCAGCAGTTCGCGGGCTTAAAGTTTGGAGGGATCATCGCCGCCACCCCTGGTGAAGTACATGAGCGAGCCCTCGAAGTGCGAGAAGCGGTAGCCGATGCCCGCGAGCGCGTCGATGATCTCTTTTGCCTCGTCCATTGTCAGTCTCGACTTCTTGACAGTTATTACTTCGAATCCCTCCGTGTATTCATTGCAGTGAATGAGCATTGACATCACCCCAGAATTGCCTCGACCTCCAGAATCTCTCGTTCGACACTCTCAAGAAATTCCTCGATCAGGTCGTCGCTCTCTCTGAAAACATAGGTGACGTACCCATCTTTGATCGTTATGCACAAATGGAGTTCTTCAAGAAGGTTTGCGAGCTTCTTTCTGTAGTTTCTGCACTTCCTGAAGTAGTACTCTCCATCCCGCTCTTCCACGAGTTTAAGCTGTTTGAGCTTCTCCAGAATGTGCGGTTTTGCCTCGACCCTGATGATCGCCAGCCCATTCTTGAGAACCGGTGCGAATGGCATCACTCTCCCCCTCCGAGAAAAGCCTCTCTCAGCTTCTCATCAGCCTCTTTGATCTTCTGCAGAACTTCCTCGATGTCCGTGCCGTTGTAGCTGATCTCCCAGCCGTAATCCCCTCTGGTCCCTCTCTTCAGCGTCACTTTCAGCTCCTGCTCCCTGAAGTTGTAGTGCTCGTGCCTGACAATCTGCTCGTCAGACATTGCTGTTCACCTCCAGCTCGGAATGGAGTTCGGGGTAGTACTGCCTCAGCAGATCCTCTATCGCCGTTACAATCGCATGAGACCTGCTCTTGAACTCTCCAGACTTGACAAGCTTGTCCAGCAGGTAAAGCCTGTCGAGTCTCATCTGGAAGCTGACCATGGTCTTCTCCTGACTAAGCCACCTGAAGAGCTCACTGCTGTCGGGCATCTGTGGTCACCTCCTCCTCATTCTCCAGAACCTTATACTTCGAAACAAGCTCTCTGATTGCTGTTCTGACTGCATCGCTGACGTTCATGAACAGCCCCCTGTCAACGAGCTCCTTCAGCGCCTCCGCATCAGCCCTTGCTACCCTCACATTCAGATACTCTCCATCCACAACTTTTGCCCGACTCACGGTTTAATCACCTCAATTACTTTACTATTGCTATATTAGCGAGCGCCTATATTTATACTTTACGATTACTTTACTTTTGTTACATGATATCTGGAATAAGCACACAAAGAGATTACAATTGTAAAACTATTCCAAAAATATTATGAATAGCCTAACCGACTCACAACACCGAAACACTCATTAATTATTTATACGTAGAGATGGTAAAACAATAGTATGGTAAAACAAAGAGCGGTAACGGACCAAGACCGAAAATCTGTTCAAATGAATATTACAGTCTCTCCAATCCTCAAACGAGAGCTCGAAGAGCTGGTCGAGAGAGGTTATTTCTCTAATGTTTCGGATGCAGTGAGATATGCAATCCACGAGATGCTTGCAAGATTCAGAGCTGAGGGGAGACTTCCACCAGACTCAGCAGAGGAGAGAATCAGACACGCTCGACTGATAGAAGAAAGAGAAGGTGAGCTGGAATGAGTTCACTTGGCGTCCAACTGCATCTTGGCAGTTATAACAGCCTCAAACACAACCCGTGCATTCTGAACATTCCTCTCATCGCTGAAATCCCTGTCCAGCACTTCATCAAGAATCGCTTTGAGCCTTCTGTATGTCTCTTCAAGCTTTTCATTGTCGGCTTCAATTCGAACCCCAAAAATCTCGGAAAGCTTCTCCATGGGCTGAGGTCTTCAATGGACTTTAAAAATCTGGGTCGGGTGATGTTATGACCAATTATCTCATGTTGCTGATCCTGTATAAAAAAGAGGGGCGATCAGAGGAGCTTGCAGATAAGTTAAAACTTGATGGAATCAAGCTTAAAGAGCTGTATAGGGTTTTAAGCCATGAAAAATTGCCTAATTCGCATCTCGGTCGTAGAGTGGATTGTATAGCCATACTGGAAGTGGAAGAGAGAGCGATTAGGAATCAGGCACTTGTGAATCTTCTCAAAACCCTTGAGAAATACTGGGATGTCGATTGGCACATCCCAGTTCAGAAGGTGTACGATGAAGAACGCACTGAAGAATTTGTTTAGAGGTGTTGTAAGTGAATAGTGGTGACTGTCAATCTCAGAATCAGCAGAGGAGAGAATCAGACACGCTCGACTGATAGAAGAAAGAGAAGGTGAGCTGGAATAGGTTTGAGGGGGTGGTAGGCTGGAAAAATCTGCTGCTAATCTGAGTAAGGAGGATTTTTTGAAGATGCTCGAGGGATTCAGAGAAGAAATAGACGGGATGGCTAAGATGCTCGAAGGTGCGGCCAAGCTGAGGGAATTCGAGGAGAAGACAGGTTACAGAGTTTTGACAGGAACGCTACCAAAAGAGATTGCAAGGATGATCGAAGATGGGGCTTTAGACGAGGTGCTAAGAGGAGTCAATGTAGGTGAAGTTCTAAAGCTCTTTGACTCGCTTATGAGAATCCTTGACCTTCTGAACGAAATACAGGAGACTGACGTGGAGTCTGTGGATTTGAAAGAACTTGAGGAAATCAAAAATTCTGCTGAAGCGATCAGGAAGACAATAAACGAGTTCGTGACACAGGTGAGTTAGATGGCAGAAGTTATCCCCATGTACAGGATGGTGCATCCAGAATTTAAATTAAAAAGTCTCTCAGAGATCATATCCAGCATGCTCAATAGAGAGAAAGAGGTTGTTTATCTCAGAACGATCCCTGTTGGTGAAGCAAAAAAGCTCGTTCTTGATTACATCGAGAGACATCCGGGCTGCTGGACAGAGGAGATATTCATGAATCTTCGCCTTGACCCGCTGCTTGTTTCTAAAGTGCTCAGAGAGCTTGAGAAGGAGGGTCTGATTGAAGGGAGAATCGAATGACATTATCTACTTCGAATCTGCACTCATAATTGCGAGGGAAATAAAGCTCGAGAAAAAGCCTGTGCATACTACGAGCAGACATAAAGCGATGATTGCCAAAGCCAAAAATGGGTACATCGATATCAGAAAAAGATGGTACAAGAGAGTTTGAAAATGGCGGCAAAACAAAGACAAAAATATGAGATCAGGGGAGACAGGGCACAATTGGTGCTTGATGGATACACAAGAGCAATTCTCGAAGAACTCATGTCCACCGGCGACTTCAAGTCCACCTCCCAGCTTTTGCAGATTGCAGTGATCAACCTGTACAAGGACTACGAAGCGAAGGGTAAGCTGAGAAAACCACCAGACTCAGCAGAGGAGAGAATCAGACACGCTCGACTGATAGAAGAAAGAGAAGGGGAGGTAGATTAGGAGGTTGATTCAATGTCCATCAGCCTCTTCGTTCTAACAAGAATCTTGAATAACATCTCTGCTCTACGAATGTTCTTCGGCTCGGTAAAATCAGCATCAAAACAATCCAGTAAGCCCTGCTTAGTTCTCTCGAAAATCTCCTTCAATTCGTCCATGAGAAGCTTGGCTTTACGGGACTTTATAAATCTGAGGTGAGACCGTGATAGTTGGAGTTGCCCTTCTATGGGAGAAGGACGAGCATTTTATGACTCCAGATAAGTTAGGGGTGGAGGGAATAAAATTGCTTAGAGTGTACAATATAGACGACGATTCAGGGTTGCAATACATTGTAGTTTTTGCTGTCGAACTGGAAAAATATCCTCAATGTCTTGTCGAATATGTTGAATTTTTGGATGAATTTTGGAAAACTGATTGGTACTATCCCGTAAAAGCTACAGAGTTTGAATGGAGGTGATGTATGTCGGGAGATAAGGAAAAGAAATGGGAATCCAGACCCATGTATGTTGAGGTTGAGAAGGCAGCTAAAGAAAAATCAAAGAAAACAGTAGACTTATGATGGAGAATAGAAACGTCCAGATTGATATCTTCAGGAATCTGGCAGATCTGGATATGTTGTGCAAATTGAACTCCTCGCAATCTCCGAGCGTTGCAACGATGGTGCGCTTTAGTTCGTCAACGTCTTCTGACTTCTTTACTTCATTGAGAACCTTGTTTATCATCAACCGTCTGTATTTCCGCACGGTTAAGGTGAGGGTTGCAAAGAGAGCTGAGACAGATGCAATAATTACGGGTAATAAGTATCCAGCGTTGCTACTTAAACCGGCGAGTATTCCAGCCGACGCCAAAATCACACTTGCTTTCTGTTCGATCTCCCGTTTATCATCCATACTTTCTTCAAATACTCTCCACGAAACATCAAGCATTACATCTTCGACGCTCATAGATTTAGAATCAATCCATGACTTTAAAAACCCAATTCGTAAACCACCAGAATCAGCAGAAGAGAGAATCAGACACGCTCAACTTATTGAAGAAAGAGAAGGTGAGCTGGAATAGGTTTGAGGGGGTGATAGGCTGGCAGATAACACCCGTGTTGGGTTTGTATTATTCCTTAAACCAAAAACGGATGACGCCATTGAAGAGCTTAAAAAGATAATTGGGGAATTCTTCCCCGTTGCAGATGGACATTCCAAGATAAGATGTACTGTGAACCTGAACATGGTCCTAAACGCAGCAAAAGTCTTCTACGATGGAAAAATTCTTATCATAGTCAGCGGATACCATCTGGACCTATCAAACATCCGATCATTCATTGACAGACTCTCTGAAATTGCTGAAATTGAAGTAACTATCACTAAGGACTCTTTCGAGTTTCACGAGGAATAGGGGATGTCATATGAATTATCTCACCAGCGATATGTCGTGCAAGAAGCTGGTTTTTGAAAATATCGATTTCTATAAACTCTTCCACAGGATACTCATGGTAGTCATCTCTTACCACCCTACAAACAATCTTAACTGGTTCAATCTCGACATTGAGGCTCATACTTCTCGGACTTGGTTTAGACTTTATAAATGCCACATGAACGCTCAGATGGTTGAGGAGAAGGAGGGTGAGGTTGAGTAGGGGGCATGCTATGGGTGGTGATAAGAAAGAAGAATCTGCTAATGTTGGTAGAATGTCTCAGGCTGTAAAAAAGATGTTCTCAAGTGAGGATAAAGACAAAAAACGAGACGGCCAGTAATATGACACCAATAACAAATGAATATATACCATACTGGAGCAACCCTGCAGACCTATTTATTTGTTTAGTGTTGAATGATTCATTATCTGCAAGATCTTCAAACAGCTCTCTTTTAAAAGCTTCAATAGTATCCTGCTCATCAAAAAACTTCAATGCTCTCTTTGGCTTTAGAGTGTGGTACTCTCTGATCTTCAATGACAATGTACAGAGTAAAATGGATGCCAGAAGGAATAAAATCGCCAAGAGTGTAAGAGGAATCCACAACACCGAATATCCATTAACAACTAACCCAAGTATAACACCATTGGCTGCCAGAATAAAGCTTGCTTTCGTCTCTATTTCACGTTTGTCTTCCATACTTTCTTCATGTCTTCTCCATGCAATTTCGAGTAAAATATCATCCCATTCCATACAACATCATGGATGGCTGACTTTAAAAGTTAGGGGATGATAATCGTGTTCCTCCCCATCCCCCTCACAAAACCCCGCAAGTGGATGAACATCAAGGTCAGATACCTTGAACATAGATGGTTCGATGACTTTGGGGAATTTTACACCTATCTATTGAAGAACGCAGTTATCGAGGAGATCGTGGACGAGGAAGAGCTCGTGTGGAGGATCACGAGAGACCTCATCAGGGAGGAAATCTCTCCAGTCGACGCCCTTGCCATCAGGGAGTTCATTTCGAGTGTTTACGGGATCGCCGAGGAGTACATCGACCTAATCCTCGAGAAGGTGAGGCACGAACTTATTCTCTACGAATCCGAGCTCAAGAAGATGGACGAGGAGTTCGAAGAGGAGGAGCTTGACATCGAAACGATAAGGGAGATAATGTTCGAGGTTCAGAGAATGTACCTCGAGATGAACATGGATAGAGGGACTGTAGTCAAGGAAATCTCCCTCACCTACGGCCTCTCAGAAGAGAAAGCAAGTGAAGTTGTGGGGTGGGTTGAGAGCTACATCTTCAGCTGAGGTGGTTTGAATGCGGAAATTCGTTCTCATCACTGTTCTGGCTTGCGATTGTTTGCTACAATTTGTTTTATATAAATAATTTCGTGGTGTTAAAAAATGAAGAAGAGAACTTCGCTTTACATCGACGCTGAACTTCTCGAAAAAGCTAAACGAAAATTCAATCTGTCTCAGTTACTGGAATGGGCTATAATCAAGGCGTTAAATGGGGAACTGGAAGAATTGAGTCCGGCCTTAAGACCCTGTCCCGAAGGGGTCCGCGGGTTCAAATCCCGCCCCCCGCATAGCTTTTCTGTACTGGAGCTGTTTGATGAGTTTGTGAAGCATTCCAGATTTGCAAGTCAGCACTCATTTCTCACCTGAGGCCACAAATATGCTGATCTCAGCATTCTCCCCACAGCATGATTGGGCACAGCAGTTCTCACCCGCACACTCCACACTCACGTTTCTGAGTCCTGCCTCCCTGAACCACCTTTCGATGTCCGCCCTCCTGAAGCCCATCCACCTGTCGTGATGCACCTCTCTCAGAAACTCATAGCTGTGCTCGTCCAAGTCCGTAACCACCAGCTTACCTCCCGGCTTGAGAATCCGCACCATCTCCTTTATCGCTTCAGGTGGTGACTCTACGTGATGGAGGCACATGTTGGCGAAAACGTAGTCAACGGATCCATCCCGGATGGGAAGCTTTTCTGCATCTCCGACACAGCAATCCACCTCGAAATGCTCGAACTTTTTCTTCATCTCCGCCAGCATCACTTTTGACCTGTCAACCGCGATAACTCGCAGACCTCTGCGAACCAGCCCTTCCGTAATAAAGCCCGTGCCAGCTCCAATGTCAGCGGCAATCCTGCCCTTCTCTACGCTGGCTGCTGACAGAGCCTTTTCCCTGACCTCATCTGAAAAGAAGCTCTTACGCATCTCATCCCACTGACGGGCCACTCTATCAAAATAATGCCCGTTATCCACACCAACCACCACTTTTTGGCTCGTGACACATGATACGCTGGAAATATGTAAGGTTTGCGGAGTGGCAGCAGTTCTACAGAATCTACAGCGTCATTCCATTCACTCACGTCTTCTCGCAGATCACACGCATGTGCTCGGTTTTCACAGTAAATGAGAAAACGAATTGCATTCCTGATGCTGGATAATCCCTGCTTATCTCGACGAAGAAGAGGGGGGAGTGTTGAATGGTTGCTTGACCAATTCACAAGAAAAAGTCCCGGAAAGCTGAACTACTCCGGAAGTTTCTTATTTTCCCGGAGCATACAGGATACTGTGAACCGGGAAAAACGGGATAAGGCAGAGGGTAAGGATGTCCCGGACGAATTCGATGAGCTTCTCGACAGAATGGCAGAAAACCAGCTCAGGGCAAATTACAGGAAGAGTCTCGGAAGAGAATACGCCAGAAGGAGCTGGGATATAGAAATAGGAAAAATATTCAGGAAAAAGGAGTAGTCACCTCTTCACATCCATCCTTCTGCATTTCCCTGCTCGCCTGAGGGCCTCCTCCTTCTCTTCAGCGCTGACAAAGTGTATGTGCAGCGGATGCTGTCTGCTGAGTTCTTTTCTGACATCCTCCTCGATTCTCCTCCTCTCCTCAGCATCGGGAACCCTGCTCGTTATGACAAGCAGGTCAACATCGCAGGCCCTGTGCAGTTCTCCTCTCGCCACACTGCCAACCAGATAGACCTCCGCATCTTCAAATTTCTGGACAATGCCGCCCACCGCCCGGTCTATCCACGATTCCCAGTTTCGTATATTCTCCTCCCACCTTTTGAAGAGGACATCAACGTAATGTCCCAGCGTCCTGCCGGTAACAGACCTGTAGCCAGCTTCAATCATGAACGAGCCGGCAATCAGCGCTGCAAGGACCTCAAGGTTCTGGGGGGAATAGGCCGCCATCCGGTAAAGCAGAACAGCAAGGGCCACCGAGGTGAGCAAAACTCCGGCAATAGCAATGGCGGGATGTGCCCCGGTCTCCCTCCTCAGCCTGTACGCTGCAAGGTTAACTGCCAGAAAAATTATCAGGAATCCTCCGCTTCCCGCAATGGATATTGACTCCAGACTTGCGGTGTTCGCGAGAACTGCAGAAAGCAGCCCCACCAGGATCAGTCCCTCAAAAGCCTCTTTCCATACCTTCCTCTCCATCGCCTCCGGTAGCTGCCCGTATTTTGCAACCATGTAACTCGCCCTTGCAGTCCCGTAGAGGGTGGCGTTTATTGCCGAGCCTGTCGAGGCGAGGGCGGCAAACGTAACGAGCCAGAAACCCAGGCTCCCGAGGGCTGGTTCCGCAACAGCGGACAGCGCATAGTCCCTTTCCCTCACTATGGTCTCCAGAGGCAGCGTTCCAACAGTAACGAGTGCTATCATGAAATAGACAAAAATCACAACCAGGACAGCAGAAAAGAACACCTTTGGCAGTATTTTCGGATTCTCGACGTCCTGGGCTGTGTTGGCTATCAGCTCAAATCCCTCGTATGCGAGAAAGATTATCATTCCTCCGGCAACAACCGTGATTCCGTCCGGCCACTCTGCAGGTGAAAGCCTCTGCCAGTCCATGAACATCAGTCCGGAGCCTGCAACAAGGAGCAGAACTGCAAGCTTGAACCCAACGAGCAGATCCTCCGCTTCACCACTCACGACCGCACCGTAGGCGTTGATCAGCACAAAGGCGGCTATTACAGCAGTTATGAAGATGTGCTTTAAAACCACGCTTTCCGAGAATATGCTGGATGCGTAGCTGCCGAAAGCGTAGGCGTAAAGGGAGATCATGACAACATAGCTCGAAAGAAGGAGAACGTTCAGTCCGCCTGAGAGCACGCCCGTGCCGTAGGCCTTTACCAGGTATTCGATCGTGCCACCTCTGCTCGGATACCTGACCGAGAGCTTCGCATAGGAGTATGCCGTCGTCAGTGCCACGATACCTGCAAGAAGAAACGCGAGCGGGGCGGCACCCCTGGATAGCTCAACGCTCAGACCCAGAACTGCGAATATCCCTCCCCCTATCATCCCTCCAACACCTATGCTGAAGGCCTCCCTGAACCCTATCCTGTCCTTCATCTCACTCTCACCCTCGGCATACAATCGACCCTATCCTGACTTCATGCAAACTTATATATATGGTTTATAAACCTCTTTAAATATGGTCGATTATAAAATCAAAATCGAGAACGTTGTTGCTTCTACCCAGATTGGGGAGAATATTGATCTTAACAAAATAGCAAGAGAAGTGAAAGATGCCGAATACAAACCAAAGCAGTTTCCGGGGCTTGTTTTGAGGATAAAGGAGCCAAAAGCCGCGGCTCTCGTTTTCAGGAGCGGCAAGGTGGTATGCACTGGGAGCAAGAGTGTTGAGGATGCGAGAAGGGCGGTAAAGCAGGTCGTGAAAATAATAGGAAGTTTCGGAATTCCCGTGTTCGAGGACCCGGACGTCAAGGTTCAGAATATCGTCGCCTCGGCAGACCTTGGTGTCGATCTAAACCTCAACGCCATCGCAATCGGTCTGGGACTTGAAAATATCGAATACGAGCCTGAGCAGTTTCCGGGGCTTGTTTACAGGCTGAGAGACCCGCGTGTCGTCGTCCTCATATTCGGTTCAGGAAAAATGGTTGTTACCGGGGGGAAAAACCCCGAAGATGCAAGAAAGGCAGTTGAGAGGATTGCCGAGGAGCTTACCAGCTTAGGACTGATGTAGCTCGAACCAGTAAACGTCATGTCCCGGCCGGATGGTGTACTTCCCATCCCTCACATACCCTTTTTCTTTAAGGAATTCCGTGTAATCCCCGGTTGAGATGACCACCTCATACCCGCTGTAGTAGCTTGGAGAGAATCCAGCACCATAATGTCTCAGATACCATGGCAGCGGCCAGTAATCATTTCCCGGTACGAAAATCAGGGTCTTCTTACCCTCGCTGACTATTCTCTCAGCCAGTTTTTCCACGTCGGGCTGTGCCTGAATGTATATCAGGTCGTGCTTCGTATTCACATTGTCAACGTATGTGAGGTATCCCGACACCGCAACCGTGGCAATCAGAGCCGCGACGAAAACCGCCCTTCCCGCTTTTCTGTTCAGATAATGAGCATAGATTGCACCGAAAAATGCCATTGGAGCCGTGAGATGAACAAGGAGCCATGGCACCTTGTGACTCAGGACGTGGTAGATTACAAAGGCCGTTACCAGCCAGTAGAAGGCAAACAGCTCTATTTCAGTCGTCTGGCGTTCCCTGAACCTGCGTACAAACACGGGAATACCGGCAAGAGCCATACCCAGTGGCAGAAACTCATACTCAAAGATGAGCTTGGAGTAGTACCAGATTGGTTTCCAGTGGTCGTTTGTCTTGTGCATCTTGAACCAGTGGGCGAACGAATCTATCGTCGCCCTTTTCAGCCCTTCAGGATCGGAAAAGCCTGCAGAATACAGTGCCGAGAAGATGAAACCTGCAATTACAAGAGAAACGGCAAAGTGCTTCAGGAACCTTTTACTCACTGAAAAATCCCTTCTGTAAATTCTGTAAAATATTACAAAGGACACGAACGTGCCGAGGTACAGATAACCGTTTTCCTTTGCGCATACCATCACTGCTGAGAATATGGTGGCCAGGTAGATGTAAACCGGTTTTTGGGAATTTCTGTAGCTGAAGTAGCTGTAAACTGCAATTATAAAGCTCGAAAGCACTATCAGGTCATTCCTCGTGTACCGCGAGTAGTAGAGAATCGACGGAGAGAAGAGAAGGATGAGAGCGAATACGTACGAGTTTCTGAAGAAGTTCTCAAATCTGAGTGCCACGAAAACAGCAATTATCGAAAACAGCACCGGAACGAGTCTGGCCGTGAACTTGGAATCGCCCAGCAGTCCAAAAATTCCAGCAGTTGTGAAATACAGGAAAGGCCCGTGATATGCCGGATCATAGCTGTACGTGTGATCCTTCAGCAGAACGTAGCTCAGATACGCGTGAATGCTCTCATCATGATCCATCGGCCTCGCATCAAGAGCGTAGAACCTCGTAACCACGGCGAGGATCAGCAGGACAATGACCACTTCTTTCCTCATTGGATGTAAATCTGGCCGAGGAATAATAAATTATTCGGCTTCGTCCTTCTCAACATACCTTCCCCTGAGCTGAATCTCCTCGAACCTTTCAAGAACGAGATCAAACTTTTCATAATCTCTGTAGCCTTCAAGAAAAGCTTCCCACAGCGTCTTCCACTCGTCAAATTCCGCCTTTAAGGCCTCGTAAAAGACGTGAATGTCCACGCCCTTCGCCTCAAGCCTTTCATCGTAGAAAGAGAGGCCAAAGTCGATGAAATAAACCCTCTCTCCCTTCAGAATCAGGTTCATTGGAGTTAAATCGCCATGAATGATCCCTGCAGAGTGAAGCCTGGCAACGCATTTTCCGATCAACCTGCACAGACCCTCATTCATCGCAAACTTTGCAGGCATACCGTCAATTTTCTCCATGACAATCCTGTTACCTTCAACGTCCAGAATTATCGGCGTTGGCACCCCCGCCTTTCTTGCAGAGGAGATTATCCTTGCCTCTGAAATGGTTCTCCTCTTCCTTATGCTCTCGTCCAGCTCCCTGACCCTGTACCTCTTGGGCACCCTGACCTTCTCGACGCGATCATCATAAATGCGAACCTCTGCTTCCCCACCCCGGTAAACCTTCACCACAGAATCTCGACCTCCTCGATTCTGAAGTCAGGATTTATCGTCGTTTCTTCAATCCTGTGCGTTATCCCGTGAGCAAACATTAGAAGGCCCGTGTAGGCAATCATGGCTCCGTTGTCGCCAGCATATTTTTTGGGGGGCGTGTAAAAGCTCGCTCCCCGGTCCTCGCACATAACAGAAAGCATCTCCCTGAGTCTCTCGTTTGCTGCAACACCGCCAACAAGGAGGCACTCATCTTTCTCGAGGTACGCCATCGCCCTTTCGGTAACCTCAACGAGCATGGCAAATGCGGTTTCCTGAAAGCTGTATGCGACGTCGTCCACAGCATGTCCGCTGCCGGCAAGCTTCATCGCCTGGGTAACGAGACCGCTGAAAGAAAAGTCCATGCCCTTTACCGAATACGGCATCTCAATGTATCTTTTCCCTTTCCGGGCAAGCTTCTCAATTTCCGGCCCTCCGGGGTGTGGAAGGCCAATGTATCTGGCAAATTTGTCTATCGCATTCCCTATGCCTATGTCAAGCGTTTCACCGAACACCCTGTACCTGTTGCCTTTCTTTGCGATGACCTGGCTGTTTCCACCGCTCACATAGAGCGTTACCGGATCACTGGCTTCTGTCTTCCACCTGCCTATTTCAACATGGGCGAGGCAGTGGTTCACCCCAACAAGAGGTTTTTCAAGTCTTAAAGCCAGGGCCCTCGCGACCGTGGCACCGATTCTTAAACAAGGCCCCATTCCGGGGCCCTGAGAAAAAGAAACAACGTCTATGTCGCCAGGCGGAACTTTCTCAAACACTTTCTCAAGAACCCTGCCTGCTACCTCCGAATGGTGCTGCGCAGCCTCCCTCGGATGAATTCCGCCCTCCTTGGGGCGGTAAGCGTCGCTTTCCAGAGCGATTACGTCGTTTTCATCGACAATTCCGATGCTGAAATTCCAGGCTGTGCTTTCTATCCCGAGGGAGATCATTTCTTGAATTCAGTATATCCACACTTACCGCATGTCCTTCTGTCCTTGTGCTCCGCCAGGAAAACTCCCTCTCCGCACCTCGGACAGAACTTTCTCGTCCTGACAACCTTGTCTCCCTTGACCTCATAGAATTTTGACACCAGAACCTCTCCCTTATTGGATCCACCTTTTGCCATCCTCATTCACCCTCCTCAGGCTCACCAAAGTTCCTCTTCAGAATGTAATCCTCCTCAATCGCCTTCATGTCATCTGGCGATTCGTAAATCAGGGCGTAGCCTTCCGCCTCCATCTTCCCGAACTCGGGCTTCATCCACCTAACGATGAGGCTGTCGAGGTTTGCGTTGAGCAAACCTGAGAGTTTTTCCCTCACCTCTTTCCTCGAGGGAGTGACCTTCGTATCCTCATACTTCACCCTGAAATACACTTCCTTTCTCTTAAGCAAAGGATTGTTCCTCTGCTTTTCAATAACGAGCTCCATTCATCTCACCTCCAGCAGCATTTTCTTAACCCTGTCATTTCCAACTTCTTCCATCTCTTCAACCATCTTTGATATTAGAATTTTATCCTCGCCGCTCACAACATACGCCGCTATACCCCTGGACGGGACACCGTAGATGATCACGCTGTTCTCGGGGAGAAGTACTGATAGCGGGAGAGCGGCCATATCCTCTTCCCCATCAACAATTATGCACGTCCTTCCCTTCTCTATCCCGTGTTTCAGAGCCTCAACGAGCTCCTCACTGATGTGTCCCTGAGGGTTTGTTACCTCCAGAACTTCGTAGCCCTCTTTTTGCATGAAACCCATAATCTCTGCAGTTACCACATCTTCAAGCTCCTTTCTCTCGGTTTTGAAGTCCACCACCGCCAGATCAGGCAGAAAACCGGCCTGAAATGAGAAAAGAGTTACGAGATCACCTATTGCGGCAAAAAACCTGGCATCTTTAATCTCCTGGATTTCTCTGACCAGCTCAGGTCCTCTACCGGTGTAGAGCTTCCCTCTTGGAACTGAGAGTAGCTTTCTGTGCTCTTCGGTAATTCTCAGCATTTCAGCTCACTATAAGGGCGTATTTTCCCGCATACTTTACTCCGAGCTTCTTTGCAATTTCACTCCTCTCCGGATCCACGACGACCACAAAGCCGTGCCAGTCCTTTGAGAAGTCCCTGCTGCCGCAGACCTTGCAGAGTGTTGCATCCTCGGTTATGTACCTGCACTTCTTGCATGCATATTCAACCATCACTCACCACTCTCCTGAAGCTTTTTCTTCTCATCGGCAATCCACTTGAGTGCTCCAAGCCATGGCTGCCTCATCGTCAGACCAATTTTGCTCTTTTCAGGTTCTTTTTCCTTGAGCGAGAGGGCAACAATCCTCGCCCTCACCACGTCGCCCTCCTCAAGCGTTTTCTTTGACTCCCTTGACACCAGCCTTTTGTTTTTCTCGTCAAAGTTCAGGTATTCATCGGTAATCTGGCTCATGTGCAGGAGAGCGTCCATGGGACCCAGGGAAACGAAAGCTCCGAACTCAACAATCTCGTTAACAACTCCCTCTACAACCTCCTGCATTACTGGCTTGAATGTGATTGCCGTGAAAACAACATCGAAGTAAACTCCACCGTCTCCGGCAATTATCCTGCCCTCTCCGACCTCTTCTAAATCCTCAATTCCTACGATTACACCGTATTCCTTGTCAAGCCTGCCCTCAAAGTTCTCCCAGAGGAGTTCGCTGATTACTTCCTCGATGTTCTCTCCGAGCTTTGAAGGAGGAACTCTAACGGTATCCCTAACCTTTATTCTTGCATACATGAGCATCACCAGAATCTGTTTCCCAATTTCAGCTTAAGCATATAAATTTAATCCCCTCGACAATTCTCAACCCACTCGCTGGTGTTTTAAAATATTCTTCAGTGCAGTCCTGACGAAGCTCAGGGCGACACTCGCGTTACCCTCAAGAACCTTCCTTATCAGGTATGAAGGCCTCAGGTAAAACCTGCGGTATGCGTAGCTCAGAATGCTCTTCAGCTCATCCGGAGAGATGTGGAAATTCTTCAAAACCGGTTTTGCAGCGGTATATCTGTCAAAATCCTTTGTCAGGATCCATCCACTCTTTTCTGCCATATCGTAAAGTTCGGTTCCGGGGTAGGGCGTGAGGAGAGAGAACTGGGCATAATCAGGGTCGAGCTTTACGGCATAGTTTATTGTCCTCATGCAATCCTCCCGGGTTTCCATGGGCGCCCCCAGAATGAACGACGCCACAACAGCTATCCCTGCCCTTTTTGTCACATCCACCGCCCTCTTTATCCCGGACAGGTCGATCCTTTTTCTGTAAAACCTCAGAATGTTCTCGTTGGCGGATTCAACCCCGTAATAGATCAGATCACACCCCGATTTCCTCATCACCTCAAGAATTTCCCTGTTGACTGTGTCCACTCTGGACGAGCAGCTCCAGTTTATGTCCAGTCCGCGCTCTCTAATCCCCCTGCAGATTTCCTGTACCCTCTTCCGGTTGAGTGTGAACGTATCATCGCTGATTGCGATGTTCCTCGCTCCAAACTTATCGCCCAGCCATTCCAGCTCGTCGAGGACATACTGGGCACTTTTATTTCTGAACCTGCCACCCATAAATGCTGATGTCGCGCAGTATATGCATCCAAAGGGACACCCTCTCGATGTTACAACCGGAAAATGCTCAAGCTTCATTCCAACAACAGAATACCTCTCCATCGGAAGCAGATCGTATGCCGGAAACGGAATTTCATCCAGGTTCTCGCTGAACTGCCTCTTTCCACAGAAAACAATTCTCGAGCCCTCCCGGTAATAAAGACCCCTCACTCCATCAAGGCTTTTGGATTTTTCAATCCTCTCCGCAACCTCGACCATCGTCATCTCGCCCTCTCCAACGCACACGGCATCAACATTTCCGCTCTTCAGGGTATTCACCGGCATAAACGAGGCATGCACCCCACCGAGAACGACAAATACCTCAGGTATCGCCTTCTTTATAACCTCCGCATATTTCAGTGCGGATTTGAACGTGGGAGTTGTGGAGGTTATTCCAACGATGAGCGAGTCCCTGAGCCTTCCGATAAGCTCCTCAAAGCCGAGGTTTTCCACCATGTTGTCGATGATATTCACCCTGAAGCCAGCTTCCCTCAAACTCGAAGCAAGATAAGCAAGACCGAGAGGTGGCGTGGAAAACTGGATTTTCCTGGTTTCGACATCAGATGATGGATTTATGAGTGTTATCATAAATTCCACCTGAATGATTATAATATACTGAACAAATTTAACAGCCTTAAAGTTTTCTGTGAACAGGGAGGGAGAAAAATACGGATTCAAAAAAGATGTCAGGCGTTCTCAGGGAAACATATTCCGCCGTTCATAATGTGGCAACCGCAAAGCAGGCCATTGCATAATTGATCGGGAATCATGTGTTTATACTTCCAGCACCAGATGGATCTCATCGTAATGTAAAACCCGAAGAACCAATAAATACTTTGTTATTCACATTCTCGATAAAATATAAAATATTATAAACTCATCTCCATTGATTCAGCCAGATGAGAATCGTAATGAAGTTCGGCGGTGCAAGCGTAAAGGACGGGAAAAACATACTCCATTGCGCTAATCTCGTTAAAAAATTCGCCAGGGGTAACGAAATAGTTGTGGTCACATCGGCAATGTATGGTGTTACAGATTCACTGCTTCACGCTGCCAAAAAATGCTGTAACGACCCGTCACCCGGGTTCATAAAACTCTTCATAGCAGAAATGACCAAAAAACACTACGATGCGGTGAATGAAGCAGTCAAAAACGAAGAAATCAAATCAAAAGTCCTCTCAAGAATCGACAAACTTCTCGACGAGCTTGAAAAGGTTCTGCTCGGTATCAACTACCTGGGGGAGCTGACTCCGAGAAGGCTCGATTACATCCTGTCTTTCGGGGAGAGGCTAACAGCTCCGATCCTCTCAGCTTCGCTCCTCTCAACAGGTGTGGACTCCCTCTCGCTTGAGGGTGGTGATGCAGGGATAATCACCGATGATAACTACGGAAGAGGAAAGCCCCTGCCCGACACATACGGGACGATAAAGAGCCGCATAGAGCCACTTCTCACGATCAAAAAAACAATACCGGTCGTGACGGGATTCATAGGTGTAACCAAGCATGGCACAATCACAACCCTCGGACGGGGTGGCAGTGACCTGTCTGCCACGCTAATAGCCGCTGCACTGAACGCTGACGAGGTGTGGCTGTGGAAGGAAGTTGACGGGGTCATGACCACCGATCCAAAGATAGTGCCGGAGGCGAGGCTCATCCCAGAGATCAGCTACCAGGAAGCGATGGAGCTGTCCCACTTCGGAGCGAAGATCCTCCATCCAAGAGCCCTTGAGCCGGTGATGAAGAAGAGAATCCCCGTGAGAATAAAGAATACATTCAATCCGGATGCTGAGGGGACCGTTATCAAGGAGAGAGTCTCATCGACGAAGGACATAGTAAAGGCCCTCAGCCTTATTGAGAAGGTTGGGATCGTGAACATAAGCGGTGCCGGTTTCGATTTCGCAGATGTCATGGCTGATGTCTTCAAAAGGCTGTCGGAGGAGAGAGTTAACGTCATAATGGTGTCCCAGAGTTCTTCAGAACTGAACCTGTCAATAGTTGTTGACGAGGCAGACATAGACCGGGCGATAAAGGCTCTCGGAGACCTCGTGAACGGTATCAGCAGCGTATCCAAGATAGAGAACATTGCAGTAATAAGTGCTGTGGGGGCGGGGATGGCAGGTACGCCCGGAGTGGCGGGAAGAATTTTCTCGGCTCTCGGTAAAAACAGGATAAACGTGATCATGATCAGCCAGAGCTGCAGCGAGTTCAACGTCAGCTTTGCGGTTACTCAGGAGGACGGGAAGAGGGCAGTAAAGATACTCCATGACGAATTCGGACTGGCAAGAAGATAACTTTCGCACCACGGACAACAGTTATTTATCCCTTTCAGCTCAATCAGCATGTGAAATATCCCGCATCGTGGGTATTCAGATGCCCTTTCCAGATATACCTGGCGGGAAAGTATCCGGAATACAGCCGAATCGAGGCTGAGGCTATCGAAAGGGGACGAAAAGCTGAGGTCGAATTTGAGCGGATGCTGAAGATCCTCAGAACTCCTTACAGGAAGCAGAAACCTCTGAACTACCGGACAAAATACTACACGATATACGGGAGGGCAGATTTTGTAACTCACACAGAGGTTTACGAGGTCAAGAGTGTGAGGACATTCCGCAAGCCCACAAAAAACTGGGTCGGACAGCTGAACCTCTACCTCGCAATGTCCGGAAGAAAAAAAGGGTTCCTCGTGGAGTACAATGGTGAGAAATTCAGGAAATACGAGATAAATTACAGCGACAGGCTCTTTCGTGAGAGCATTGAGTTCTTCAACTACCTGCATTCCGGGAAATACTACAGAGACACATCGTACTGCCAGTGGTGTTCATACTCGTTTATCTGCGAGGAACTTTAGCAGCTCTTCTGCATGTCTGTCCGGTATTACTGCAGGCATTTCCCCTGCACTGCTGTAAACTTCCCGGGTCACGTAAAGCCCGCAGAAACACCTCCCGTATTCGGATATGTCCTGCCCGGCATAAACACATGGGCAGATTATCTTCCTGTCAAGCTCCTCATTTCCAGCCACAACCCTGCACGGACAGTAACTCTTCCCGTACCTCCTCCTGTTTTCCAGCAGGCCTTTCACCAGCTCAAGAACAAGCTCTTTGTCGGGGTTCAGTTCCCACCCCTTACTCTGAGCGATCCTTCTGGCTGTTTGCACATACTCCTCAGGACTCACCCTTTATCATCTCCACGAGCTTTTCGAGCTTCCCCTTATCAAAGCCCGCAATCACCACATCTCCGTAAACCACGACCGGCACGGCGTACATGCCAGCATAGCTGTAGGCCTCCCTCATGGCCATTTCCTTTTTCTCCATGTCGAGCAGGTCAATGAATACCACATCAGCCTCAATGCCGTTCTCCTCAAGAAACTTCAGAGTCTTTTTGCAGTAGGGACAGGTTGAAAGGGCATAGACCCTCAGCATAAAATCAGAGGTAAAAAGATCAAGATAAGTTTTTCCATTCTCGAAACCCGCGATACAGAATTCGTCCATTTCAGACACGCAGGCACAGGACAAACGATACTGAAAGATACCGGAATCTATCAAAAATAGCAACTTTTAAAAACAAATTTCAGCCATTATTAATAGTGATAAAAATGAAAGGGATATATCCATCCAAGGAATTCGTCCTGAGTGCCAACGTCAGAGACCCTGCAATCTACTCACGCGCCTCGGAGAACTGGGTTGAGTTCTGGGAGGACTTTGCAAGAGAGCTTGAGTGGTTTGAACCGTGGTACAGCTTTCTGGACGATTCCAGAGCGCCATTCTACAGATTCTTTGTTGGAGGGAAGATAAACGCATGTTACAACTGCGTTGACAGGCATGCCGAGAAGAAGAACAAGGCCGCAATAATATGGGAGGGTGAAAACGGTGAAAGCAGAATCATCACATATTATCAGCTTTACAAAGAAGTCAATGCTTTTTCATCCGCTCTGAAGGAGCTTGGAGTTAAACAGGGGTCGAAAGTTGCACTGTACATGCCAAATCTGGCAGAGGCAGTCATAGCTATGCTCGCATGCGCGAGGATAGGTGCGACACACATATACATTTTCGAGGGTTTCAGCGCCAAATCCGCTGCATACAGGCTCAGGGACAGCAGAGCCGAGTATTTAATAACTGCAGACGGATATTTCAGGCGGGGCAGGCTCATTAACCTGAAGGAGAAGGCTGACGAGGCATGTGACGAATACGGGAAAATAAAAAAGGTCATTGTGGTCAGAAGGGCGAAAAATGAGGTCAGCATGGTCGAAGAAAGAGACCACTGGTATCATGACCTCCTGATCAAGAAGGACGCCTCTCCCGAAGTTCTCGATTCAAATCATCCACTCTTCATAATGTACACGAGCGGATCAACAGCAGAACCAAAGGGTATAGTCCACTCCACAGGCGGATACCTCGTCCACGTTTACGCCACATCCAAAATGGTTCTCGACCTCAAGCCAGACGACATAATATGGACAACCGCAAGCCTTGGATGGATTACCGGGCACAGCTACGGCGTTTACGGACCTCTGGCTGTTGGGGCCACGACGCTCCTGTATGAGGGTGCCCCGGATTATCCGGACATTTGCCGGATTTTCGACATAATTGAAAAGTACGGTGTTACGGTGTTTTACACAGTTCCCACGCTCGCCAGAATGATCAACGGGTGTGATATCAGCGGATACGACCTGAGTTCTCTCAGGTTAATAGGCTCGGTCGGCGAGCCGATAGACCCGGAAACCTGGAGCTGGCTGTACGGTGAGCTCGGGAGGAAGAAGATTCCCCTCGTCAACACGTGGTGGCAGACCGAGACAGGAGGGCATGTCCTGTCCCAGATACCGGCTCTTACCCCAATGAAACCGGCCTCTGTGGGAAAGGCCCTGCCGGGTATTGAGGTGGACATAATAGACGATGGTGGAAAAAAGGTCAAACCCTTCGAAATCGGGAATCTCGTAATCAAAAAACCATTTCCCGGGATTATGCTTGAAATAAACGGCGATACATCAAGCTACATAAAATTCTACTGGACCAAATACGGAAAGAGAGTTTACTTTACCGGGGACTCGGCATACATGGATGACGAGGGCCACATCTGGATCGTTGGAAGGGTTGATGACGTTATCAACATAAGCGGCCACAGGGTTTCACTGATCGAGCTTGAACATGCGGTCATGGAGATTCAGGACATCAGGGAGGTCGCGGCGGTTGGTCTGCCGGACAGAGTTAAGGGAAGCGCCATAGCACTTTTCGTCGTTTCCAGCAATCCCGGAAAAGAGGTGGCAGAAAAAATCACGGAAAAAATCGAAAGGGATATTGGAAAGATTGCACACCCCGCACTGATAGTCTTCACTCCGGAACTGCCGAGGGCGGGCGGAAAGATACTCAGGAGGGCTATTTACGAGGCCGTCGTCAACAAGAAGATTTCATCCGTGGTCAGCAACCCCGATTCCGTTGAGAAGCTCATGAAGCTGAAGCCAAGTGATAGGGGTGTGATTGTTATTCAGCAGTAAACCTTTAAATACCCTATTTTTCCTCGTCAAGCATGGGCAAAACCATTGCCGAGAAAATCTTCTCAGAGAAAAGCGGTGAAGACGCTTACGCAGGAGACATCGTCATAGCCAGAGTCGACCAGATTGCTCTGCAGGATGGTACCGCTCCTCTCGCAATAAGACAGATACAGGCTCTGGGAATAGATGAGAAAAACATCAAAGGTGCTGAAATCACCCACTTCTTCGTGGATCACGCTGCACCTTCGCCGAGAAAAGAGCTGAGCAATGACCACAGGTTCATATGCGAATTTGCAAGGAAGTCCGGTGCCGATTTCAGCAAACCCGGAAATGGAATAATCCACCAGATAATGGTCGAGAGATACGTGAACCCCGGAGACCTTGTTGTGGGAGCAGACAGTCACACATGCACCTACGGCGCACTTGGGGCTTTTTCAACCGGTATGGGGTCAACCGACGTTGCGATTGCCGTTGCCCTCGGTAAAAACTGGTTCAGGGTTCCGGAAACGTTCAGAGTTGAAGTGAATGGAAAAATGCCTGAAGGGGTGTATCCAAAGGACCTGATGCTCACGATAATCGGAGAGCTCGGGGTTGATGGTGCAACGTACAAGGCTCTGGAGTTCCACGGAGACACAATAGACGGCATGCACATCGACGGCAGACTGACGATGGCCAACATGGCAATCGAGTGCGGGGCAAAAGCCGGACTGTTCAAGAGCGACGGGGAAACAAAAAGGTATCTGACTGAAAGAGGCAGGGCCGACAGGTTCAGGGAGATCAGGCCCGACAGCGATGCAGAATACGAGAGGGAACTGTATTTCGATGCCGGAGATCTCGAACCGGTGGTCTCGAAACCCCACAATGTGGACAATGTCGCTCCTGTTTCAGAGGTTGAGGGAACTCCAGTCGACCAGGTGTTCGTGGGGACATGCACGAACGGGAGGCTGAGCGACATAGAGATCGTGGCCAGAATGCTCAAGGGGAAGAAGGTCTCAGAGAACGTGAGGCTGATCGTTGGGCCGGCAAGCAGGGAGATATACATTCAGGCCGACGAGAGAGGATACCTGAAAACCATTGTCGAGGCGGGCGGAATCGTGATCCCTCCGGGATGCGGTCCCTGCGTCGGAATACACATGGGCATACTCGCCGACGGTGAGGTGTGCGTCTCAACACAGAACAGAAACTTCAAGGGTAGAATGGGCAACCCGGAGGCCGAGATCTACCTCGCATCCCCGGCGACTGCAGCAGCAACGGCCATCGAGGGCAGAATCACGGACCCGAGAAAATACCTCTAATTTCCATTTTATTGCACAAACTTCATTTCGGAAATCAGTATCTTTTTATTAAGCAGGTAACCATTCCCATCCAATGGACATTCATCAGGAAATAAAGAGGCTTGAAGAGGAGATACGGAAAACACCGTACAACAAAGCCACCGAGCACCACATAGGCAGGCTGAAGGCCAAGCTCGCCAGGCTTAAAGAGGAGGCAGAGAAGCAGAGAAAGAAGACCGGCGGAGAACAGTACGCAATTAAAAAGGAAGGAGATGCTACGGCCGTTCTTGTTGGCTATCCCTCAGTAGGCAAGTCCACGATACTCAACGCCCTGACGGGGGCAAAAAGCGAGGTTGGGGATTACGATTTCACTACCCTCAAACCCGTTCCGGGAATGCTTGAATACAACGGTGCAAAGATTCAGATTGTCGATGTTCCCGGACTGATTGAAGGGGCATCCAGAGGGAGAGGCAGGGGCAGGGAGATTCTCGCAGCCGTCAGAAATGCGGACATCATAATAATCGTCGTTGACGTTTTCACCCTCGAAAATATAGATGTATTGAAAAATGAGCTTTACGAGGGCGGTATTAGGCTTGATGAAAAACCTCCAGATGTTGTTATAAAAAAGAAGGCCACGGGTGGGCTTAGCATAAAATCCACAGTGGATCTATCCATCGACGAGCAGACAATACGGAGCATTCTCAGGGAATACAAGATACACAACGGCGAGATCCTGATAAGAGAGGACATAACGATCGACAGGTTGATCGATGCGATTCTCGGAAACAGAGCGTACATACCCTCAATAACAGTTGTCAACAAGATAGACCTGTATCCTGACGCCCAAATTCCAGAAAACGCCATAGCAGTGTCTGCAGAGAAAAAGATTAACCTTGATAAGCTTGTAGAAGAAATCTACCGCAAACTGGACTTCATAAGGGTTTACCTCAAACCTCCCGGCGGAAAGATGGAAGAGGAGCCAATGATTCTCAGAAGGGGGGCGAGGGTCGAGGATGTCTGCAGAAAAATCCACAGAGACCTTCTTGAAAACTTCAAGTACGCCAGAGTGTGGGGCAGGAGCGTGAAATTTGAGGGGCAGAAGGTCGGACTGGAGCACGAGCTTGAAGACGGAGACGTAATAACAGTATATGCAAGATAAAAATAGGATTATTCAATCCTGATTATTTTCCTATCGCTCTTGGTCTTTGGAGCCTCGATTTCAAGAACACCGTTGTTGTACCTTGCTTTTATCCTGTCCTCCTGAACGTCGGCAGGCAGGCTGATCCTCCTGTACACCTCGCCAAAACTTCTCTCTCTTCTGAGGAAGTTTCTGTCCTTCTCCTCTTTTTCTTCCTTTCGGACTGCCCTTATGACGAGGTCGCCGTCTTCAATGTAGATCTCGATGTCGTTCTTGTCGAAACCGGGAAGGTCTGCCACGATCCTGAATTTGTCTCCCTCATCTATCACGTCAACCGGCATTCCAAGCCTCTCAATCAGTTTCTCAGCTGCCGGAGCTGCAAACCTGTCAAACTCGTCAAGCAGCCTCACCATCCTCTCCTGAAGCCGCCTCACCTCATCAAACGGGTCAAATGTTCTCATTCACATCACCTCCTTAACTTGTGTTTCCTAACTTTTAGTTAGTATATCCCATATTTAAAATTTTCTCAGCATGGAGTGGAGACAGAGGCTCCGGAGAGATGAGAGGGGAGAAAGAGACGGTGAATTTGCTCAGAGCTTCAAAAATTTTAATCAGGTCTGGTCGATAATTTCATTCCATGCCAAGATACCTGTTCTTGAGCCGTATGTAGTTCTTCCAGCTTCTCTCTATGAACTCAAGCTCGGAATCGGTGAGCTCTCTAACAACCTTTCCCGGAACGCCCAGTATGAGCGAGTGCTCCGGATACTTCTTACCGGTAAGAACAGAACCTGCCCCTACGATCGTGTATTCACCAACCTCCGCCCCGTTCAGAACAATCGCACCCATGCCTATGAGAACATTGTCGGCTATCCTGCATGCATGAACAACAGCAGAGTGGCCAACCGTAACCCTGCTCCCGATTTCACACGGCTCACCCTCATCCACATGGACGACGACATTGTCCTGAATGTTCGTCTCGCTGCCTATCCTTATGTAATCCACGTCTCCCCTGACCACAGCATTGTACCAGATGCTTGAATCGTCTCCAATCTCCACGTCCCCTCTGACAACTGCAGTTTCTGCGATGAATACACCGTTTCCAACTTTCATGGAGAACCGTGCATCACCATCAAATATGATTTTTTCGAAAATAATATGTTCTCACCTTTCCAGCTTAAGCTGTGAAGATATTGGACATCGCGATGAATGCTGAAAGGGCACTTCTGATAGGCATAGGTGGAGGAGGGGACATCATAAGCACGATTTACGTGAAAAACTTCCTCGAAAAATTTGGAGTGGAGTGCATATGCGGCGGAGTCGTGTGGGAAAGGTACAGAAGGGACAGGAAGGTTGGCCCAAGGAGTCTGGATGAAATAGAGGGAGTTGAGAGAATATCCAGAACGCTCGGGTACGTTTCGGGCGGTGAAAGGCTGGGCAGCATAACGCCAATTGTCTCCCAGGTCGCAGACTTTCTGAAGGAAAGGGTGCTTGCTGTCAGCATCACAGAGGGTGTCTTTACCCTGAAGGACGATTTGCAGGAATTTATCAATGCCAGCGAAATAGACATCGTTTTTGGAGTTGATGCGGGCGGAGACTCTCTTGCAAGGGGGAACGAAAGAGGCCTTACGAGCCCGCTCGCAGACTCAGTTATGCTTTCAGCCCTTTCCGACCTGAACTCCATCCTTGCCGTTGTGGGATTCGGGAGTGATGGGGAGCTGAGCAGAAGGGAGCTTGAAACCTATCTTTCAGAACTTCACAGTGCAGTGTATGGCGTAAGCATTGTGGAGGTCAACGGCGAGATTATCGAGTTTCTCATGGGTGTTGAGAGCGAGGCCTCAAAAATCCCGGCAATCGCAAGAAATGGATACTTCGGAAAATACAGCTTCTGGGGGGAGCTTGAGCTTGAAATTTCAATCCTCAATTCTCTGATATTCTATCTGGATCTGAAGGAGGTTTACATGCGAAGCCCCATGGCCAGAGCAATTTACAGCACAAAGAGCATAGTGGAGGCAAACGAAATACTCAACAGGATGGGCATAAAAACCGAGTACGACCTGGAAAAGGAAATGGAAAGAGCGGACAGAATCACAGCAGCGAAAAATCCCTCAGAATGATTTCAGCCGCTTTTTTGCCTGCGAGAAGGCTGCCATTCATGCTCCTTTCCGGATAGTTTGTATCGGAAGTCATTCCAGCCATGTAAAACCCGTCCGCTACCCTGTAGGGTGTTATCTTGCTCCTGAAGTCTTTCTCATAAACTGGCCCGCTGAATTTGGCTCTGAAAACCCTCCACCACCTTATCGAATTTTCATCCAGCCCGTATTTCCTGAGAGCTGAGAGGTAAAGCCTGAAAATCTCGCTGTCGGTAAGGGAATAAACCCTATCGGGGGTCGTGTATGATGCAACATACATCAGGTGCTCCCCGTAATCCTCAGGGGGCATGAAGTTTGTGTGCTCTATTGTCGCGCCAAACGGTTCTGCATCATAGTTGATCCAGTAAAGATCATCCGTGAACGGAGAATCCATTGAAATCAGGAGACAGATACTGCTCTGATATCTGACATCCTGAATGCCCATCCTCCTTCCAAGCTCTCCAAGCTCCGGGAGTGGCGCCGTGAAAACAACAGCATCATAGTCAGTACCGTTGACATTCCACCGCCCGTCCTTTCTGATCCTCGCCCTCTCACCAATTATCTCAAGCCCATCAGACAACCTGTCGATCAGCTGGTGAAACCCACCCCTAAGGTATCCCAGCTCCTCTCCGCTCAGCTTTCTGTTACTCCTGAGAGTTACCCGGGCGAGGAGCCACGCGTAGCTGACATCACTGTAATTCTCACCAAACTTGGATTTCAGCAGAGGGAGGAAAAACCTCTCGATGAGCCTGTCTCCCGCATCCCTCCTCAGGCCATCAATAACACTGGTACTGTCAAAAAGCTCGTATTTCCTTTTCTTTGCGGTAACAGTAAATTTTGCGAGCCGGATTTTATCCAGCAGGCTCATTCCGGGATACCTGAGAATCTCAAGAGGCGTGTTGAGAGGGTAAATTGTCCCTCTGAATGCCTGTCCGACTCTTGAAGTATTCCAGACAACCCTGTTCCCGAGCTTCAGCTCATCCAGCAGATCAATCAGATAGCTGTCCTGCCTGAAAAAGTGATGATAAAACACCTCTATGCAGTAATCATCGGTGCAGAACGAGCCTGCAAGTCCTCCCTTCGCAGTGCTTTCGTAAACATCAACATCCACATACTCTGAAAGTATCCTGCCGGCATTCAGCCCGGCAAGCCCAGCCCCGATTACAGCCACTTTCAATCTCTCACCACCTTTCTGAACATTACAGGAAATATGAACGCGGACAGAATCGTCCAGAGAGCAATCCCCGCAGCCTCTCCGGAGGAAATTATTCCGAGCTCTCTCGCTATCTCGGCTCCAGCCAGAGTGAGACCGAGTTTCGAGCTCTGAATTGTTCCAAATGCTAGCGAAGCCCTGACTCCAATCTCCCTGACGAACACAGCGGAGGGCAGCAGCTTTACAGCGAACCCCGCCAGCAGCAGCACTAACGGCAGGGTCAGGGTTAGCTCAGATATGCTGAAGTACATATCCGCACCGGTCTTGATGAAGAAGAACGGTATGAAAATCCCGTATCCTATGCCCATCAGACTTTCCTCAAGTTTGCCGGCACCCCTGAATGTCAGTGACACCAGAGAGCCTGCGAGAAACGCCCCGAGAATGGCCTCGCTGCCAAGAATAAACGCGAGACCTGAAAAGAGGATCATGATTGCAAAGCTCCCTCTGACGCCGAGCTCCATAGGGTCGTCGAAAAACCTGGCCATGAAATCCGGAAAGTGCCAGATAAGATACCTCCCGAGATGGTACGCAAACACGAACAGAGGTACGAGTGCAGCTGGCAGCAAAAGCTCCAGGTAGCTCCCGGACACCCTGTAACCAATTGCAATCCCGGATAGCAGAGATATGGTTATGAGATCGGTCAGAAAGGTCGCAAAAAGGATTTTCTGGCCAAAATTAGTGGAGACCAGGTTCATTTCTCTCATAACAGGCATAACAATGCCGAGAGACACGTTGGCAAGGAAAACTGCATAAATTGTCGCCATATTGAAGACTTTCACAAAAACGAATGACAGGATTAACGAGAGAAAGACGTAGAGTGGTACCCTCCAGTACTGCCTGATTTTCTTGAAAAGGAGTGAAAAATCTATTTCCAGCCCGGAAAGGAACATCAGAAATATCAGGCCAATTGAAGAAAAGAAGTGAAACCACTCAGATCGAATCAGGTCTGCGAGGAAGTATGCCAGAACGAAGCCTGCCATGATCTCAACGATGACGGCCGGAGCGCCTATCCTTTCAGATATTATTGGTGATGCGAAGGCTATGATTGCCACTGCCGAAATCTGGAAAATGTCGTTCATCTTACCACCAGCACAGAGGATTCAGTGTCGATTATAAATTTCCAGAGGAACTCAGCATCGAGATTGCCCGCAGAGTTCGAGATAGAGAATATGATCAGGTCGTAGCCCTTCCTGACCTCCCTGACCACCTCTATCAGAGGGTTGAATTCTGCTGTCCTGACCTCAACTGTCGGGGATTCTATGGCAGAGGGGACAGACTTCAGCTGTTCCCTGTCGAGGAAAAGCACGACACACTTTCCGAATCTGTTTGCAAAGGATGTCGCGTATGTCAGCACCTCCTCTGGAGTTTCTGTGTTCACCACGGCCAGAATGCTGTCGTATGATTCCTTACCTTTTGCAAGAAGAACCGGAAACTTGCGGAAAACATCCATCCTGATCTCGATTTTCTTTGCGGGAGATTCGGTTACAATGAGATCGACCTTGTCTTCCAGATCGATCAGGAGTTCCATTGCCTCTCCTATGCTCATGTACTCCACCCTGGGGGCTGAAAGAGAGCACATAACCTTTCCATCTTCCTTGTGGAGAATCAGCAAATCTGCCTCGAACCTGTCGGCTATTATTCTCGCCTCCCTCATAACCGCCTCAAACTTCTCCGGATGCCGGATTATTGCGAGTATCTCGTCAAACGGATTCTTTGTCTTCTTTATTTCTCTCCCGCACAGAATCCCGATGAGGTCTCCGGTTTCAAGAACAAGGTCGGGATGGGGCCTCAGGATCTTCCCCTCCCTGAAGACGAGTATGGCCGTGCAGTTGTCACCGGTGTCAATGTCCGCAAGTCTTTTTCCCGCAAAATTATCCTGACTAACCCTGATCTCGAAATACCTCCTTCTTGACTCGGCTATCTCGCTGAGCAGTTCTGATGCGATTGTTTTTCCACAGCTTATTCCCCTCACACCCAGATTGAGGTATTCCTTAGAATACTCTTCGGACTCGATCCGGGCGATGATGTCGCTGGGTTCAAATTCCTTGAGAATTCCTGCAATCCTCAGGTTCACCTCATCATCGTTTGTGGCAAGAATCACGGTCGAGCCTTCCACAGGCAGCTCTTCCCAGAGGTGTCTGTTCGTTGCATCCTCCAGCACAACACTGAACCCGAGATTTTCGAGCTCTTCAGCAGTCCTCCTGTCCTTTTCCACAATAATTACATCTCCAAGCCTCTCGGCAAGCTGTCGTCCCACTCTTCCTCCACCAACAATTATGTGCATCGAAATCACGTTGTGTAGGCAGAATTCAGCTCAACGTAGTCGTGCGTGAGATCACACCCGATTGCAAATCCGTAACCATCCCCTTTATGCAGGTCAAGGATTATCTCGAGTTTTCTGGCCTTCATAACCCTCTCCGCCTGCCCGATGTTTTCCTCGGCAACCCTGCCCCTGTCAACAATCACAGCCTCACCATAACCGCTCCTGAGTTTCAGGGTTATGACATCATCCACCTCAGCCCCTGAATATCCCGCCGCTGCGATTATCCTTCCAAAGTTTGGATCCTCTCCGTAGATGGCGGTTTTGACAAGCAGAGAGTTTGCCACCGCCCTTGCAACCCGGTCTGCATCCTCATCACTTTTTGCACCATAAACATGCACGTAAAAAAGCTTCGTCGCACCTTCGCCGTCCATAACAATCATCTCAGCAAGCTCGAGCATCACATCCCTCATCAAACTTTCGAGCTTTTCCCGGGGAACCTCAATCTCCTCCGTCGTTACGAGAAAAACCGTGTCGTTGGTGGAGGTGTCACCATCAACGGTTATCCTGTTGAACGTCTCGTCCACACATTTTCTGAAAACAGCATCCATTTCCGAGGTTTTTGCGTTTGTGAATATGAAGGCCAGCATTGTCGCCATGTTTGGAGCAATCATGCCTGCCCCCTTGGCAATCCCGAGCACCCTGACTCTGTCCACCTCCCTGAAAGAAATCTTCGGATATCTGTCTGTTGTCATGATTGCCCTGGCAAAAGCTTTTACACCAGCCTCAGAGCTTTCAAGCCTTTTCAGAACCTCCTCTGCCAGCTGCTCGATTTTTTCCATGTCGGGAAGGACGCCTATCACTCCTGTTGAGGCGATCGCAACCTCACTGACATCACAACCGAGCTTTTCTGCGAGAAACGCTGCCATTCTTTCAGCCATTCTCATTCCCTCATCTCCGGTAAATGCATTGGCGTTTCCAGAATTCACTATAATTCCCCTGATCCTCTCACAAAGATTATTCTGATTGAAAATGACCGGGGCTGCTTTAATTCTGTTTTTCGTGTAAACCGCATGGATTTTCCCGTCAATAACAGCCACACCAACTCCGTATTTCCCTTCCTTTATCCCGTAACACTTCAGGGGCTTAAAATCCATAAAAATCCTGTAGGAGTTATAGGATAAAAATTTAGTCCTCAACCTTTTCTCCTTTCACGAGCTTTTCTATAAAGCTGTGGCTCACAATCGCATGCCTTTCCAGGCCAGTGTCCTCGACGTCCATACCCATGGCAATCGCAAGGAGCTGTACGTAGTGAATCACCGGGATACCGTAATCCTCGCCAACAAGCTCACTCAGCTCCTTCTGACCGTTGTCGAACTGATTCATGCACAGAGGGCAGATTACAGCGATTGCATCAACGTCCGCCTCGACAATACCGTCCATCTTTCTCCTGAGAAGGTCATGGGAGACTTCAGTTGCGCCGGCTCTAACGCCCCCACCACCACCGCAGCACATGAACTTGTATCTGTAATCCACGCTCTCAGCGCCAAAAACCTCCACAAGCTCGTCAAGCATTTTCGGCCTCTCAGGAGACGTGAACTTCTTGTGCTTGCTTGGCCTGAAGAAATGGCATCCGTAGTGGATTGCAAGCTTTAAGGGGAGTCTTTTTTCCACATATCTCTTCAGCTCTTCGACCCCAATTTCAGTATAGAAGAACTCAGCCACATGCCTCACGTCTCCGGTTCCAGACTTCTCAGAGACCTCAAGAAGGGTCGTGAAACAGCCGTTGCATGCAGTAATTACTGTCTCCCCGTCCGCGAGCTTCAGATTTCTCTGTGCAAGCTCTTCCCACAGCTCACTGCTAACAGACCTGGTTATGGAGGGAGCCGGACAGCACGAAGACCCTTCGAGCGGGGATATATCAATGCCGAGTTTTTCAAAAACATAATAAAGAGCCTTCTCGATTCCAGGGTACCGGTTGTGAATCATGCAGCCTGGAAAAAACTTCACCTGACAACCCCTCCCAGGTGTTTCCTGACGATTTCAACAACCTCATCTCTTGCCCCGTCCACAAACTGGGAGTGATACAGGGGCAGTCCAAGCTCTTCCCTGAGCTTTGCGTGCTCATCCCTTGCGGGAACGAGGGCAGAGTATTCTGCAAGAAAGCCAAATGCATTTTTAAGCCTTCCGGGAAGACCCTTCTCTTTCACAAGCTCCTTTCTTGCCTCAATGAGAATGTCAGTGAGGGGAATCCCGCGAGGACACCTCTCCTGGCAGGCATAGCAGGTTACACAGAACCAGATGGTATCATCTTCCTTTACAGGTTTTCCCTTAGCAAGATATTCCATCAGAATTTTTCGGGTGTTGAGGGCGGTAACCTTTCCTGAAAAACAGCTTCCAATGCAGGTCCCGCACTGAATGCAGGTATTCAGTTTCCTGAGGTACTCTTCATTCATCGCCTCAATTTCGCCCATTAATTATTAAAAGATGTCGGAGTTTCATCTGGATTTTCAAAAACTGTCGATAAAAATTTTATAACCGGCCTTTGATGTCAGCTTATGAACTTTGAGAAAATAACGCCTCCAGAAAACGGAGAAAAAATAACATACAGTGATGGAAAGCTCACAGTCCCGGATAGCCCGGTAATACCCTATTTTGAGGGAGACGGGATAGGAAAGGACGTTGTTCCCGCTGCAAAAATGGTAATCGATGCGGCTGTTGAAAAAATCGGTAAGGAGATTGTCTGGTTCAAAACCTATGCTGGAGAGGACGCTCACAGAATTTACGGGACGTATCTGCCTGAAGACACACTTAACGCTGTAAGGGAGTACAGGGTGGCTTTCAAGGGCCCGCTGACGACCCCGGTTGGAGGAGGGTTCAGAAGTCTGAACGTAACAATCAGGCAGGTGCTTGACCTCTACGCAAACGTCAGGCCTGTTTACTACCTGAACGGTTTCCCAAGCCCGTTGAAGAATCCCGAAGTGGTTGACCTCGTCATTTTCAGGGAAAACACCGAGGACGTTTACGCCGGCATAGAATGGCCCAGGGGGAGCGAGGAGGCAAACAAGATAATAAAATTCCTGTCTGACGAGCTTGGAGTCAGCATAAGGAACGACTCCGGAATTGGAATAAAACCCATCAGCGAATTCGCCACAAAAAGGCTCGTCAGGCTTGCGATCCAGTACGCAATAGATAACGAGAGAAGAAGCGTAACCCTCGTACACAAGGGGAACATCATGAAGTACACGGAAGGGGCCTTCAGGGACTGGGGGTATGAGGTTGCGAAGGACGAATTCGGAGACAGGGTGATAACGGAAGACGAGCTATGGAACAACTACAACGGAGAGCTTCCCAAGGGGAAGATACTCATCAACGACAGGATTGCAGACAACATGTTCCAGCAGCTCCTCACCCGAACGGCCGAATACGACGTCCTCGCCATGCCCAACCTCAATGGAGATTACATGAGCGATGCCGCAGCCGCATTAGTCGGAGGGCTTGGAGTTGCTCCGGGAAGCAACATAGGGGATGGCATGGGCGTCTTTGAACCTGTTCACGGTTCGGCTCCAAAGTACGCCGGGCAGAACAAGGTAAACCCCACCGCACAGATTCTCACAGGTGTTCTCATGCTTGAATACCTGGGATGGAAGAAGGCAGGAGAGATGATAAAGAAGGCAATTGAGCTCACAATAGCAGATAAGATCGTGACCTACGACCTGCACAGACACATGGGTGGCAACCTGGTCGGAACAAGAGAGTTCGCCCAGGCAGTCGTTGAAAGGCTTGAAAGCGTCTGAACTTCCACAATTTCATTCCATTTTTGCTCAAGCAGAATAGTGGCAAGTTTTAAATTTACCGGAGTGTAAATCTAATATGCTCGACCTGAATTTTTCGCCATTGCCTTCAGCACTCGACGTTTTTAAAGGTCTGTTTCTGAATATTGCTGTAACTGCAATACTGGTGGCTGCAGCTTGGTTCAAAGATGAACTGTTCAGAACCCTGAACATCCTCCACACATACGGCAGATACATCACGGACAGAAAGCCGATGGTTCTCGTCTGGGTTGATGACGGTTTTCTGCTTGCTAAATTATCCTCAAACCTGGAGAGGGAGCTGGGTGACAGGTTCAGGGTCCTCCCCCTGGAATCTCCGGAAGATGTGTTCAGATACCCTCGAAACAGCAGAATAATTCCTGCAGTGCTGTTCACTGTGACGGATGTTACGAAGCTGTCTGAGGACGAAAACAAAAGGGTGAAAATTCAGGAATGGCTGAAGAAATACGTCGAAAACGGTGGGGGATTGATAGGTGGGCATGACATAATATACAGAAGAACCAGAAACGAGATCCTGAAAAAGGTATTTGGTGGGGAGATGACCGAGTTCCACAGGACCGGAGTGGTCAGGTACGTCAAAAACGGAGATATGGGAAGCCACATCATTTTCAGAGACCTCCCGGATGAGTTCGAGCTTGAAGATGGTGAAATTGTCTGGGGCAATTGGGATGAGGACGTTGCAGTCCTGTACAGAACCCCACCACCGGAATCCCTGCCCCTCGTAACATGCAGGGACTACGGAAGGGGGAAGGCGATCTGGATAAACAGCTGCGACAGGCGCGAAGGGTTGAAGAACTCGATATCAAGCAGCAACCCCTACCTGATAAAACTCATACGAAATGCAGTGTTATGGGTCTCGCAGAAATCACAGGCCAGAGGAGATGTGCCGGTAGTGCTTGCCCACAGAGGGTATTCGGCAAAATACCCGGAAAACACGATCATCTCATTTGTGGAGGCAGTATATGCCGAAGCGGATGGGGTTGAGCTGGATGTGTGGCTTTCCCGGGATGGCGTAGCTTTCGTGTTCCACGACAGCACGCTTGAGAAAGTGAACGGAGACTCCAGAAAGGTCAAGGAGCTGACGTTCGACGAACTGAAGAGCGTGAGCCTCGAGATGGGGCAGAGAATCCCGTCCCTTGAGGATGTTCTGAACGCCATTCCCAAATACGTAATCGTTGACATTGAGATAAAGGACAGAGATGCGGTCGAGGAGGTCATGAGAATCATAGACCAGCACGATCATGACAGGGTCCTGATCACATCCTTCGATCCCCAAACCCTCAGAGACTGCAGGAAGATGAACGGTGGAATAAAGCTCGGATTGCTCAGAGACCTTGAAGAGACTGCAAAACTCATCAGGATGGATTATCAACTGTCTGACTTCCTCTCTCTGGCCGATGAACTGGGGCTCTGGTGTATTGCCATACCGGTTGAAAGTGCCGCGGAGGCCGGTGGTGACAGATTCGGAGAATTCCTCGACAGGGTGAAGGCCTCGGGGCTGAAGGTGTTTTTCTGGGCTTACCGGGACGAAACATTTTATCAGGAAGCCCTGCTGGACAGACTGTCAGGCAGATATGACGGCGTGATTACCGACGATCCGAAAAGGATGAGAAAATTCTTAATGGTTAATCGAGATGGAATGCACTGCACACCGTCAGCTCTGAGAGGGTAGCGGAAAACTACAAAGATTTTTTATAAACTCCATCTTTCCTGCATACAATGAAGGTTGCGCTCATTGGTGGAACAGGTAACATAGGTGAGGGTCTCGCTTTCAGGCTAAAGCTGGCAGGGTATGATATTATAATAGGCTCAAGAAGTGAAGAGAAGGCAAGGTCAAAGGCCGAACACTTTAACAGTCTCGTTGAAAGTCTTGGTGGAAAGGGGAACATAGAGGGCAGGCTGAACGATGAAGCCGCAGAACTGGCGGACGTGGCGGTCATAACGATTCCCTGGCAGCATGCCTTTGAGACGGCGGAAAGACTCAAAAGCAAGCTGAAAGGGAAGATAGTAATCTCGCCCATTGTGCCAATGGTCGTGGAAAACGGCATTTTCAAATACGCACCACCAGAGGAGGGCTCTGCAGGACTGAAGCTTCAGAGAATTCTTGCCGAGAGCAGCGTTGTCGTTGCGTTCAACAACATTCCCGCAAAGAGGTTCGCCAATCCTGCAGAGAAATTCGAGTGGGATGTTGCGGTATGTTCAGACGATGATGATGCGAAAAGAGTTGTAATGGAAATCGTCTCGAGCATAAAGGGTCTTAGGGCTTTTGACGCTGGCAGTCTCGACAGTTCACGGGTTATTGAGGCACTGACCCCCATGCTTATAACTCTGGCAAAGAAAAATAAAACAGTGGAACTGGGAGTGAGATTTGTCTGATCAGTGAAGCAGTTTCTCCTCCCATTCTTTCAGGTAAGCAGAGCTTTTAGACACGTCAGCAAACAGCTTTTCTGCCCGATCTACGTCCTGAACTTCAATTTTTCCGGAGTTTCTGACCTTCGCTATTTCGTTTGACGGGGCGAGAAGCTGTATGGCATACCTGAGACTGTACTTCTCACCGATCTCGGTCAGCCTTTCGAGCGCTTCGTCGTCCACAAGCAGACCCATCTCTGCCGCTCTTGTTTCCACAATCAGCCTTATCTCATCCCTGCTGTACGGCTCGGTTGTTATGATCAGGAGCCTGTCAAGCAGGTCGAGAGGAATTCCGTGGGGAGATACCTCATCCGTCCCCCTTATCCTCGCAAAACCTCTGTTGGACGCGAGAATTATTATGGGTGCCATTTCGCTCTCCATTGCCCTGTTCATGAAGGCAAACAGCTCGATATCCATGAGATGTGTCTCATCGATGAAAAGCACACCGGGAATCAGTTCCGCAGTTCCCTGCTCGATCCACTCCTTGACCTGCTGGTCAACAGCCTCCCTGATTTCGTTGTCTATCTCCCTCGATTCTGAGCTGAACAGACTGAATATGCTTCCCCTTCTTGCTCTCGCCTCATCCAGGTCATGGAGAGTTACCACAAACGTGTATTCCTTGTCCTTCTCTATGTACCCATCAGGCCTTTCCACGAAATCGTATTCATCAATGTCGTATTTCTTCGACTCCTTACTTCTCCCAACCCTCGAGATCCTTCCGGTTTCCCTGTCGATTATTATGACATCACCTTCAGAGATTCCGGAGTACATGAACTGCATTGCAAGCCTGCTGCCCACACTGAACGTCTTCTTTTCCTTCTTTGTTGCCAAGGTTATCGTTGCAGACTCCGGAACCTTCTGGGTCGGATTGTAGGGGTTGGGGACCATGTTGTAGTTTATCTCCACAACTTCACCTTCAAGCACTCTCCTCGTCTCCCTGATCCTCACCCCGATTGCCTTACGCATTGTCTGGAGGAGCGCCTCGGTCTTCTTCATTTCACTGCTGTAAAATTCGCTTGCAGAAATCTGGACAAACGGGATATCCTTCCCCAGCTCCTTGCTTATCGCAACAGCTATTGCTGTTTTACCCGTACCCGGCGGACCGGCTATGAGTATTCCCCTGCCAGCCATTTTTCCTTCCCTGATCAGCCTCACGATTATGCCTGCAGCCTCCCTTGCTTTCTTCTGCCCAACAAGTCCACCTCCAATATCCCTTGCCACAAGATTCTCGTCAAGTCCGAGGCCTGTGATATGTGAATGGGCGCTGTATCGCTCAAATTTCTTGGCAATCTCCCTGATCTCCTCCATGAGAATCACCCGGCTTTCAATGGATATGAGTTTCAATATAAATTTTTCTGTACATCCGGTGCGGTGTAGTTTCCTAAAATCATTTCCCACCATCAAACCACCTCCACGAATAACTCAATATTCTCTCAGGAGTCAACTTTCTCAAAAATGCTTTATAGGGAGTCTCCAGTTCATCTAAGTTGAGACTCATGTGGGGTCTTTTGTGATTGTACCACTCCATGAATTCATCTACTGTATCGAAATACTTGATTTTAGCTTCCAGCGTTCCATAGAACCTCTCTATCTTTCCATTCGTTTGTGGGTGATTCACCCTACCCACAATATGCTTAATTTCATTCTCTGCAAGGAATTTCTCAAATTTAGATACTCCTTTAGCCTTCTTCTCCCCTGCAGATGCGTAGAACTGAGTACCTCTATCCGTCAGGATTGATTCCGGCCTGCCATAATCATCCATGGCTTCTTTTAGCACTTTTATGGCATTCTCAGATGTTGCTTTATCAAATACTCCGTAACCAGTAATCAGACGGGAAGCATCGTCCAGATAAGCAATTATCCACTTCCCGTTATAGAAAAACCAGTCTGCATGCCATAATTCCATAGAGTGCTTTCTCTCATACCTTATCCACTTTTTACGCTTTTTCTTGTTCTTCTCCTCCTTAGCATAGCCGTTCATTCTCAACACTTCGTGTATTTTGTTCTTGCTTATTCTGTAACCTCTTTCCTTTAAGATTGTTTGGAGAACTACTGCATTACACCTGTACTCTTCATAGGCTTCTTTTATGGCTTCTATTTCTTCTTCTGATAGTTCTTTTTTAGGTCTACCTGGTTTCTTTGGCTTTGGTATTTCTCCAGTATCTTTGTATTGCTTGTAGATCTGATTTACTCTTCTTGGTGTTATGTTTTCGATCTCTGCTATCTCCTTTGTCGGTGTACCCTTCTCTTTCTCTCTGATAATCCATTTTATCGCTTTCTCGTCAAGTTTCACATGGGGGTTTGTTGAAGTGGGAAATAATTTCGGGAAAAGACAAAATGAGCCGATACAGAAAACTTTATATATTAGATACTCAAAAATACTAACCAGATGTTAGTAAGAAACAGTAACGATAAAGACCTCGGAGCGCTGTTGGAACTGCTGGCGAATGAGGGTAGAAGGAGAATACTCGAACTGCTCACAAAGAAGCCGTGCTACATAAGTGAAATTTCCTACTCCCTCAGAATGGCTCCAAAGGTCGTTCTGGAACATCTCGAAAAGCTCGAAAGAGCCGGGATAGTTCGAAGTTACGAAGACGGCAGGAGGAGGTACTACTACATAGACAGGACGATCAGCATAAGCATAACACTGTCGCCGCACAGGTTCAAAATTGAAAGTGTGGAGCGAAGTGGCGACATGTCTGAGGTGTTCAGGGATCTCAGAGAAATGTTCGAACAATCAATCAACCAGAATAGCCGGGATTTATTCGAAAAACTTTCGAAAATGGAAAAAGCGTTCAGAGACATTCAGAGAGACATATCCGACAGAATAGACGAGCTGATAGACAGAATGATACTCAAAATAGATGAAACCCTGACAGAAGACCTCGAAAAGATTGTCCTGTATGGCCTGATCAAGGGCCTCGATACTCCTGAAAAAATATCCAGAATATTTGGTATTCCACATGAAGAGGTGATTGCAGTCTTGAACAGTCTTGAAAAAAGAGGATTGGTCGCGAGAATGGAAGATGATGGTGTTATCAGGTTCATACCCACATTTGGAGGTGTTGTAAATGAGTGAGGAGGTGTATCTCAGGGTTGCTGAGGCATACCACCGGGATGTTGGCAGAGGGATAGCGAGAATCGATCCCGAAGTGATGTCAGACCTGAAGCTTCAGAGCGGTGACATAATCGAAATTGTTGGAAAAAGCAGGGTTCCAGCAATAGTCTGGCCCGGATACCCTGAAGATAGGGGCAAGAAGATCATAAGAATTGATGGAAACATCAGAAGCAATGCTGGCGTTGGGATAGATGACAAGGTGAAAATAAGAAGGGTGGATGCAAAGCCTGCTGAGAAAATCACACTCGCCCCAACCGAGCCGGTAAGACTGATGGGTGGCGAGGCATATTTAAAAAGGCTGCTGGAAGGGAGACCCGTTATAAAGGGGCAGAGGATAAGAGTAGAAGTCTTCGGACACGTTCTGACCTTCGTGATAACAGTAACGAAACCATCCGGCGTAGTGATAGTTGGCAGAGGAACACAGGTCGAGCTAAGGGAGAAGCCGGCTGAAGAGGAGAAAAGGCAGGTACCCAACATCACCTATGAGGACATTGGTGGCCTGAAGAGGGAGCTGAGACTGGTAAGAGAAATGATCGAACTGCCACTTAAACACCCGGAGCTTTTCCAGAGACTCGGCATAGAGCCGCCAAAAGGAGTCCTGCTCTACGGACCGCCAGGCACAGGAAAAACGCTCATGGCAAAAGCTGTTGCCAATGAGGTTGATGCACACTTCATATCACTCAGCGGACCGGAAATAATGAGCAAGTATTACGGCGAAAGCGAGCAGAGGTTGAGGGAAATATTCGAGGAGGCGAAGGAGAACGCCCCGAGCATAATATTCATCGACGAAATCGACAGCATTGCACCTAAGAGGGAAGAGGTCACGGGTGAGGTAGAGAGAAGAGTGGTTGCCCAGCTCCTTACGCTGATGGACGGGCTCGAGACGAGGGGACAGGTTATTGTCATCGGTGCAACAAACAGGCCGGATGCAGTAGATCCTGCTCTGAGAAGGCCCGGAAGGTTTGACAGGGAAATTGAAATCGGCGTACCGGACAAGGAGGGAAGAAAGGAAATCCTCCAGATACACACGAGAGGCATGCCCATAGAACCCAGATACACAAGGAGGGACGTGATTGGCGCCTTTAACGAACTGAAGACTCTTGGAAGATTCGATTCGGCGAGAATAGACAGCATGATCGAGAGAGTTGAAAAAACTCCTGAGAATGAGGAGGACATACTCAAGGTCCTCAGAGAGGATGAGGAGCTGCTGAACGAGGTGAAGAGCAAACTTACAGACGTGATGTTCGACTATCTCGCAGAGAAGACGAACGGTTTCGTCGGTGCTGACCTTGCGGCACTCGCAAAGGAAGCTGCAATGCACGCCCTGAGAAAGAGGATTGAGACCGGAGAGATTGACGTTGAGGCAGAGGAGATTCCAGCAGAGGTCCTCGAAAGCCTGAGGGTTACACTTGAGGACTTTGAAGAGGCACTCAAGAACATTGAGCCTTCGGCGATGAGAGAGGTTCTGGTGGAGGTTCCGAACATTAAATGGGACGACATTGGTGGGCTTGAGAAGGCAAAGCAGGAGCTTAAAGAGGCTGTCGAATGGCCAATGAAGTATCCGGAGCTGTTCATAACTGCAGGAATCAAACCGCCAAGGGGCATACTGCTTTACGGACCGCCAGGCACAGGAAAAACTCTCCTCGCAAAGGCTGTTGCAAACGAGAGCAACGCCAACTTCATAAGCGTGAAGGGTCCAGAGCTGCTCAGCAAGTGGGTGGGAGAGAGCGAGAAACACGTCAGGGAGATGTTCAGAAAGGCAAGACAGGTCGCCCCGTGTGTTATATTCTTCGATGAAATTGACAGCCTTGCACCGAGACGTGGAGGCACAGGGGATTCACATGTGACAGAGAGAGTTGTCAGCCAGCTTTTAACCGAGCTGGACGGTCTCGAGGAGCTGAAAGATGTTGTCGTAATAGCCGCAACAAACAGACCGGACATGATAGACCCGGCACTGCTGAGACCCGGAAGAATAGAGAGACACATATACATACCACCGCCGGACATAGAGGCGAGGAAAGAGATTTTCAGGGTTCACACAAGAGACATGCCTCTCTCAGACGATGTTTCGTTTGACAGACTTGCAGAGATGACCGATGGCTACAGCGGTGCTGACATAGAGGCTGTGTGCAGAGAGGCAGGCCTTACGGCGATAAGAGAGGTTGTGCAGAAGTACAGCGAGGAAGAAATCAAAGAAGCGGTCAAACAGCTTAAGGTTACGATGGATCACTTCAGGAAGGCCATAGAAAAGGTCAGGCCAAGCCTGACGGAAGATGACCTCGAAAGGTATGAAAAAATAGTTAAGGATTTCCACAAAATGTATTCCTAAATTTTTTGTTTGAAAGGAGGTGAGTGACATGCCCTGGAGAAGGAGGAAAAAGGACTGGGATGAGGATGACTGGTTCAATGACTTTTTCAGATTCCCGTTTGAAGAATTTGACGAGATATTCAGGAAAATGATGAAGGAGTTCGACGAGATATTCAGAGCGGCTGAGCTTTCAGAAGGAAAGCCAATAGTGAGGGGTTTCAGCATCAGAATAGGACCGGATGGCAAACCGGAAATCAGGGAATTTGGAACAAAGCCGACGATCAAGGAGGAAGACCTGGATCAGAGGAAACCACTCGTGGATGTTATTGAGACCGACGAGGAAATACAGGTTATCGCAGAGATGCCAGGAGTCAGCAAGGAAGACATCGAGCTGAACGCAAGCGAGTCTAAGCTCGAGATCAAGGCAGAGGGAGAAAACAGGAAATACTACGAGATCGTTGACCTGCCAGACGAGGTTGATCCGGACTCTTCAAGGGCAAGATACAACAACGGAGTCCTTGAGGTCATACTGAAGAAGAAACATCCAAAAAGAGAGAACAAGCGAAAGATTGACATCGAATAGTCTGCCTGCAATTTTTTAAAGCTTCTCTCTATTTTTTATGCTCCCTACAGCCCGCCAACTACAGGCGTGATGTATGTCTCGATCAGAGCTGCAATGAGCAGCATTGGAAGAGGTATTTTAATGAACTTTTTCAGATGGTCCAGAACCACGGTATCAAGTCTGACCTGCTCTCCTTTAAGCAGCCTGTAAAACGCAATTCCCATTTCGAAGCCGTATGTGCAGCTGACCAAGATTGCGGGAATCTCAAGTATGCCGTGAGGTATCAGCAGCAGCAGGGTTCTGAGAAGACCTATCTCCATACCCACATATCCGACCACAACTCCAATCACGATTCCATTGAATATGACAAACAGCAGGGGAACAATGCCCAAAAACACTCCCAGCATCATTGCCGAAAAGGCCTTCAGAGTGTTGTTGAGGAATATGAATGCGAATACCTCATAATGCTTCAGGCTTCCCACAAAACCAAACTCCGAAAACAGATTTTCCACCATGTTCTTCGTGAGCGGTTCATATTTCAGAGCAAAGAGATACCCAATTGCAATGGATATTAAAAAAACAAATGTCAGCGAAATCAGAATTGTTCTGCCTGTCTTCATGGCTCTACACCCCGAACATCATCCTCAGTCCATTTCTGATGCCTGGAGCAAAGCCGAGGGTAAAAACCACGAACTTTATGAATCCCAGAAGGTTTTCGTCCTCCTTTGTTCTCTCAGAGTCGATGAGGTACAGCAGTGGAACGATTACCGCGAGCTTGAGAGGTATCATAACCCAGGGTCCGGCCAGATCGATGAAGAACCTGGGAAGGACATGAAGCTCCCAGTATCCAAGGTACTGAATTCCGAGAAAGCTTGATGCTCCATCGAGAAGCTGCCCGAAAAGCACAAACTTGCTGAACGTATCTGCATGCAGCCTGTCAGAGAACATGTGGTAAATCAGAACAGCCGTTCCTGCTATGGTGATTGCTGCAGGGAATATCCACCAGTTTTCAACCCTCAAATTGAGAAGAAGAAACGCCAGAACCGACAGCGAGAGAACCGCTCCGGGAAGAGGGTAGTACCTGTATTTCGTCCTCAGCGCAATCATCAGCGACGAAAACGTGATCAAGAAAATCAAAATGTAGATGAATGGAGTCATGAGAATATATGAAAACGGTGGTTTGACGAAGCCCGCATCCTCAACAACCCGTGTGGAGGAACCGAGGAGAATATAGGGGAATGTGTAAAGAGCAAACCTGACGTCAAACCTCACTCTCGGGCTGAGATATCGGTAGATGAGATAAACGGAGACTATCAGCAGTATGGCGAATGTCAGGGTGTTCACGGGATTGTACCCCTGCTTGTACACTATCGAGTCGATATAGTATTTTTTTATAAACTCGTAAAGTCCCATTGTTCTGCTCCATATCTGAAAATGTATTTAAAGCTACTGCATCGGCCACCGAAAAGTTAAAATTAGGTAGATATCAAAAATCCAAAAACAAAAAGGAGGTTAGATAAAAAGATGGGCTTGGACATATGTAATGTTTGCGGTCTCCCTAAGGATCTCTGCGTTTGCGAAGAGGTCGCAAAAGAGCAGCAGCAGATAACAATAAAGGTTGCAAAGAGGAGGTACGGGAAAGAGGTTACCGTGATAGAGGGCATTGACAAATCAGAGATAAACCTTGACGAGCTTGCGAAGTACCTCAAATCCAAGCTGGCCTGTGGCGGGACGGTAAAAAATGGGGCGATAGAACTTCAGGGGAACCATGTGAGTCGTGTTAAGGAGCTTCTCATAAAGAAAGGATTCAACCCGGACAGGATTAAAACCTGATCAGGCTGAATATTACCTCTTTTATGTCCACCCCGTAGTGGGTGGACAAATACCATATTCCATAAAACGTTCCTATTGTGCTTCCTATGTTCGTCATGGCAGCGACGAATAGAACCCTGAACGCTCTGTTTCTGTAAAGCGCTCTCAGAGAATCCACGCTCAGCATTTCCTCGAGATCATGCTGTGTGGGCTTCCTAACAATGAACTCCGTCAGACCCGAAAACCAGCCTGCTGCCAGGAATGGAGACAGGGAGGTGAGCCATGCCATGAGAAAAGCCACAAGAATTGAAAGAGGGTGGGCACCGGCAATCCCGGCAAAAATCGCAGAGAGGATTCCATTGGCGAGGAACCAGACTGCGAAAGCTGAAAGAAATTCCGAGGTGCCGAGCTTCACAAAGATTGTGAACATTATGCCCAACACGAGAAGGGTTATGCCAAAGCCCAGGAGTTTAAGCGAGCTGAACCTTTTCCTCCTGACCTCGACGAGAGATGCCATATCCGGCAATTCCTGAGGGTTCGAAAGAAGTTTTTCGATACCCTTTTTATGGCCAGCCCCCACCACAGCCACGATCTTGCTGTACCTCTGCATCGCTCTCAGAAGATTGTGGGTCATGTACGCGTCCCTCTCATCTATGAGAACCTCTGCTGTTTTGGGTGAAATTTTTCTGAACTCTTCTGTCAGCATGTCGAGGATATCCTTCTCGAGCAGGTCGTCCACCTCAATGTCGTCGGATTCAAAAAGTCCCCTAACTATGTGAAAAAAGAGCTTTAGCTTTTCAAAAAAACCCAGGGAGCTCCAGAGTCTGTTAAATGTCACGGCAAGGTCCCTGTCTATCAGAAGAACGTCGGCACCGATTTCTTTAGCCTTCTCTATTGCAGAGAGCATCTCCTCCCCGGGCATTACGCCCGTCTCCCTTCCAATCCTCCTCTGGAAATTTGATAAAACGAGCTGAAAAAGCAGGAGAAATACGTTCCCCCTTTTTATCACATCGAGAAGATTTATCTCCTCTCTTTCACCCTCAAGAGCCTTATACCTTCTCAGATCAAGTTCCACGGCAACAGCATCGGGCTTTTCTTCCTCAATCGTTCTCACGACCTCCTCAACGCTTTTCCTTGAAACGTGTGCCGTGCCAACGATGACAAGCTTTTTTTCTTCACTCAAGCCTCAGCACCTCCTGTATCTGCATCAACCTTATCAGGTCTGTTTTTGTAATTATGCCCACAAGCTCACCATGCTCAACAATGGGTATTCTGCCAACACCCGTTGAATTCATGACCTCGAAAGCTTTCATTGCAGGTTCATCAGGTAAAAGGGTTATGAGCTTCCTGTTCATATACTGCGAAATCCTGTCCTCAGGATTTCTTCCGGTTACATCGTGGAGAGTTACAATCCCCACAAGCCTTCCGGACTCCATAACAGGGTAACCCAGGTGCTTGTTTCTGAAGGCAAATTCTATGAACTCCCTCACGGTCATATCCGGAGAAACTGTCTTCAGCTCGGTTGTCATTATGTCTCTCACCCTGAATCTGCTCAGCAGGGCCTCCATTCGGGAATACTTTAGTTCCTCTGCCGCACCGAGATAGATGAATATCGCAATGAAGGTGAGCCACAGATTGTAAACGAGTCCCGCAATTCCCATGAAGATTGCTATTGCCTTTCCGGCCTCGGCCGAAAAGTAGGTTGCCTTCCGATAGCCGATTTTTTCAGACAGCAATCCCCTCAGGACCCTGCCACCATCAAGAGGAAATGCAGGAATCAGGTTGAAGATTGCAATAATCAGGTTGATCCTGTAAAAAACAGCCGAAAACTCAGAAAGAGGTTCCAGAGAACTTCCGGACAGAAAGTAAAATACCACGGCTATGAATACACTGACTGCTGGCCCTGAAAGGGAGATCATCGCCTCCCTCATACCTCTCGGTGGTTTTTCTATGAGTGCCAGTCCACCGAATATGAAAAGTATGATCTCCCGAACATTATGGCCAAATCTTTTGCTGACGACGGCATGACCCAGCTCATGTAAAAATACGGCCAGAAACAGCGATACCGCTGCCACAATGGCAAGCATTACCGAGTATTCGCTCCCCCTGAAGCCGTAAGGATACTCCTGTATGTAGAAAATATACGCCAGAAAGGCTATGACTATGAAAAGAGAGTAGTGGACCTTGACGTCAATCCCCCATATCCTGAACAGTCTTATCGATGCCATAAAAAAAGTGGTTCAGGAGGATAATTAATTTTTCATTCTCAGGGAAATATTCCCCTGATCTTTATCGCATCTACAACCCTTTTCAGAGCTGCGATCATCGCAGCGTCTCTCCAGAGTATGCTGTCATATTCCCTCTTGATTGAAAGCAGTTCGTTGAAGGCCTTTACCAGAATCTTTTCAAGCTCATGATTGACCTTCTCTATGTCCCAGAAGTATCTCTCGAGGTCCTGCACCCATTCGAAGTAGCTGACCACAACACCGCCCGCATTCGCAAGAATGTCCGGAACAATAAGCTCACACCTGTTGTCAAGATGTTCCTCCGCTTTTGGTGAGACGGGTCCGTTTGCACCCTCGACAATCATTCTGGCCCTGACGTTCTTTACATTATCCTCATTTATGACGTTCTCCACCGCGGCAGGAATTAAAATGTCCACCTCCAGTTCGAGAAGCTCCTCATTTGTGAGGAACGTGTCTGTACAGCCCACAACACTGCCGGTTTTCTTCTTGTGTTCAAGCACCCTGTCCGGATCAAAGCCTTTTTCGTCAAAAATCCCCCCTCTGCTGTCAGATACCGCAACGATTTTCGCACCCATCTCATGCAGGGTTTTTGCTGCCCAGTAACCCACATTTCCGAACCCCTGAATGGCAACACTCGCTCCTTCAAGCTCAAGCCCGATAGCTTTGGCGGATTCCCTTGTGATTATTGCAACACCCCTTCCCGTTGCAGAGTTTCTCCCAAACGACCCTCCGAGGTCAACCGGTTTTCCGGTTACGATACCGGGGACAGCATACCCCTTGAAGTTGCTGTAGGTGTCCATTATCCAGGCCATGACCTGCTCGTTCGTGTAAACGTCCGGAGCAGGAATGTCCCTTTTAGGACCCACAAATGGAATCAGAGCGGTTGTGTACCTCCTCGTCAGTCTCTCAAGCTCCCGGATGCTCAGTTTTTTCGGATCCACTCTGACTCCGCCCTTTCCACCACCGAACGGTATGTTGACGAGGGCGCATTTCCATGTCATCCACATTGCCAGAGCCTTTACCTCGTCCAGATTAACCGAAGGGTGGTATCTTATCCCACCCTTGTACGGTCCCCTGACGCCACAGTGCTGCACTCTGTATCCCGTAAACACCCTGAGCGAACCATCGTCCATTTTCACCGGAATTTTTACCTCCACAGCCCTGTCCGGATATTTCAGATACTCCACTATATCCTCTTCAATTCCAGCAATTTCCCCGGCCCTTTCCAGCTGATAACAGGCCATTTCATACGGATTCATCCAACCACCTCACAAACCCGTATTCCTTTCCAATTTCAAGCCATGCCCATGCCCAAACAACACATTCAAAAGCCCTTATAAGGTCGTTTATCTCCAGAAAGTACTTTGAGTCGGAAATATACGCTTTGATGTTCTCCACAAAGTGATTATCACCTTCAAAATCAATGTTTTCGATTTTCTCCAGCCATTTGAGCGTTTCCTTTTTCAAATCTTCCTCCAGACTCATGCCTTTTTCACCCTCAGTTTCAGACCCTCTCTTTCAATTACCTCAACTGCATCCCCTCTCTCAAGCACATCATCGCTCTCTATGTTCCACAGCTCGCCATGAATTCTCGCCACACCTTTTCCATTCGAGAAACTGAGAACCTCTCCCCTCTCGCCAATCAGAGCCTCGGCACCCACCTTCTTTCTCTCATTTTTCAGCTGGACTATCTTTATCATCGCATAGGTGACCACACCACCGAGACCGAGGGCTATTCCGCCCGCAAGCATGTAAAAGCCCCTGTAAAAGTCTTTGGGCATCAGTGGCTCCTCATATAGAGTCAGAATCCCGAGAACAATGCAGATTACCGATGCAGCTCCAAGAACGCCGTATGTGGGTGTAACCATTTCAGCAACGAAAAGCACAATTCCCAGCAGAATGAGAAGTGCTCCGAGGTAATTTATGTTTATGACTCCAAGTCCAAAAAGAGCAAGTATGAGGGACACAACTCCCACAATCTCTGCCCCCATTCCAGGGGATGTGAGTCCGAAGACAAGAGCGTAGATGCCTATGATCAGCAGGATCGATGCAAGCTCTGGAGACGACAGCACCTCATAAATTCTCGCATTTGCAGGTTTTTCAAACACAACAATCTCCTCACCCGAAAGCTTCAGCACCCTTTCACCACTGGCAGTCACAACCACCATGCCATCCGCATTCTCAAGGAACTCGTCCCTGCTGTCGGCGAGAATATCAATTATGCCGTAATCGTAAGCCTCTTTTGCTGATGCGGTATAAGCTTCTGTGACGAACTTTTCAATTGCAGTCTCGTTTCTGTCCCTTTTCTCTGCTATGGACTTCGCATATTTGGCCAGGTAATTGACAGTTTTCTGCTCAACCTTCTGGTCTGTAACTCCGATAGATATCGGCGTTGCCGCACCAATGGAAGTCCCGTTGGACATTCCGAGAACGTTTGCCGAAACCGCGATGAGTGAGCCAGCAGATGCACAGAAAGCTCCCGGAGGGACATAGGCAAGAACAGGAATCTCAGAGTTCAGGATCAGGGATACTATCTTCTCGGTTGAGGAAACCAGACCTCCCGGAGTGTTGATCAAAACAAGTATGGCGTCGAAATTTTCCTCCTCGGCCTTGGTGAAGGCAGACTGAAGGGTGAGATAGGTGCCTTCATTAATGGTACCATCAATTCTGACCTCGAGAATTTGAGCGCCTGAGACCTGAGTGAGGAGAGTCAAAGCCAAAAGAAAGTAAAGGCACTTCTTCATGGAATGGATAACGAAATAAAAGTTAAAAAATTATTCGATATAAATGGCCGGCTTGCCCGGCATTGAAACCTTCCTCTTCTGCTCGGGAACCTTCGAAATGTCGAACTCCACAGTGAGTCCGGTTTCACGTTCGATGAAACTTTTCGCATTTTTCACGATTCTTTCTTCGTCGAGGTTTGCAAGCTCAAAGCCCTCCCTGAATATCCTTTTCAAAAAGGCCTGAACTTCCTTTGCCATCGTCCTGAGCCTTTCATCTTTCATCAGCTCCTTCATCGCATCTTTCATGCTTCCAGCGTTCTGTGCGGTCTCAACAGCTTTCTTCTTCCACTCTTCGGCAAAAACGATGTAAACCCTTTCCGGATTTTCAATGAATTTTTTAACCTCGTTGATGTCGTCGATGAGAGATTTGAGGTACTCTTCAGCAATTTCAGCTCCGTCATCAACTTTTGTTTCGTCATATTCTGGATAGCTCTCAAGCGAAATGAACGTATCGTGCTTCCAGTGCCATATTTCCTCACAGAGGTGTGGTATGAAAGGCGTGAGCAGCTTTAGCCAGTCGTCAAAGATTATGGCCAGATTTTCCCCACCCCTTCTAAGGTACCATCTGACGATGTTCATCGCCTCAAAGAAGGCGGTGTTTATGGCCCTTCTTGTCTGTAATGCATCCATTGCCTCTCTGGTCTCCCTGATTATTTTCTGGAACTTGCTGACGAGCCACCTGTCAAGCTCTGTAATTTCACCCGGCTCTTTGAGGTAGTATTTTTCTGCAAGACTGTAAAACCTCCTCAGGTGGACTGAGACGTTCTCAACTTCCTTTCTCTTCCAGTCTGCATCACTCTCATACTCTGAAGCGTGGAGGATGTAGAGTCTCGTAACATCCGCACCAAATTCCCTGACAGCCCTTTTCAGGGTCAGCAGGGGGCCTTTGCTCTTGCTCATCTTCCTGCCCTCAAGACTGACAAATCCGTTTACGGCTATCGCTCTTGGCCAGTAATCTTTCGGGAAGAGTGCTATGTGATGGAAGAGGAAGAAGAGCAGATGGTTGGCCACAAGGTCCTTACCGCTGCTTCTGAGATCGACGGGATACCAGTAATCGAATTCAGCCCTCAGCTTCTCGAGGAAACCGACATCAAGACCTGTTTTTTCAGCCACCTCCTCAGCATCCCCTTTTCCGAGGAAAACGTAGTCGAAAAACTCTGGAATGAGATTCTCAGCCTTCAGAGTTCCGTCATTAATATACCTGGCTATTATGTAATATGCCATGTACACTGTCGAATCTGAAAGGCTTTCGATGAGCCATTCCCTGTCCCATGGAATCTTCGTTCCGAGACCCTTTCTTCTCGCACAGGCCTTGTCTTTAAGCCATTCAATTTTATTTCTGAATTCTTCTTTGTAGTAATCCGGGATTATGGCCATTTCTTCAAGCCATTCAAGAACCCTCTCCTTCCATTCCGGGTTGGAATAGTTCAGGAACCACTGATCCCTCACAACCTTCACAACACACTTGGTCCCGCATCTGCAGATGACGGGTTTTTCACTGAACTCAAAGAAAACATCCCCGTTGCCCGAATTTACCAGGTCTTCATGAACCCTGTCCTTTGCGATGGAGACTTTGAGCCCGGCATACCTGCCAGTGTTTTCGAGCATCACGCCCTTGTGGAATTCCTTCTTGTAAACGGTCTTCGTGGCCTTTTCCAAGAGTTCCGCATCATTCTGGCTTTCAACGCCAAGTTCCTCAACAACATCCTTTGCGGGAATTTCGAAGTCCTCACCATCAATTTCTATTAACACGATGGGTCTGATATCCTTCAGAATATCCTTCGAAATTCCGTATTTTTCAAGAAGATCGCTTTTTTCGAGGTCCTTAAGCGCAACATAGTCAAATGGAGCGTGAGCAGGAACGCTCATGACAACTCCGGTGGCGTTATCGGGATCAACAAATTCGGCAGGAAGCACCGGGACCTCGGTACCGGTAACGGGGTTTACGGCATATTTTCCAAAGAGCTTGGAAGCTTCAATATCCTCCAGAAATCTAACGTCCTTGTCAGTGAACCTGAGTTTCTCATAAGCCTCCCTGCTCACAACCCACTTTTCGCCGTTAACCTCCACCACAGCGTACGTGGATGGCTTGAGCCAGAGGTTTGTAACCCCAAACACCGTCTCAGGCCTCAGGGTTGCGGCCGGCAGAATAAGATCACCAATCCTGAACTTTATTACCGTGAATTCGACAATTGTGGCATCCTCTCCGGCCAGGAGGTCATGATCCTCAACCGGGTTGTCGTCATTGGGACAGTACCTCACCGGGTGCGACCCCTTCACAATGAGCCCCTTCTCCTTCAGCTTCCAGTACTGCCACTCTATGAATTTCTGATAGGTTTCATCCATTGTCGTGAACTTTCTCCTCCAGTCTATTGAATATCCAATGATCTTCAGCGCCTTCTCTGCCTCTTTCGAGAAATATTCAACGATTTTTTCGGGGGTTGTTAGCTGAACAAGTTCCTCAAAAGGAACATCATGATACTTGGTGTAAACTTCAACCGTCCTCTCGTTCCTTTTCGCTATAAGCTCCGCCAGACCGATTATAGGTGTGCCGGTTACATGAAAGCCCATCGGAAAGAGGACATTGTATCCCAGCATCCTCTTGTATCTCGCAACGGCATCACCTATGGTGAATGTTCTCGTATGCCCGGCATGCAAATTTCCATTGAGGTAAGGATACGGAATGGTTATGAAGAACTTTCTCCTATCAGACATTTCGGGCTGAAACGCCCTTCCTTCCTCCCACGCTCTCTGCCATTTCTCCTCAATCCCGTGAAAGTCCATGTCCAAAAAATGATTCCTGATTAAAAATATTTACCCATTTTATCATAGAAAGGCGGTGAGATCAAATAAAGAAGATTCAAAACGAAGAGAACATACACTGCAGGGGTGTAAAAAACGGACAGGACCAGAATTATGGCCGTCATCGACAGCAGGGCGGTGTTCCGAACCTTCTTGTAGATTATGTTGCTTATCATGAAAAACGAAAGGATGATGCTGAAAAAGCCTGCAGTAAACTCTCCAAAAATGATGGCTGAGGTTATCACCGCCAGAGAGGATGAGGTTATTGGGAACCCTGTGAAGTCTTCAGTGTCCTCGGCCGTGAACCTTGCGAGCCTGTACATTCCAGCAAGCAGATACGGCAGCGAGAAATAGGGTATGAAAAACGCCGTTGCAAGTCCAAACGATACGAAATCAGCCAGCGAATCGACAAACTTGCCGTACTTACCCGAATAACCTTTTCTTGCGAAGTACCCATCAAAACCGTCCATAAGTGCGGCGATGAATATGAAACGCATGTCATTGAGGATTATCGCAAGAAAGCCAGCAACGACATTCGAAAAGGAAAAATAGTCTGCAAAGTCAAGATGGCGCTTCATTCCATCACCGCCACAGTCTGACCCGCCTTTATCTTCTGTCCCTTTTCCACCACAAACCTGAAGCCTTCGGGAATCTCCAGAGCCACTCTTGAGCCAAATACGATCATGCCAAGCTTCTGGCCCTTTTCGATGGCATCACCTTCACCAACATAGCACAATATCCTTCTCGCAAACACACCGGCTATCTGTTCCACTGTAAAAACGCCCTCATCACTTGAAATTACTATTCTGTTCATTTCATTCTCTGACACTTTTAAAAAAGCTGGTTTAAACCTTCCCGGCCTGTATTCGATTTTTTTCACAACTCCATCCCATGGTGAGAGGTTGACATGGCTGTCGAAAAGACTCATGAAAATCTCAATTCTCCTGCCATCAATGACCACAACCCTCCCATCTGCAGGTGAAACCACACCCTCCTGAATCTCTCTATCCGGGTCTCTGAAAAAGAAAAGCGTGAACGCTATGAAAAAAAGTGGAGCTGCAGCAAGGTAGGGGTTCAGCAGATAGCACAGAGGAGTGATGAGAAGCAGTGCTGCAACTACTCTCTTTCCTGCCGGCTCCATGCTCTCACGACCTCGTCCTTGAGATTGAAAATCATGTCCGCAAATTCTGGAAGGAATCTGAATACTGTTAGCGAGATAACAATTAAAGCTATTGTTGCGAGAACCTTGGATATTATGTGGTGTGCAATGTAAAAACTCTCCGGCCCAAACCATTCTCCACCAAATGCCGCAACTATGAAGACGTTTCTGAGAAGGTTGAGAACATATATTACAGGAACTGAAGCCATGAATGCGTATAGCCTTCGTTTCAGTTCGGCACTTGTGGATATTGCAATGCCTGCAAAAAGCGCCATGCTCTCGATACCGGTGCACGCCAGAATTATTTCAACATATTTGCCCATGTACTCGATGAGGTTGTAGCCAAATGGTGTGAATTCAAACCCCAGATTTCGGGCAAGCCAGACCGTCGTGTCCCGGGTATGCTCTATCAGGATCGCTTTGAGGGGTGTCAGAGAGAAAGAAAAGTAAACGAAGGACGATATGAGCGCCACGGATGTTGCAGAAAGGAAAACCTCAAGCCGATCGGTTCTGAAGATCGTCAGACCGAGAAACGTGAAAGTCAGAAATGCAAGAACCATAACGCCGGTGTTGAAGTAGTCCGAGATCTCGAGGTAGTGGGGGACTTTAAAGAGCCAGGAAAGCCCGAAGAAATGCCATCCAAGAAAACCCATTAGCCTGTTTCTCGTAAAAATGAATATTGCCATGAATGCCAGCGACAGGAATTCAAACATAACCGGGAAAATTTATTTACTGAATTTAAGTCATTCGGATGTGGACCTTCACATACACAGCATATACTCGGATGGCACCGCAGGCATCGATGAGATTGCGCGGAAAGCAAAGGAAAGGAATTTAAAGATAATCGCCATTGTCGACCACTCCGTGGAGCATCCGAAGGGATTGAATGAAAGAAAAGCAAGAAAAAGGAAGGTCGAGATAGAACAGGCAGAATCAAAATACGGAATCAGAATTCTTGACGGAATAGAATGTGGCATTCTGGAAGACGGAAAGATAATCCTGCCAAAACACGATTTTGAGCTTGTAATAGCGTCAATCCACACGATTTTACCTCAAAAGGAGATGTACAGGAGACTGAAGAGAGCTGTAGAAGAACATGATTTCCACATCCTCGGCCATCTTCACTCCAGCATATTCTCTCTTGATGGAAGAGTTGAGGAATACGATCTTGAGATACTTGATCTGCTGGAAGAGACGGGAAAAGCCCTTGAACTGAATTCACACCACAGCGCACCACCCGAGGAAACTCTGAAACTCTGCCTCGGCAGAAATATCACATACTCTTTCGGAAGTGATGCCCACACGGTCTCGAGAGTTGGAGACATTAACCGCGCGAAAAGGATGGCAAAGATTTTTCTGAAAAATGGCAGATTTATTCTGGATGAGATGCATAACATTGACGGTTGATGCAATAATACCATACGGCAATGGAATAGTGCTTGTAAAAAGAAAAAACGAACCATTCAAGGGCTGCTATGCTCTACCTGGTGGGATCGTGGAATACGGAGAAAGCGTTGAGAATGCGGTAATCAGAGAGGTAAAGGAGGAGACCGGCCTTGACGTTGTAATTGAAAAACTCGTGGGCGTGTATTCCAATCCGCAGAGGGACCCGAGGGGGCACTTTGTCAGCATCTGTTTTCTGGCCAGGGTCGTGGGAGGTGTGTTGAAAGCAGGAAGCGATGCGAGAGAGGTAAAGATATTTAAATTGAATGAACTTCCTGAACTTGCATTTGACCATTCAAAAATGATTGGTGATGCTGAGGTGATGATCAGTGGAATTCTGTCCGAAATGTAAAAGCATAATGATATATCAGGGAGACAAGGCAGTTTGCAGAAAATGTGGCTATGAGAAGGAAGCAGATGACAGCATTAACCTCGTTACGGTTGCGAAAAGGAAGGAGGACGAGATACCGGTTATAGAAGGAGAGAACGTCAAAACCCTGCCAACAACAAATGCAATATGTCCTGCGTGCGGACATAGAGAAGCTTACTGGTGGCTTAGACAGCTGAGAGCAGCAGATGAAAGCGAAGTGAGGTTTTTCAGGTGTACAAAATGCGGAAAAACCTGGAGGGAGTACGACTGACTACTGGCTGAACCCTCCAGATATTATTACCTTCATTGCGTCCTCGACGCTCATGTCCAGATAGATAAGTTCCTCTTCGGGAACGAGTATCACAAAACCCGAGGTCGGATTTGGAGACGTTGGAACAAATACATTCACGAGCTTTTTTCCCGTGTTCTCGCAGGCCTGAGATATCTTCGTTCCGGAAGTGAATCCGAGAGCATACATCCCCTTCCTCGGATATTCCACAAGTACCACGCCCTTCAGCCTCTCTATGTCTGACTGCAATAGCGTTCTGAGTGCCTCCTTTGTTCCAACGTAGATCGTTCTGATAAGGGGGATCTTCTTTATCCAGCCTTCAAACACATCAATCGCTCTCTGGCCAAAGGTCCTCGTACCGACGAAACCGAGGCCAAGGATCACCAAGGCGAGAATGATGAGACTCATCCCCGGAAAGTAATAGGGGCTTTTTGACGCAAAAGGCTTCAGAAAATCCTCGACAAAGCCAACCGCCCAGTAGATTATCAGAAAAGTTGCTGCCAGAGGAAGAAATATCACAACACCGGTTATGAACATCCTCTTCAACCTTTCCATAGCCCCATACATTCTGGATAGTGTATAACTTTTCCGCAGTCGTTCTCAGATTATTACAATTATAATCAGTACCACTACGTTATTATATGGCATGCCGTGATGATAAAGCCAGATAAATTCAATTCCATGATTATAATGAAAATTATAATTTCAGAAAAATATAAATATTTTATACTATCATGATTATTCTGGAGGTGAAAAGATATGGAAAAGAAGGTCGAGAGAAGGGAGAAGGAAGTTGAGGAAGTGTTCAAGGGGATGAAGCTGCACTTCCTGACATGAAGCGAGAATGTTTTTAAAAGTGCTTGAATATTCGGCCAAACCCCGAAATATTATATTTCCCATTCCTATTATACCTGTTATTGTTGGCCTGTACGCCAGCCAAGGTGTGATTTCAGAAATATTAAAGCCTATACTGCTGACATTCATGCTCTATCCAGCAATAAATCTTTGGAACCATATAAACGATGCCGAAGATGATGCTATTTCTGGCCGAGACACCCCATTCACAATTGAACCAATAAGGAAGTATACTGTGTTCTCCATTCTCGCACTATATATCCTATCCCTTGCTTTCGTGTACATTAATGCGAAGATACATGGGTTGATTGCATACATGCTTGTTTTAACAATGACGTTCATCTATTCTGACACAATGATCACCAAACTCAGACTGAAACGCCATTACATTGGCGAAATTATCGTATATATGATCACAATACCTGCATACATTCTAATGCTCTACTCAGTTACATCCTCCTTAACAATCGACGCCATTAAACTTGCAACAGTGCTGACACCATTACTTATCTCCTCCCTATTCATCAAGGACCTTAAAGATATCTCGTCTGACAAAAAGGTCGGACTGAAAACTCTTGGAACAGTATTCAGTCCGGAGTCACTCGTTAAAACATACTCATTTTTGCTTCTGGTATATTTCATAATTGGTACTTTTGTTTTCAAAGAAGAGATGTCTATCTTACCCTTCATACCAGTAATTGGGGTAATCTATGGCATCTATAAGTTTCATCGCAGCGGGTGGAGAATTGCGAGAGATACGGTGAAATATTTCACAATGATTACTTACTCTGGCTTGCTTTCTCTGGTTCTGATAATTGCGTATCTGGCAGGCAAAACGCTGCTACTCCTTTAACTCAACCATGAGCGAAGTTCCAGAGCTGAAATAGCATATTCCTCCATCAATCTCGGAAAGAAACTTTTTCGAATTGTAATCCTTAATCATTTTGGCAGATGACGCAGATGTAAAAATTAATAGCCAATCTCCTTTACAGGTGTCGCACAAGAAATCATACATCCTATATGTATCTCCTCTGTAAGCAAGGAGTGTCGTTGAATCCACAAAGAAAATCCTGAAACAGGCATTATTGCCAACAATACTGTCAAAAAACACAAATTCCTCTGGTGATTCCACAAAAATTTCTCCAAGAATTAAACCACTATCTTCAAAAACATCCAAATCTAGAAAATATGGATAAAAGTTTAGAGGATATCCTGTCAACCCAATAACGGATGTTCCAAACGTTTTTCTACTGATCAAGGCAAGTCCATATGGAGATATGCCTGAAAAATTGCCCCCTTCCACTCTTTCAATAAATTCTTCTTGAGTTATTTCAAACCCCAGTTTCTCCCTTATATAATCCTTAACCGGCATCCCGTTTATCTCCCCAATCACGTTGCCTTCCTTAATCACCCTAACCTCGTCCTTCAGGGCGAAGAAACTGCTGAGTATCTTCCTGGTTTCTTCAACACTGTTGCCTCTCTCCGGAAATATGTCCTTGAAGTGAAGTTCCGCATCCTTTATGGCGAGAACGAGAACATTCTGCCCAATGGGCCTGAAGTTATACAGAATCAGCGGCGTTTCTTCGTGAACCTCAAGGGGTACGAGATTGATCGAGCCCACAGGGATGCCAGATTTGCCAAGGATTCTCAGCACCTTGTTTACGGGTATGAACAGCCTCTCTTTCTGAACCCAGTTCGAGTAGGCCTTCAAAATCCTTCTCTTTCTACCCTCATCCTTGCATCTCCTGTATCTGAACCAGTAAAGCCGGTCCCTCAGAAAACCCTTGAACAGAGCCATCTTTCCGGGGAAGTAAAGGGCGGGATAGATTGCAAGGGCAACGTCATGGCCTTTAATTTTACCGGCAATTTTTTCAAGCTCCTTTTCCAGGTTTCCCCTGCCCGTAACATAGATGTCGTGGTCAATTTCAAGCAGAACAATGGCAATCCCATGCATGAATATGCCCTCATTCGTCCCGAAACCATCCACGAAGAAAATAATGCTGTTGAAAACCAGCAGTTTTTTCAGAAAATCTATCAGCTCGTTCCTGTTTTCAAACAGAGACTGAGTGATAATCACCACACTGAGATTCGGGCTAAAATCGACTTTTTTGAGCTTGTGCTCGATATCCGCAATTATTGATTTCACGTCCTTTGAGGATGAGGACAGTACGCTATATTTCATTCAGTAAAATTGGTTTTAGAGAGTTTATTACTCTTTTGGCTTCGATTTCAAGTCTGTACTCGGCTATGGGCAGAAACAAAATGCTCAGAACCAGAGTTCTGGTTACAGGAAGAAGAAGAATTTTTATATTACCGACTTTTATTGAAACGTCCTCAAGTTTACGGTTAAAGATGTAATCGAGAAGAGATTTGATGTGTTTCTCGAGGAAGTAAAGATGAATCAGCACAGCCCGTTCATCCTTGATTTCGGCATAGATAGGGGTGCCATCCACCCTGTAAAGAATGACACCCTTCACTGAGGGGTCGTTTGACAGCTCTTTTATCAGCTTACTTACTCTCTGACTCATAGATCCTCAGCACCCTTTCTATGAGAGACTTTGTTACAGGCACATTTCTGTCAATCATGAACCTGAGCCGCTCTCTAAGGCTATCATCGACCCTTGAATCCTTAATAGTCGCTTCAACATCTTCAGCACCCCTGTATTCATCGATGTCGCTTTCAACCACAATGCCAAGTCCGGGGAATATCCTGTAGGGAAACACGCCATCGGCATGCCAGGATGCACGGTGTTTTATGACCTGTATTGTCCTGCTGAAAGCCTCGCCGTATCCAATATTCTTGAGATACACCGCAGAATCTCCAAGGAAAATGGGCAGGGCCACATCGGGCTTGCTGAGTGTTGATGTGAAAGGCTCTTCGACGGTTACTATGGACGTTCCGCTTGCCCTGAGCTGATCAAAGAACCAGTTAATGTCCTTCCTGACTGTAAAATCCAGCGATGAGATGAGCGGAGTGAACGAATCAATAACAATCCTGGCATTACCATCCGAATTGTTCTCTATATAACCTATAATATCTTCGTTGAGATATGAAATCGAGTCGGCATGACTTCTGGTAACGAGCAGTGTACCATCCTCGATGGCCTTCACCAGCTCATACCATCCAAGAGACTCAGCCAGAACCATGATGGCCTTCCCATCCATATCAAAAGAAACGTAAATCCCTTTCTCACCATTTTCGATACCTTTAAGCAGAAACTGAAGGGAAAATATGGTTTTTCCAGTTCCGGATGCGCCTACCACAATATTTACAGTGTTGGGTCTGTAGCCACCTCCGATTATGGTATCGAAACCTATAATCCCCGTCTTTATCCTCATTATAACAAGAAGAAGGCATATTCCTATTTAAATTTTTGGTAGCCCATGACTGCAGAGCAGGGAGTAAACACGCATCAGAATTGAAAAGCAAGCTCAAAATTCCAGAGCGAGACCGTAGCTTGGAATTTGAGCCTACATCGAGGTGGGGTGATTTTAGGGATTATAGCGGGGCGTGGATTTGAACCACGGATCTGCGGGTTATGAGCCCGCCGGGATTACCTGACTACCCCACCCCGCTTCACAGTCTCTACCTCAGGTGCTGTATTTAATACTTATGGCCAAAAAGACATAAATAATCCGGATTTTACATTCAGTCGTGCAATCCAATTTCAGGGGCAGTTTACTTGGCCTCGCAATAGGTGATGCTCTTGGCATGCCTGTCGAAGGCATGACTTACGAGGAAATCAAACAGAGATTTGGCGAGATCAGGGACTTCATGCCGTCTGAGGACGGGTTATCAGAAGGCGAGTGGACGGACGATACCGCCCAGGCATTGATTCTTGCAGAATCACTTTTGGAAACCGTGTACTTCTCTCCGGAAAATTTTGCGGAAAAACTGGCAGGGCTGAGCATAAGCCACAGATTCGGACCCACATCTTCACAGGCGATCCGCCTGCTGAGGCAGGGGTATTCCTGGAGAGAGAGCGGAATAAACTCTGACACAAACGGTTCAGCCATGCGAGTTGCGCCCATTGGCCTTCTGTACAATCACAACTATAACCTCGTAGAGGATTATGCTGTTATTGCCTCGTCGATAACGCACAAAGGCTCCGCGGCAATTGCAGGATGTGTTGCCGTTGCCATCGGGGTTGCCTGTGCCGCAAATGAAGACGAAGAACTGGTAAGCGAGGTGGTCAGAAGAGCAGAGAAATACGACACGCTTGTTGCTGAAAAGATAGAATATGCATACCAGATACGAAAATCAGGACTGGAAAAGGCAATAAAAGAGCTGGGAAATTCAATCATGGCATTTGAATCGATACCCTTCGCATTTTACTGCTTCTTTTCATCTAAAAATTTCGAGCAGGCAGTTATACGGGCCGTAAATGCTGGAGGCGATGCCGACACTGTTGCTGCGATTTCAGGTACGCTGAAGGGGGCTGAAACAGGTATAGAGGGCATACCAGAAAGACTAAGAAAAATAAAGGATTATGATATCATCTTAGACATCGCAGACAGACTTTACGAAGCACATCTGAAGATTACGAGGGTCGGTTAGCTTTTCATCATTTTAATGTACTCGAAGGCTGAATTTGCCGCAATTGCCCCTTCAGCACATGCGGTTACCACCTGCTTCAGAGGGTTCTCTGTGCAGTCACCTGCTGCATAGACCCCATCCACATTTGTTCTCTGCTTCCTATCCACTCTGATGTATCCGGCCGAGTCCCGTTCCACTCCCAGATCCATTACGATGTCAGTTGCTGGCCTGATACCCACCGCAATGAAGATGCCATCAACCTCAACAACCTGCTCCTCCCCGGTAGCTCTGTTGAGCAAAACAACCTTCTCTACCTTCTCACCCCCCTCAATTCTTTCGACTACGCTGTTCCAGATTACTGGGATCTCCCGTTTGAAAAACTCTTCCTGCAAAGCTCTATCAGCCCTCAGTTCGTCCCTTCTATGCACGAGCGTTACATCACATCCCGTTTCTTTAAGGTAAATCGCATCGGTCAGGGCAGTGTTCCCACCACCAACAACGAGAACCTTCTTCCCCCTGAAGAAGTGGCCGTCACAAGTTGCACAGTAACTCACTCCCCTGCCCACAAACTCCCTCTCTCCGGGAACTCCGAGTTCCTTATGTTTTCCACCCGTAGCGATGATGATGGCCCGGGCATAATATGTTCCGCCATCGGCAACAACCTCGAATTTTCCGTTCGCTTTTCTCACCCTTTCCACGTTCTCAAATTTGTGCACCGCTCCGAATTTAAGTGCCTGGTTCTTCATCCTCTCAAGAAGCTCAAATCCGCTTCCCTCGTACCCGGGATAGTTTTCAATCCAGGGTGTTAAGGAAAGCTGGGAAACAGGGTCCACGCTTTCGAAAAAAGCAGTCTTCAGACCGTATCTCGCCGAATATATGGCCGCAGTCAGCCCTGCGGGTCCTGCACCGATAATTATCACATCATATTCGCTGACATCCTCTACTTTCCCCATCAGATCCGAGCTTAGCATGACCTGCATTATGTTCACCTCCTTCCAGTCTGAAAGTATTGCAGTAAAATAAACTTTTTCAGGTTTTAGCCTCCCTGTCCAATTCGACAAGTATGTTTCTACCTGAAAAATTTACATCCAGGTTCTAAGTCTTTCTGAAATGATGCCCAAGTTTTATTTAGTCGCAGTAAGGATACTAATCAATAGCTGTCAGCACGTAAAGGTGGTGCAGGTGAACTTCCTGAGTAAAAATGAATTGACGGAAAAATACGGTAAAATTCCGTGGATCTCACCCTACAGGAAGCTTGTAGCAGTGACCGATGGAGAGTTTATCGAGCTTCACGAATACCATGCGAGGGGAAAGTGCATTGGTGGGTCTGCATGGGAGATTTATCATTATCCGAGAGTGAGCGACCTGATAATATCCGCAAGAAGAGAAGGCGCAAGAAACATTTTCGTGCTGAAAAAAGGCGAGACAGAGCTGAGACTGATACCCGGAATTGCCGGGGCCGGAATCGAGTCAGCCATAATTAAAGACAGTAGTATAGAGATAACATATTCGGGTCTTGCGGGTGGAGGAATTGCCGCAACTGTTTGCAGAGGTCTTGCCGAGGGGGTTGACGGTATTGAAATTATCAATCTCGGAGGTGGGGCTGAACTCGGCAGAGCAAAAATAAGGTTAAAACCTTACAGAAAGGTTGTCATAGGCATTGATGACACGGACAGCAGGGAAGGAGGAGCCACTTGGGCGCTGGCAAACGAGATAGCGCATGCCCTCGAGCAGGATGGCTTCGGTCACTACCTGTCCCATGCAATCGTGCAGCTCTACACCAGAACACCGGAGAAAACGACGAACTGCGTTTCAATTGCAGTAACATTCGCAACAGAAAACAAAGAAAAGCTCGTATCTGAATTCGCCACGCGGCTCAGAGAGACCACTCTAAGCGACGAAACTGCCATGGCTGTGTGGGATAAAGTCCTCATCCCGGATGAGTTGAAGAAATACGCGGAGAATGCAAAGAGCAGGGTGGTGCAGATTGACGAGGCCATGAAAGTCGCTGAGAAGCTAAACATACAGGTGGTGGAGATAACGGGCAAGAGAGGTGTGATAGGGGCGATAGCATCGCTTGGTTTTGCAGACGATCCAGACGGGGCTGTGATGGTCTATGCTTGATCCCGAACTGAAGCTGAAGCTCCTAATCCTTGGAGTGAGAAGTCCAAGGGGCCCACTAAGGAAAGGCGGCGGCGGGCCGAATGGAGGAGTTGGATTCAGAGTGGAGAAATCAGTAGTATCAGCACCAGTACGGCAGAGCTACGCCAGAAACTCGCCATTCAAAATCATTCAGGATGGCGAAAAATATGTCCTTTACGAGTTTGAACACAGGATAGGTTATGTGGAATACCCTGAGCCGGGCTATTACGGGACGAATATTGGAGGTGTTCCAGCAGAGAGATATGTTGCTTTGGATGGATACGACACCCTTGTTTCTGCAGTTTCAAGAAAATGCATCCACTGGGAACTCGGCAAAAAATGTTCATTCTGTAACATTCAGAAGGGGCTTAAAGAATCCATAGACATGAAGGATCCGGAACTGCTGGCTCAGGCCGTAAAAATAGCCCATGAAAAGGACAGGAAAAGGCATCTCACACTGACAACGGGAACCGTGAACACGACAGACAGGGGTGCCGAACTTCTTGCAGCAGCAGTTAAAGCAATAAAAAAAGAAGTGGATATTCCAGTTCATGTTCAAATCGAACCTGTAAACCGGCACTGGATAGAGAGACTGTATGAAAGCGGTGCAGACACGATCGGGATACACGTTGAGGTATTTGACGATGAGATCAGACCAAAGGTCATTCCAGGAAAATTATCCCTCGATGACTACCTTGATGCGTGGAAAACTGCCATTGGCGTGTTTGGAGAATGGAATGTTTCGTCATGGCTCCTAACCGGGCTCGGAGAGAGACCCGACAGCATAACCAGAGGTCTTGAAACAATGCTCAGCATGGCTGTTTACCCGTTCATAGCTCCGTACAGGCCTCCACCTGGAGAAGAACGCGGACCACCAGACCTGAATTATCACACAAATCTGCTCGAAAAAATTGAAGAAACGCTCGGTGATCTGCAGATTCACCCACCGGAATTTAAATCCGGATGTCCCAGATGTGGTGGCTGCTCGTTCATTCCCGAATTGTTCTGAATTTTAATCCCCTTTTTGCCGGTCCAATTAACACTCACATTGCGACTCACGTTCCAATTAAATTTACCAAGTTTTATTAAATTGAGATAATCTTAATTATTAACATAATTAACTTTAAATTATTTGATTATTATTTTGATTTTTTAATTTATTTCATAGTAACATTTCGATTGAATTAAATGTTCTTAAACATATATTTTTAACCCTAAAAGTAATTCAAGTTATATTAAAATATCTTAATAAAACTATTCCACAATTACTGAAATAGAAATAAATTAGGCAACCCTAAAAAAGGGGATTTCAGGATTTCGGCTGTTCCAAAATATATGTGAATACGGGGTATACGGTGTGTTCAAGGGGGGGTAACTGCATCAACCACCCGAAGTCATGAAAAAACGGGTGAAATGGTGATCGTGTGTTACAAAAATTGTGGAATTGACTATTTTACGATAAGTGATTAATATTAAAAATATTATTTAATTAATTGAATGTTTGAAATGTGATAAATACAACTGTGTAGTATATACTGCAATAAAATCATTAAAATCTAAGTATATTAAAGTTTAATTAAACTAATTCTAAAATAATATTAAATTTAATTAATTTAATAAAAATAAATGCGATTAAATAATCGCGAAAAATTGTGAGTCTTAAATGCGGAAGGATAAAAAAGAAAAAATTAAAATCAGTTCATAAAAGATATAGAATCAATGAAATATGCTCTTCACTGCCCGATGTGTGGCAAACAGTTCAGAGATAATGGATTCACGCTCAGATGCCCGGATGGCTGTAATTCCATCGTGAGAACGACCTATTTTGAAAAACTCAGCCCTCAGGGTAAAGGTTTGTGGAGGTATATCAACCACCTCCCGGTCGGATCACTGTTCAGCTATGAGGATTACCCGGCCATCCTCAAAAGTGAGGAGTATTCATCAATGTATGAAAGCGAGATATACTTCATCATCAACGGATATTCTCCAGATTTCGATGTGAGGATGAAAACGTGCACATTCAAGGAAATTGAAGCAATTGTTTCGTTAAAGTATGCTGAAGAGTGGAGAAGGAACATAACTCTTGCATCCGTGGGAAATACGGCAACAGCATTTCTTGAGCTTGGAAAGTATGCTGAAAATACCAGTGTTGTGCTGTTTGTCCCTGAGAAAGTGTTTGACTGCACATTCGAAATAGAGAGAAGTGAAAATGTGAGTCTTGTCATGGTGAAGGGGGGATACAGCAGAGCCACCGAACTCGCACACAGATTTGCACATGCCAGAGATGGCTGGGAATATGAAGGAGGGGGACTGAATTTCGCCAGACGGGATGGACTTGCAACTTTTGCGTATGCATTTTTCGAGAGGTTTGGGTTTGTCCCCGACACGTATATCCAGGCTGTAGGAAGCGGGACGGGGGTGATTGCATTTTATGAGGGTATGAAGCGCCTTGGGGTGAAGCCATCTTCCATGGTTCTTGCGCAGAATTCACCTTTTACACCGATAGTCGATTCATGGTCGCAGGGGGCTGGGAAAATACCTGAATACTCCTTCGACCCTCTGGACGTCATTTACGCCAAGGTGCTATCAAACAAAAAACCACTTTACGAGCATAGAGGAGGTTTGTTTGACATTCTGAGAGAGACGAAAGGTAAAGCAATATCCGTTACAGAAAGTGAGGCAAAAAAAGCCGGGAAGCTCTTTAAAAAGACCTATGGATTTTCACTCTTTCCTGCCGCAGAGGTGGCCATGGCAGTTCTGGAAAAGTTTGACCTGACGGGTAAAAGAATACTGGTCAACATAACCGGCTCAGGACTTGACAACCTGAAAAAGGATTTTAAAATAAGAAAGCCAAAGCCTGATTACGTTGTTGAGGAGGAAGAGGATCTGGAGATGATCGAATGATTGAGGACGAGGTTGCAGCCAGAATCAAGTCTGCAGGTATCACCCACACACTGTATCTGCCATGCGAAAGGATAAAACTTCTGATTTCAAAACTTCAGGATAATTTCGAGTCCGTTCCCCTTTCGAGGGAAGAGGAAGGTGTAGGAATCTCAGCAGGACTCTATCTTGCGGGACAGAAACCGCTGATGGTGATACAGTCTTCAGGATTCGGAAACATGGTAAATGCCCTTTTAAGCCTTACAGAAACATACAGACTCCCGCTCCCGATACTCATAAGCTGGAGAGGTGTGTTCGGCGAGAAAATCGAGGCTCAGAGACCCATGGGCAGAAAAATCAGAAGCATGCTGAATGCACTCGGTATCCATTATACCGTTTTTGATGGCAACAATTCTGAAGACATTGAAAACACAATCTCCACAGCTTACGAGGAGAATAAGATCACAGCAGTTCTGCTCAAACCGGATATCTGGAGCAGAAGTGAAGACCTTGCCTTTGAACCGAAAAGTTTTGAAACCAGGAAAGTCGAAGTGCCCGGTGGAAAAGCAAGATACACCAGATATGAACTGATCCAGGGAATGAAAGGCTTTCTTGAGGGAAAAATAGTTGTCTCAAACATAGGTTATCCGAGCAGGGAGCTGTATCACGTGATTGATCAGCCCACGAACTTTTACATGCTCGGCAGTATGGGTCTTGCCACTTCAATAGCCCTCGGGATAAATCTAACAGGCAGACAGGTGGTATCCATTGACGGAGACGGTTCAATTCTGATGAATCCCTCAACGATATTCACTGCAGGGCTCCTTTCAGAAGGGGGGTTGAAGATAATAGCAATTGATAATTCTGCATACGGCAGCACAGGAAACCAGACCACTGCCACGATCCGGGCAGATCTTTCGCTCCTCGGAATTTCGGCCGGGCTTGAAACATTCAGAGCCGTAACACCAGATCAAATCACTTTCCATGCCTCCAGGCCTGAAACCATGTTTATCCATGCTCTTGCAAAACCCGGAAACGCCAGAGTTGGGACAATTCCACTCAGCCCGGAGGAGATACGGGACCGGTTCATGGAGGCGATAAAGTGAGGATTGGCTACCTATCCACACTCTACCACACGTCACACATGCTAAAAGCGAAGAGGCTCGTCAGAGCAGAGTGGAAAATATTTGGGACTGGCATGGAAATCGTAAAGGCTCTTGAAGAGAAAAGGATAGACCTCGCATACGTAGGACTCACTCCAGTGATTTTTGCAGTCGATAAAGGGGTGGACATATTCTGCATCTCAGGTGGACACGTGGAAGGGACTGTCATTGCGGGAAGGTTCGAGGACAGATTTCCGGATTGCCTCGAGGGTAAAAAAATAGGAGTTCCTGCGAGGGGAAGCATACACGATGTCCTACTGAGAAGTTACCTTGCAGAGCTTGACTTCCATGTGATCAACTACCCGTGGGCCGAGATGATTCTTGATGACTTTGCTGAGGGTAAACTAGATGGCGTATGCGGAACGCCCAACCTTGCAATACTTGCCAAGAGGTATGGAGCGGTGATCTGCGGCAGACCTTCAGATATATGGCCCTGGAATCCGAGCTATGGCATCGCTGTGAGGGAGGATTTTTTTGAAGAGAACTTCGACACATTGAGAGAGTTTCTCATAAAGCACGAGTGGGCAACCAACATCCTGAGGGAAGCTGTGGATCATGCCGGAGAGTTTCTTGAGAGATACATAAGAAGAGAGCTCGATTTCCGGACTGTAAAAGAGATACTCCTCCTCAGTCCAAAGTACTGTGCATCCCTTCCGGATGAGTACGTGAGCAGCACGCTGGCCCTTGCCGCACTCATGAAAAAGCTCGGATACGCTGAGAACAGCCTTAAAAAATCAGATGTGTTCAACTTCGATTTGATTTCCGAAGTGCATCCCCAGAAAGAACATTACTCCGCATGGAAAAACGGGAAAACTGAAAAATAAAATGTGGAAATCAGTTTCCCCTGTATCCGGTTACGCCATTTCCCTTCTATCAAAGCTCTCAGACTTTCCAAAAGCTCTGGAAAACCTCATCACTGCACCGACGAGACCTGCCAGAACGATCGATGACAGGAATGTTATCCCGATTACTCTGAGATGTGTGCTGGGTTCAGGCATACCTCCGTATGCAATCGACAGGATAAAGAAGTTCACTGCAGAGAGGGCTACAAACATTATCCCCCAGAGCCTCAGAAACTCTTTCATTATTAATCACCAATAATTAGTTCACGCTGTTACCATATATATAGTTTTCCATACCGGTTATGCGTGAGTGCAGGCGGGGTTACATTGCCTCCCAACCCTGGCAATTTTCAGCCCCGCTAAAAATATGTGGGCCTGGAAGCCTGAGGTTCTAAATTAAATTTCTATTTGAGTATGACATACTGTTAGCCTAAATTAAAGAATGAAATTTATTTAACCATAAAAACTATTCCTATGAACATTGAGGACAGATGATTGAATACACAATTTTATACACCCTTCGAGAGTCGAAAACTATATATTTAATCATTGTGATTCAAATAATTAATGAAAAAAGTGTTATTAATAGCTGACGATGATTCAATGGTTCAGGATGTTCTAAAAATCATGCTCTCAGACCGCTACGAGATAATTCTTGCATCAAACGGAAAAGAAGCAGTTGAACTGTATAAAAAATTGAAGCCAGACATCGTTCTGATGGATATTGTTATGCCAGGTATGGACGGTATTGAGGCCACAAAAAAGATCAAACACATCGATCCTGACGCCAAGGTTCTCGCAATTACTGCCTACGCATCCCATAAGGGCGATAAAATGCTGGAGGCGGGTGCTGTGGATGTTATCGGTAAACCTCTGAAAAAAATGGACCTTGTAGAAAAAATCGAAAAGTACATCAATTCCCCGTAGTCGCTCTGTCCTACTTCATCCTGGAGTTGTTGTGAGATTCATGGTATTTCACCGCACCAATGATAAGTTTCATAATGGTCTCCGCATCACCGATTTTTAATGCATGTACAAACTTTGCTGCGACTTCTTCAACCTCACCATACTGGTAAAACTTTATAAAAATCGTTTTAAAGAAAGTTATTACCATTTCCTGGCTGCCATTGAAAAAATTCAACAAGCAGCGATATGTCTCAATTGGCTCCCGTATGGTTCTCTGAAAAAAACTCAGGTCTTTGATATTTTTCCCACACGCAGAACTCAAATAAAAGTTCAGAATCGCAAGGAAACCCTGACCGTAAACATCAGTAATCAATCTGTCCAGTATCTTCGTTGCATGACCAATATCAATGTTATTATCAAAGTGCATATCATGTCCTCCCTATCCTTTGGTCACCGGATTATGACTCTCCCTTCTTTGAAATCCATGTATCTGATTCTTTTATCATGTATTGAGCCCCTCTCTTTCAGAATTGTAATCCTACGCTTTATTTCATCTTTCTCGCGTTCAAACCAGAGAGCTATTATGTTGTCAGCTATGGTGCTAAGCTCAGCAATCTCCCCACCAACCAAATTTTTAAGCGCAGTCATCACCACTGTCGTCCCCTTAGCCTTTGACAGTAAAGCGAAATTTCTTGCAACCTCCAGAAACTCTTCCCTGCCATAGTGACGTTCTAAAGCCCCCAGCCCGTCCACTACAAGCCTTGACGGCCCGAATTCGTCGTGGATTTTCCTGAAAAACTCATAATGTAACCCGGGTGTCAGTTTCTGAGGGCTGTATGAAACGATCTTCAAATTGTCATCAAGCTTACCCAGGTCAAACTTCATGTCTCGAATGACGTTCTTGAGCTGCTCAGCGGATTCCTCATAACTCAGGTAGACCACCTTTTCTCCATTAACGATACCCTCGATGCAGAACATTAAGGCGATCATGGTTTTTCCAGTACCGCTTGGTCCAGAAACGAGTGTAATGGACCCTTTCCGTAAACCGCCTCCGAGCATTTTATCCAGTTCCGGTATCCCTGTAGACAGTCTTTTTCTCCCAATAGACCCTGAAAGCATTGGTTCCAGCGGAACATACAATCTCACACCTCTGTCAGTTATGATGAACTCGTACGCCGAGTGTGGTATCAGCACTCCCCTCATTTTTTTTATTCTCAAAAGCCTCCTCGTGAGTCCTCGAAGTGAGGTCAACTCCAGCACTATGACACCATCAACTATGAATTCCTCCACACCCTGGCCGATGGTGGTAGCCCCGATAGGCATGTCAGCAATCAAAATTGTGGTAAGCCCCATGGATTTGGCTATCCGCGTTAAAGTTGAATGCAGAAAGGACCTTACTTCTTTTTCTCTCAGCAGAGCAATTAATGCAGTTACAGAATCTATGACCAGACGTTTAGCAGAGATTTCATCGGCAGTTTCCAGAATAGAAGTTGCAATTGCATCCAGTGCTTCCTTATCAGCAATCGTGAGTGCTTCAATGAACCTAAAATCCTTTTCCTCAAGCCGATCAAAATCAAGGCCAATGGTACGCATGTTCCTGTAAAATTCTCTCTTGTTTTCAGCGAAGCTAACATAAATTCCGGGTTCACCATAGTGAAGGGCACCAGAATAGACAAACTGTGCCCCAAATGTGCTCTTTCCAGATCCGGGATGGCCGGCCAACAGTACAATACTGTTTTTTACAATGCCTCCATTCATTATCTCATCGAAGCCAGGTATGCCCGTCTTCACCTTCACCAACTCATCCATATTCCCAGCTCCTTCAAGAGAATATCCCCCGACCATCACAATGCGAGAGGCTGCTGCAATTCCCTGAAGTCTACACACTACCCATGGATGCACGGTTAGGACAGTATATCTCTATTCATTATTTATTATTTATATTTTTTCAATAGATATGTGAAGGCTTCACAGTAACTCCGAATAATTTAAAAGTGTGCGATTCAGGCTAAAAACTGCCATCTGGACAATGAGAGAATTTGTTTTAAACCTCGACTGGCTCATACAGTACTTTCTCAGACTCGCCCCATGCGTCATCAAGCTCACCGATAATATCAACAATCCTGTCCACAGCTCGAAGTATCTTTTCTCGCGTTTGATCGTCATCGATTAGTGTTTCTGCATACCCACGAATGGCAGTGAGAGGATTTCTGATCTTGTCCACCAAATGTGCCAGAACAGAAATGTTGCCGGATATGTGTGTGCTAAGTACATTTTTCGCGTTAGCATCCTCTATCGCTTTTATTGCAAATGCCAGATCTTCTGCAAGGCTTTGCAATAGCTCCTTCTCTGCATCACCGACGTTCTCCATGCACAAGTAACCATAATTTCTCTCACCATAGTTAATGCCAAAATACGTGCCCTCAGGTTCATTCCTTATTTTCGCAGAGTAATCTGCGAGAATTTCTTCGACACGTTTCATCAGCTCCTCACGATTTTTTGCCCTTGCTATCGCCTCATGAACCCTTATAATTGTCCTCAATAGTTTTCCTAGCCTCAGATACTCGGTAATATCAACAGAAATTACCAAGCAGAGTCTTTCTCCTCCCATTTCCACAGGAATTACCTGGTTGAAAAAGTATTTTCCATCTCTGCTGTCTTTGAAAGAGACCACTGTATTCTCCTCGATAACTTTTCTCACCATCTGCATTCTCCGTTCGGCAACATCTCTGGGCAGAACATCATGGACGGATTTTCCGACGGGATTTGTGCCAAGGCTTTTTATCATTGACGGATTTACTTCAATGAATACGCCATCCTTGTTCAATATCGCAATGAGATCTGGCGAATTCTCAAATACTTTCCTGAATTTTTCCTCACTTTCACGCAATTTTTCATCCTTCTTTTTCCTTTCAGTTATATCCCTGAAGATGAGCAGGATGGCAGGTTTCCCTCTGAAATTTACAAGGCTGGGGTTCGCCTCCACCCACAACTCGCCCCCATCGGGCATGATGAGCGGTACCTCGACCGAATCCACTTCTTCACCACGCAGAACCTTTTTAATCCCGTTCTCGATAAATGCACGATAGTCGGGATGTATGCGATCCATAATCGTATTTTTCAAATCCTTTGAGTCGAGAAATTCCTTTGCTTTTGGATTGGCATACAGTATCTGATCGTTATTGTAGATAATTATTGGATCGGGACTCTGATTCACGATCAACTCGAATAACTCGAAATCCGAGAGTATTTCTGCAATTCTATCGGCAGTGTTGGGGTCTGCCGGATCTATCCTGTTGCCCAAAACCACAACAAATTTGCTGTGCATTTTAGCTTCCTTCAAGAGCGTTTCGTCAAAATCTCCTGCAGGGATTACCGCAATATCGCAATCCCGAATATCGTCGGGATTCCTTATTACCATTATGCTCATCACATCAATTTATGACTTTTAATTATTTAAAATTTACCAGAAAGAGAACAACCCACCACCTTAAGACACACCAAGTACAACAAACACATGGCAAAACTAATAATGCCGAGTCGGGAAGACACACAGGAGTGTTTTGTCAAAATTTTCCTAGGGAGAGGTAAGAAGAGAAGATCATGCCATCGCCGTTGATACGAGAAAGCCTGCACTAAAGAACAACGTCGGGAGAGTGAACGGCAAATACAAGCTCGACTTAGAGCAGATAAGGGTCGATATGGGAGAAGAGTCTGCAATGGAGTTGTGGGAACTGCTGATGCATTTGCTGCCGGAGAAAAAGGTCAGAAAGGCTATAAAGGAGTATGCTGAGAGGTGTCTGTAAGAAATTTCGAGAATTATTATAGTCTTCTATTTTTTTCAGTGGTCTGTGAGTAAATAAGGTAACGCCCAATAAATTCTGAAGAACAGAAATGAAAATTGAAAGTTCGAAAATTATTCAAAGAACGCATCGTAACCCTCACTCCTGTGAAATATCCTTTCAACATAAATCGTTTTGCTATCCCAATCAACCCAAAAAACAATCCTGTATTCTCCAACTCTCAACCGGAATAATGGAGGTTCCTTTGTTCCGACCAGCTTTTTAACATCATGGGAAAAAGGATTGTTAGCAAACAAACGTAGTTTATGCTTTATTCTTTCTTTACTCTGGTTATCAAGCTTTTCAAGCGATTTTAAGGCTTTTTTGCTCAGTTTAACTTTAAATATCATCGAGATCTACGTAATCTTTTTCGGGATCAGACTTTTTGATGTCTTCGTAAATTTCGTCTATTATTTTGTCGTACTTTTTTCTGAGTTCATTTTTAAGATCTCTTCCACACATCTGGCAGAATTTAGCATACCATGGATTAACGTGTCCGCAGTCACACTTTATACCTCTCACAGGAGATGCAAGTCTCGGATTCTTTTTCGAGATATCAAATACTAACTCAACCATCTTCATCCTCCTCAATATATGTTCCACACTCACTGCAATATTTAGCTGTCGGTGGATTCGGGAAACTGCATTTTTTACAAACCTTTGGGGGTATTATTGCAGAAGAAAGGTCCTTCTTTATTTCCATAACTGCAGCGGTTTTGGCCTCTTCAAGAATTTTACTTGCCATTCCTTTGAAGACGTCCTCAAACATTCCATGAAAGATCTCAAACATCACTTCTCCAAGAGCTGCCACTAAGACGAATGACGGCAGAGTGCTTTTAAAAATGCCATCTTCTACAGTAATCGTCATGGTGTCGGACTCGAGAGGATAGGGAGAAGTTCTCTTCCAGATTTCATTTGCCTTCTGGAACACCCTCTCAACAAAAAAACTTCCAAACTGGTGTTCTTCATCCATCCTTCTCCAAAAGTGTTCCCAAATTTTTTGGATCCTTTCGTCTTCGGATGACATTTTTATTCCTCCTCCAGCGGCTCATTTATGAACTCCCCAGCGTCCTCAGGAAGGCTCACCTTTCTGTGATAATCCTCAAACTCTTTTTCCATCTGCTCGATAAGAGAGACGATTTTCTGGCCGAGTGGGGTGAGTTTATAGGCTTTTGAACCTGTTGGTGTGTCTCTGAGGATGGTCGCCTCAACTAAACCAAGATCAATAAGTGCTACTGTGCTTTCGTGCAAGTATCTCTTGTTGATCCACTTCTCCAACTCACTCCAGCGTTTTGGTCCCGATTTAAGTAGAAACAACATAGTCAAGATCGGTTTTTTGTTGATTTTCCTGAATATTAACCCGTCTACATCTTTCACCAACATCCTTTACATTTTTACAAATTTAACTTATAGTTTGCTAAATTAAAAACATTGTTTGTAATAAAGTAAAAAAGCAGAAAGGCATGACAGAACCAAGTTATCTGAATGCAGAGAAATCATGAAATGCTGGAGCTGCAGATAAACCGATGGAAATCTCGCACCGCAAACGCACTTCATGCCGGCTTATAAAGCATTCTGGAAAACCATGACGCCGGGGCTGGGATGCTCGACTATAAGTTCTAATCCTTTCCATCATGACTTAAACCCTGGCGTCCACCTTCATATTGTTTTCTGTCATATACATAAACATGACCCGGGACAGGGATGTGAGAATCGAGAAGATGCACAGGGAGAAGCAGGAGAGGATAGCGAGGCAGGTTGCCCTGAGGGAGGCGAGGGAGACCGTGGCACTCTCGGCGGCGATCCAGTTCAAGGATCCCGAGGTCGTGGCGGAGAAGGTCGTGAAGATCGCGGAGAGGTACCTCACGTGGATCAGGGGGGATTAGTTTGGAGCTGCTGGGGGCCGAGGAGCCGAGGCACGTCATCATCAGGGTCAATGAGAAGGGGAAGGACACCGAGAACATCCCGTTCCTGATGCGCTTCGACATGGCCAAGCTGATCAGCGAGAACAGGCTGAGCATCAAAAGGACTGGTGAGCACTACTACCTGATCATCGACAGGTTCGAGGTGGGGTTGCCGCTCTCCGCACTGAAGGAGGTCGTAGGACTTGCTCTTGCGATGATGCCGCAGGATGAGGCCAAAAAAGTGGTGGAGGAGTGGGTTAATTTTTAACCTCTTTTTGCCGCTGCCAGAAGAATTACGGCAATAAAGCCCAGTATCGCAAGCAATATCAGATACCAACCGTATCCAGTCATGCTAAACATGGGCTGGTGTTGGGAAGTCTGAGCCACCTCTGCATCCATCACTGGCCCCAGAAATAAAACGAGGATCAGCCCTGCTATAAAAAATAATACCAGAATCGCCAAACCATTCTGGCTCATCTCATCCACCTCCTCAATCCAACAGCCCCAACAAGTCCAGCAAGCCCGAGAACAACCTCAAACCCGGGAGTCTCACTCACCCCAACCTTTATCTGCACGCCGTCCTCCGCCTTCTGGCCTCCTGCTTCAACGATTACCTTCGCCTCGTAGGTCAGGGGCGGGATGTCCGCAGGCAGGGTGTAGCTGAACTCCTCCTCTATAGGCGGGTTCTCGAGTATCACGTCCGGCAGCTCGTACTCCTTCTTGAAGCCCGCCGCCGAGAGGACGATCTTCACGTCTGCCTTGCCCCTCCAGTCCTTCGGCTCCCAGTCCACCCTGAGCCTCAGGTTTATGGTGTCCCCGGGGTTTGCCGTGATGCTGTCCGGGGAGATCTCGAGGGTCAGGGCCTGCAGGGGTGCTGGGGTTTCGGATGGGGCAGGTGTCGGTGTTCCTGAGGGCTCTGGGGTCTCATGCGGTTCAGGGCTTTCGTGGGGTTCTGGGGTCTCGTGCAATTCTGGAGTTTTGGATTCCTCTCCTTTCAGTTCTGTGGCGACGTTCTTTATCAGGTTGAACGTCTTGACCACTTCCTCGGCCTGATCCGACGGAATTGTCAGGTCGTTTTCGATGCTTCCTCTGTATCTCTCAAACACAACAAGGGCTGGAACTGACGGAAGGCGCTCATCGATAGCGTTCGCCGATATTACGACGCCCTTGAGAGTGTACTTCGCGTCAACACTCACGCGTTTGTCTACGCTCCCGTAGTTCTGCTGGAATCCGGTGGTGCCGAATCCGATGATCGCCGAGTCTGGGGGGAGGTTGAATATTGCCATCGGCTCGAAGTACGCGTCCACTGGCGAGCCTGCGGCCGGTGGGAAAACAGCAGCCAGCGTGTCCTTGATGCTTATGTCGGTGGCCGCAGAGTAAATATCCTGTATCTCAACGACCCTTCCATTGTAATAACCAGGATTCGCTGTCAGATCGCTGAGGGCCACTCTTTCTGCAGGGATGTCCACCCTCTCAATCAGCAGAACGATGCCCCTTTCGGAAATGAATTCCCCAAGCTCATCCGGGAAGATCACCTTTACCAGGCTTGCGGGAATAGTGAGGGCAGTTATTTCTGCGTTAACCGCCTTCCAGTATGCCTGAGTTGATGATCCCACCCCACTGATATTTTCTTCAAACCTGAAGGTCGAAACGCCAGAAAACTTCGTGATCTCCTCAACGGTCTCCCTGTCTGGCTCTTTAATCAGCTCCTCTCCAAACTCCTTGATTCTTTCCGCAAATTGTCCGAAGTCAACCGGGAGTGTGCTGATCGATCCGATGCAGACGGGTTTGCCGAAGGACTCTATCTCAAAGGCGACCTCCCTGAACGGCCCGTTTACGACTATCTCCTTGCCGGCATAACTGGACGGGTTGGCCACGAGGTCGCTCACGTCAACAGCTTCCGGGGTCAATTCACGAATTTCCGTGACTTCAAACATCGTCCAGACCATCCCTTCAAACTCCACCGTCGCATCGAGGCTGTATCCTTCGATCTCATAATAACCGCTCTTTTTCAGGTTCAGGTCTCCGTAGAGGATCATGTAGTGACGCCCATCGGTGAAGAAAGCGAGGGGCTCGATCGGCTTTTTGTCCAGGGCCTCCTCTATCAGGTCTGGAATTTCGCTGTTTTCTTCAAGCTGAGAAAGAGTATATTCAAACACCTCTGAGAGAATGTTCCGTTTAAAGACCAGGCCCCTGTAAATTTCAGTTTCCGGTGTCGGTTCCTGGGTCGGAGACTCGGTCGGTGTGATGACAGGCGTCGAAACATCTTCCACCGAGATGCTGATGTCGAGGGCAGGAGTGTAGCCGAACTTGGTCGCCCCTATTACGTAAACGCCCGGGGAGTCGAAGACGTAGTCCACAACTCCGTTTTCGTCCGTAACGCCTATTTCCGCCCCGTTAACATATACTGTAACGCCCTCGACAGGATCACCGCTCAGGGTCTCGACGACCCTGATCTCGACCTCCTCACCCACAGAGGCGCTCGATGGGGCTTCGATTTTGAGGACTCCGAGAGCGTGTGCCGGCTGTATCGCTACGAGCAACAGGGCGAAAAGCAGGCCGAGAATATGATTTTTCGGATTCATGTAGAGACATTTTGAAGGTCTTACTTAAGATTTGCCAAAATACTAAAAAGAAGTTTCAACTATACCTTCCAATACTTTAGAGATGTCTTCAGCCTCCATCAATTTCTTAAAAGTATCTTCTACTCCAACCCAACATTCTTTGCCGTCCTCGTGAGTGTGCTTCAGAAGATTTACCCTCTCAAGCTGTACTAAATACCTCGGCAATTTTAGCACTTTAATTTTTGCTTGGCTGGGCACGTATTCTTTCTCAAATAGTGACTTTATTACTGAAAATTCCATCGGGATGAGTTCACCCGATTCAACAGAGATCTCGTAAATTTTGCGGGTTATTACTAAATACGGCCCCAACACTATCCTGATGGTATCTATGTATTCATAACCAACCTCGAAAAAGTGAGCCAATGCGTTCTTCAGTACATCCTCATGTGATTCAAATCTACTTTCGAGTTCTATAAGAATGTTGCCCGGTAGGACTGTGTCATCTACAATCTCTACGAGACCCGCTTCAGACAAAATTCTAAGAATTTCCATGTACTTTATTCTCTCGTCATCAGGAAGCGGATCTATTTGCTCATAGATGTTTATTTTGTCGAGTAACATTACAGCTGATATTATATCCTCAACAGGGGTGTGGATGTGCTCCGATAGCGGTAGACTTGCAAATTTTTGTGCCTCCACCCTGACAAGAATCTTATCTACCGTTGCTGAAATCTCTTCAAGCTTTCGTCTTACGGCTTTTTTTAAATCAACTACATGAGTTCTCTGAAGAACAGTTCCATTAAAAGCATCAATAACGATTTGTCCGACATTACCTAAATTTTTAAAGCGGATTTTTCTGGCTCTTGCTGTTACAGGGTCTGCTATTAAAACAGGATGAAACACTTTTATCGGAACGATATAAACTTGTCTGCTGACGTTATCAATTTTCGTTCTTGTCAGCTCTGGCTCACCAGGTGATGGGATTGTCCCAATCTGTTCCCTAATAACATCTCTTGCTATATTCCGAATTTGTTCTGGAGACAGTGGCCTTGCAATCATATCCATAATCAATCCTCTCCCTCTTCTTTAGTAAAATTGTCAAGTTTGGTATTTTTAGTTTTCCTTATCCGAGGGATAAGCATCCTGTACCCTTCTATTTCCCATGCTTCCATGAATTTCCCAAGATCGTAAATGAAATACTCACCCATCCATGGGTTGTTGGTGATGATTTTTGTATCTGTTCTCCCAAGGAAAACAGTAGCATGCGCGGGACCTTCATTAGACGTCTGGTAATACATGGCGTTAAAAATCAAAATTGGGGGTTTCCCCTCTTGAAAACACTCGTCCAGCTTATTGAGATCGCCCCTATACATCAAGAATTCCAGTGGATCCGTTTCTTCGTTTAATTTCTTTATCATAGTGGTTGAAAGAACAGTGCCCCTCTCAGGGTCTGAATTCATTATTTTCGCCAATTTCTCTGGGTCCAATTTTGGTATATTCAGCTTAGGATTTTCAGTTCTTTTAAAAAATTCGATCACCATGCTGACAGAATACGGCAAGCATAACATCTGAGGAGGCTGCTGGATAAATGGAACATTTAAAATCGCTAGGGTTTCCCCATTAATCTCAATTTCAGCAAATTTGGGATGTATAGTCAGTTTATCCAATAGCTAACCCTCCTCTCCTCTATACAAATACTTTTCAGCCTCCCTCTCAAACTTCTCCTCTTCTGAAACACCTTCCTTTTAAACTTTCTCTATCTCTTCGAGGTTAAAGATGTTCTTTACTTCGGGTAAACAATCAGCTCAATGTTTTTGGCCAACGCGGAATTGCTGTGGTGACTCCTCTTCTGCGGGTCGTAATAGTAAAGCACAACGTAGGGATACATGCTGGCATATTTTGTTGCCTGACCGATTCCGCGATCTGCATCGGCAGAGCCCCTGATGTACTTCAGCTCAACTGCCACGGCACCTCCAACAACGATGTCCGGTTGCGTAGTTTTTCCCTTTGAGACTGCTATCGTCTGCGGTACCACCTCTATCTTCCTGCTCTCAAACTTTCCCTGCAGGAGTCCGAGAACGTACAGTTCGAGTTCGTCTTCGTTCTTTACCTTGGGCGGTGTGATTTTTCTTAAAAGCCTGACGATCTCTTTGAAGATCTTCGAGGCATCAACGTCCTGCTCCTGTTTTTTCTGCTTATTTTCAGATTTGATTTTTGTTGCCTCCCTCTTCTCGTCTCTCTGTTTGATCTCAGATTCGAGAACTTTGGCCAGCTCGGATAACTTGGTGTTTGAGACGATATTATTGATCAGCTCGTCCTTGTTCCCGGAGACCGGCAGACCGAAAATTCGTGCGATTTCCTTCAGCTGATCTTTTTTCAATTGTGATAGGATTTCTGCTGCATTTTTGCGAGTAAGTCTGGCCATTGGTCACACCTCTACATAAATATGATGTATTAACAGCCTGTGGTTAAAATCTTACTTAAAAGTTACTGATTGGTTCCAGCACGGTTAGCATACTTCTTGCCCAAATGTAAAAATCGCCAGCTCCTTCTTTGGATACCCCATGCAGTATGGGAGTGAGAGATACGTAATGCTTATATAATACAGGTTATAGAGTACTAATGGGCGGTCACGCCCTGCAGTGAACACGGATGTCTCGGAGCTTTTAGCGTCGGGATGGTGGAGGGCGGCTACGCCCTCACAAAATCGCTATGTGGTAAGGTGCTTGCCGTTTTGCGGAATTAAAACGGCTAGATACCTTTGTTTCAATCAAAATGCTTAAATAGTTTAGAATCATGCATGTCTTAATGAGAAAGGAAGGCATTATAAAGCTTTCAGATAGATCTATACTAAAGCTTAGCATCATGATTATAGATGCCAAAGAGGTTGGCTTCTCCCCTTTCGGTGGGGTCAATATAGCAGTAAAACCGATTGGGGGGGTTGCTCCTTTAGAAGTTCCTGAAACGGTAAAAGAACTTGTAAAAGATAAACCATTGGCTTCACCAGAACTACCACAAGACGGTTGGGAACTCATAGATATTATAGATCATGAACCAGCCATTGATGAATATGAGGTATACACCAGTAAAGGTAAATTTAAAGTCACAGTCGAAGCTGAGCCAGTAATGGCAGCTCGTAACATAAATTATAAAAGTGGCGCAGATGAACCAATTTATTGGCTAAATTGGGTGTATAAGATATCATGGAAACCCGTAAAGGAACAGGGAGAATTAGAACCTCAGGAGAGGTGATGTAACTATGTTTTCAAATGGATTCTATCAACCACAAACACACGGGTCTTTTCAACGATATGATGCCACAATTTTTTCTTCTACCATGGATGTGGGGGGGAATCTGATTAATGTACCAGTATCAAGCGTACTCCAAGAGTTTCTTGGGGGCAGGGGTGTTGAAAATAGTGTAGAAGGTCCTGCAATATATGTCAAAAAATCGCCAAGAATAGACGAGCTACTAAACGAAAAGCTAATAAGCGAAGATGTTTTGATTCTAGGAGACAGTATCGCGAATTCCGTACGGGAGATTCTGCCAGAGAAGGTCGTGGAAGTTATTCTATCTGCATACAGCCCGGATGACAGTGAAGATGACTGGATTCCGTATCTTGAAATAAAGGTTGATGTAAACACTTCTGAAGAGCTTTTAAAAATATGGGACGAACTCATTATGGAGCTCCAAGAGAGGTTCTCTCGGGAAAGTCTCGAAAAAATATTTGTGTTTCTAAAAAGGTAAGCAGAAATATGACGTTCTGTCCCGAGGACTTCTACGAACTCGGAAAAAAACTCAAGAATGACAACAATTATATTCGTTTTGATGAAGCCAGAAAAAGAACAAGTGCAAGCCGCGTATACTACTCACTATACTTAAAGCTTCGTGATGAGCTATTACGGTATTTATTAGGATCGAGCGTTTATCCACAGCTATCTGAAGTTGCAGAATCAGGATTGATGCACTCTTGTCTCCTTGAAATTCTAAAAAAAGTTGATTTACAAAGCAGTTATAAATTTGGAAGTCTACAAGAACTAAGAAAAAAATCCGATTATGAGGTTGATATTAGTGTTGGAGATAATGAAGTGGAAGACGCCATAGCAATCTATGAAGAACTATCCCGAAAAATACCAGATCTTTTAAAAAGAGTATCAAACGACGTAGATAGAAAGAATAGCAGGGTTAGAGAAGTGATACAAAGGTACTATGAAAGAAAACATAAAAGGAGGAAGAGAAAGAAAAACGGATGGTTTAACTAGTGCTCTATGACGATAACCCTTGACAAATCTTAGGCTTCATTTTTCATCGTAAAGAAGTTCTTCAGCCTCCCTCTCAAACTTTTCATCCTCTGAAACTCCACTTTTGTAAACTCTCTCTATTTCCTCCAGCAGTTCCAGTATGCGCTTTCCTGTTTCTGTAAGCGAATACAATGCCCGAGGTCTCCTGACATTAGGATTCGGGTCTTTAACATATTCGACCTTAACCAATTTTAGATTTAGCAATTCGTTCAATCGCCTATTGAAATTTGATCTAACCAAACCAGATTTTTCCATGATTTCAGAATAAAAAGAGTTCTCACCTTCGGCTATTGATTTCAAAATTCTGAGGGCATAAGTGTCAAGATAGTCAATAAGTCCTTTTTTCTCTCTTTTGGGCATTACCCAATATTAAGAATTTTACTCTTTTTTAATATGTAGCACAAACTATTGATTTTAAGCACGGTTTTTGGTGTTTAAATCCCATAATCGAAACTTTTAAGTACTACCAATTACACCAATAATTGTACTAAAACACCAGAGGTGGTGCAAATATGGGTGCCGTAAAGGTGGAGATCCCGGACGGAATGCACAGGGAGATCAAGGAGCTGGTAAGACTGGGGAAGTACAGGAGCGTCGCCGACTTCTTCTACGTCGCCGGTCAGAAGGAGCTTGAAAGACTGAGGAACAACGGTGTGAGGTCCGTTCTCATCGACAGCGACGGTGACTGCGAGGTCGTTCAGGAGGGGTGATGTGGAATGAGGCGCGCTGCAAAGGTCGGGTTGGCTCTAATACTGTCTGCAATTCTTTTAACACAGCTGGCAGCCGTGCCTGGAGTAGCAGAGCATGGAAAAACCACCAAGAGGTATTTGAAACTCTTCGTCCATGAAAGCGGGAGAAATTACGCTAAGTGGTATAAGATATACATAGAGGATCGCTCCCTTTTGAGTTTCCTGCGAAGCACGAATTACGTAATCGAGCCGAAATCAACAGATCCAAAGGATTGGGTATATACTCTCAGAGAAAAAGGCCCTATTAGGATATACAAGATAAGTCGCTTTCTGGTATTCGAGACTACTGAGATAGTCTACGATGGCCCGTCATTTGACTATATTTCACCTACAGAGGTTCGCTCACGCACTATAAAGATAGATAACTTGCTGACTGTGAAAATTGAGCCGAGTTTAAGGACGTCCTGCTGGGTACTCTTGAACGGGAGGTACAAACCAGTTACTGGCGATGCTGTTGCCGTTATAGAACATCCTGAGTACTTCAAAGTCCGCGGGAGCATATACAAGAAGACCCTCGAGGAGGGTTAGACATGGAGGGTTCGATCGCCGAGAAAATAGCCGTCGAACTCGAGAAGATCTCCAAGGCCCTTGAGAACATCCCGACCCAGGGTTTCATGAGGCAGCTGCTGATCATCTACCTGAAGGAGAGGACCGGTCTTGGCAAGGGAAAGATCGAGGCCGTTCTTGACGGCATTGCCGAGTTCACGAAGGAGTTGCAGAAGGAGTTTCAGACCGGGGAGGTGCAGAATAGATGAGCTCTGTCGCCATCCCGGTGTCGAGACCGCAGCCCCTGACGGGCGAGCAGTTCGAGAGGCTCGCGAGCGAGTTCATCGACTGGCTCGAGAGGATCCCTGAACCGCTGAGGTTCAGAGAGGAGCCGGAGATGGTCGCCCTGATGTACGTCGCTTACAGGTTCAGAAGGGGGGAGCTGACGTGATCGCCGTCCCCCTCGACGCCATGCTGAGGAAGGTCGTCCTTGACGTCTTCAGATGCAGGGGCTGCAACGGGGAGGGAAAGGTCAAGAACCCCTATTTTGAGGTCTGCATGAGGGACGGGGACTGGGAGGACTGGGACTGCGACTCCTGCTACTACCGCGACGGCTGCCGTGACGGAGAGGTCCTGACCTGCCCCGACTGCCAGGGGGAGGGCTACGAGAGGCTGGACTGGAAGGAGTTCCTCAGGAGGCTGACTGAAGATGCAGACGACGAGTGACTTTAAGTTCGACAGAGACAAAGTGTACCTCGTCTATTTTGAAGAGATCCTCAATGAGTACTGGGAGACTGTAGATTACTCAGAATACTGCAGAGAGGAACCGAGGTTTACGTGGGAGAGGTACTTGAAAATAGAGTGTTTTGAGAGAGAAGGGGAGGCACTGAACAGAGCTGCTGAGCTCATTCATCTCGTTGACGGCGATTACAACATACAGTTCATAGGGGTGTTTAGGGGGAACAAGATGGTCTACGGTTCTGAGTACGTCCATAGAGTTGCTAATGAGCTATATCATGAGGTGACCGCCTGATGCCGCGGTGCCACAGCTTCACCGTCTGGAGCCCGTTCAAGTGCAGGCTCAGGAGGCCGCAGAGGTGCAGGCACTTCGACGCTGCTGAGGGCGTCTGCTCCCGGCCATGGAGGAAGAGGGTGGTGGTCTGAGTGCTCGTATGTCATGCGTGCGGCAACGTCGGCTGCTTCGAGCCGATTGACTTCATCCGGTTCGCCTGCTGCACCTGCGGGAACATAGTCGAGGTTCCCGAGCCCCTCAGGGGGGATGAGCATGCTCTCGAAGGGGGTAAAGATGTTTCTCCTTAATTTCGGTTTTTCCTGTCCGGAGATCGAGAAGGACATGGTGGGCAGAATGGTCTGCCTGAGCGGGGGACTCTGTGCCCCCTGGAACTGCAGGAGGTGTGGAAGGTGAGGTTCCACGTGGCCATGGCCCGGGCCGGCGCGGTCGTCGGCTACCGGGAGAGTGAGATATACGTCCACGTTCCGAAGTGCAGGCTCTCGACCTTTATGGCGGTCTGCAGGGCCGTTGTGGAGGAGTTCGGTGTTTCCGAGGACGACATCACGGTCACCACTCACGATTCTCGCGACTCATGGATCAGGCTCACGGTCCCGCTCGGGGCCGGGAAGGAGGTGATGGGAGAAGAGGAGGTTAAGGCCGCCTTGCGGTTCGACGGAGTTACCGACCTCGTAGCTGAGCCCAGAGTTGTGGAATCTGGGAGCGAGAAGGGCGAACAGAGCTACGTGAAGCTCGAGAAAGAGGGGAACAGGAAGGTCCTGGTGAAGAGGGACGGCAGCGTCTCGGAGATGAGGGACAAGCTCTCCGTAGAGAGGGAAGTGATAGGGACGCCGTGGGAGGTGGGCTGATGCAGGACGTTGACAGGCTGGTCGAGGAGCTGGTGCTCGCACTCCAGCCGGTGATCCTCGTCCACCCGATGCACCACAACCAGGAGCTGCCGGAGTGGCTGGTCAGGGAGATCAGAAGACAGAGGCTCATCGAGCTGGTGAGGAGGGAGGTGCACGGTGAGACTGTGGAGGAGGTCAGCGACGCCGAGGTCGTTGCCTACCTCTACACAGCCTCCCTTGCGGCACCACTCAGGACGGAGTACGCCAGGATATACCTGCACCTCGCCAGGAGGTTGCTCGGCGACAGGGCCAGGGACATCGACGCCCCGGAGAGCCTGACCGACTACGAGCTCGGGCTGCTGAGACGGCTGAAGAGGGAGCTCTACACCGCCAGGACGAGGAAGGAGAGGGAGATGCTCGGGTTCGTCAGGGCAGACAGGCTGCTGAAGGAGAGGGGAAGCGTGTTCTGTCCGAAGATCGGGTATTACCGGGTTGTGAGGTTATAGGATGGACACGGTTCAGTCCAAACTGAACTGGGATTTCTCAAGTCAAAAACCAAGAAAGCCCGTCCGATGCAGAGCGTGCAAGTATTCAGAGTATGTAGGAGTGAAGCATAACCCACAATCAAGAATAATATTGCTTTCCGAATACCAGGTATTCAGATGTAAGAACCCGAGCTCTCCAAACTACAGCAGACACGTCAGCGAAGAGGACATGTGCCAAGAAGGAGATGAGTTGGACTACATAAAATCAAAAGATGATCGCTGCCGAGTGTGTGGTAGGAAAACTCACACTCCACCATTCTGCGGACCTTCACATTACCACATTTACCTCGAGGAGCTGAGAAGGTGTGAGAACTGCAGGTACCTTGATGGAGGTGAATGTTCGCTCGGCAATGAACCCGACGATTGCAGCGATTTCAGAGCTAAAGATCTCTGCAAATTCATTCAGCGATTTATAGATGCTCACAAACCATTATGGGACAAAGTCGTCAGGAAGGATGAACTTCGCAGGTACATGGGTCCGAAGTGGGCGAGGGTGAGGCGTGGGGCAGTGGTCAGGCTAGTAGCCGTCGTGAACGGGAGGATCGGGGTTTTCAGGTACAAGGGAGAGGTGGTCTGGTGTCCGGTGAGGTTGCTGCACAGTCTTCAGAAGCCATAAACCTCTTTTCAGGCTACCTATTTTTGTGAGTCCACCATCGTCGTAGGATTAATACAAGGACAACTCCTATGGTGCCAAGTCCCACAAAATGCACGAACGATTGTAGCAAGCTTAATGCATTCAACACCCAATCATTCGAAAGTTTAAATGACTTCCCTCCAAAAAGAACCGCAAGTCCACCCATAATCCCTGCAATATAGCTAATAAAATATTGCTCCAACAAATCCTCTTTCCCAATTTTAATGAATTCTCTTTTTGCCTCTTTGTACAATAAACCAAAAAATATTAGCACAATACCAAGCAATCCAATTAAATTTACTGTGATGCCCCAACGGACTAATAGAAGATCATAATGGGTGATACCTAACCGGCTCATGAAGATTCCTGAGAAAAACACTATTAAAGAAAGAGCTATGGTCAAATCAGTCTTCCAACGATCCATAATTTCCTTCCTCTATGTCAAATATTAATCTTGCTCCTTCACTGGAACATGTCTGTTTAAAAAACCCAGACCCTTCATTTCTAAGCATAGAAATGTATGAAACCCCCAACCAGGAAACAGCAGAAAAGTCATAAGCTGACACCCCCGACCTTTTCAAGCCTTATTAACCTACATTTCTCAAGAGAATTGTATGCTGAACAACCTTCAGCCCATCCTGATCGAGCCCCCGGACGACCCCAGGTACAGGAAGAGGGAGGGTAAAAGGCCGAGCCACAAGCGACCCTTCAGAATTCTCAGGCCGATTGAGTACGAGCTTCTCAAGCAGGGTGCCAGAAAGAAGGAGAACCAGCTCAACCTCGATGTCTTACTGCTCACAGGACTGAGATACGAGGAGGCACGCAGGCTCCAGCAAAATCCGGAGTGGTTCGACGGCAACTTCATCAGGATCCCGGAGATGAAGGTGACCAGGCAGAGAAGGCAGAGGCAGAGGTGGGTCAGGCTCAGCCTGATAGGCAAAACCATCCTGCCGTTCTTCTTCGACAGCAGACCTCTGCCCGATCCCCACGTCTGGAAGGAGAACCTGGTCAGGTGGGCTGAGAGGGCAAACCTCGACCCTTCAGGGCTCGGGGCGAAGACCACTCGAAAAACATGGGAGAGCTGGCTGGTGTTCTGCTACCCACACAGGCAGATCGAGATAATCCAGAGCCAGGGGCACGGCCTGCTGACGGCCATAGAGCACTACATCAACATGCCGTTCACCGAGGACGACAGGAGAATGATGGAAAAATATTTGCATGGGTGGTGATATTTGAAGCAAAATTCTGATTTGCTGTAACATTTATATTTGTGCAAGGGAAAACAAAAATTCGTGAGTAAATCGGAGGTATTTAAAATTGCAATTTCAGCATTTGGTATTGGCCTTGGTATGGGTTTTGGCCTTCCAAGCTCGTACCAGATAATCGGATCTGTTATATTGTCTACAATAAATCAGATCATTGTGCCATACTTTTCGTTTTGGCTGGTAGCATTTTTATTATATGTTACAATCTTCATTTTAATATACTTGCATTATGACGAGACTTTTGCCACATTATACAGGATTTTCTGGATATGGGGCCCTACAGGATCCTTTAGCTGGATCGGTGGTGTTGTGGCGTCTCACAACCCCTATATTGGAATTCTGTTATTGTTTTTAGGAGTTCTTTTGGGATTAGCATTTAGATGGGCTGTCCCTCCTATAACAAAATACCTCATCTGGAGAGAATTTTGAGCCAGTTCACACCCCCCACCTTTTCAAGGCTTAAATACCTCCTTTTGACATAAATTGTCTGAGTAGCTGAAAAAAGCCGGGGAAGCGAGACCATGTTGGCCAGCGAAGACGGGTTGCCTGGCGTAAACTGTTTTGGCGTCTGTGGCCACCCTGGACTACCGCTGTTCTCCGAACCCCCGGCTTTCGGGAGGTGGTCGGTTGGATAGGGAAAAGGGTAACGGATTCCGGGAGACTCTGCCGGGCTGGCTTCTCCTCGCACTGATGGTCTCGTCCGTGATCACTCCTGTCGCCGCGGAGGATCAGGGATTCTTCGGCAGGCTCAAGCTGGCCTTCGACTACCTGAAGGACCCGGGCCTGCTCGTCAGCTACATCAAGAACGAGTTCATCAACCCGCTGCTCAAGAAGGACCCGTACAGCAGGTACAAGAAGATCAGCACTTCAGGCTCCGGCTCCACCTCAGCCGAGCCACCCTACATGAAGGATGTCAGGGAGAGGCTTAACGGCTACTTTGCCAAAATCGATGGCTACACCCTCTCTGAGAGCCAGCTGAAGACAATTAAGGACTCGGGCGTGAGGGACGTCACGCTCGCGGTCATGGACAGCAAGCGGACCTACTACGTCAAGCACGTCTACGTCTCCGGCTCGACGGTCAAGGTGGACGGTAAAGCCACCAGGAACATGGTCTCCATCACACCCAAGGCAGCCCACGAGCTGGTCCTCATGCTGGACAGCTACCTCGAAGACGGCAGCCTCAGCAGCGCCGAGCTCAAGAGCCTCGGCAACTGGGGCCTGCAGAAGTACAGGAGCGGGGACATCTCCGGCAAGAAGTCCCACATCGAGGCGGTTCTGAACTTCCTGCTTTCCGGAGGTGGTGAGGGTTGAGAAAAGCGGTCGCCCTTCTTCTCGCCCTCCTGATGCTCGTCAGCCCTGCACTGGCGGCGACGGTCGTTGTTCCGGGGCTTCCGCCCGTCGTCGTCCCAGACTCGCCGTACAGCGGTGCGGTGCTTCACCTGCCGATGGATGAGGGGACTGGCAATGTCACCTACAATGCGGTGAATCCGACTCTCAATAATGGCACATTGGTTGATGGAAACTCTACCAACACAGACGGCGTAACATTGCCAACTTGGGTTCCAGGAAAGCTAGGATATGCTTTGCAGTTTGATGGCGAGGATGATTACGTAGTTATTAGTGATTTCTCAGCTTCCGACCCGCAAAATGCAATCACTGTAACTATGTGGGCAAATCCTGCAGAAGGCACCACTCTTCTTAACAGAAGATCGGGTAATTTAGGAAGTATATCTACAGGTTGGGTTCACTGGGCTATAGGATACGGCTCTGACACAAAGTTTTATTTCCACCTTACAACATGGGATGGGACTTCGTCTGGAGGAAAAAGGACTATATCTTCGCAACCACATCAGCCGAACAACTGGTATTTTATAGCTATGTCTTATGATAGTACAACTGGGGAATTTAAAGGCTACATTAATGGAAAACTCGAAGCAAGTTTAGTCATTCCTGCTGGTGAGAGGATAATCTACTATGACTACAACGATCCCAATGCTGGAGGCATTGATAGGAGATTGTTCATAGGCGACTTTGACGGGTCTTATAGAGCTCCTGGTAAGAAGACAATCGACGAAGTAATGATCTTCAACCGCGCTTTAAGCGACGAGGAGATCCAGCTCCTCTATCAGCGCGGCGCCTCACACCGCTTCGACACCAACATCTCCATCAACCTCAGGCAGATCAGCGTACCGCGCCTCGACCTCGGCAGGGGCTCTGCTGCTGTTGAGGTCAGCTTCGATGTGTCAGCCGATGCCACCAACGTCTGGATTCCCGTTCCTGCGGCAGCAACGGACCTCAGCACCACGAGCTTCGCCTACGGCATAGACGGGAAGGTCCTCACCATAGACGACAACCGCTATGTCAACGCCTCATCTGTGAGCTTTAAGATCCCGATACGCATCGATTCTGCCACAGAATCCGAGCTGCCGGGCGAGCTCTACCTCGATAGCGATTCGAAAACCTTCGAGTTCAGGAAGAGCGTCCGCATCTACAATCCGAGCGACATCAGCATCATGGCGACCCTCAGCATCGACCCCTCGGCGATAGGCATCGCCAACGCGTACCTGGACGGCAGCCCCATGAGCCTCTACAACGGCTCGCTGATCTCCTCCGTCATGCTGAGCCCCAGCGAGTCCAAGGTCATGGAGCTGACCGCTTCGCTGCCGGTAAGCAAGCAGGAGATTGAGTTCCGCTCAACCCTCGACGACTTCCTGGAGATAGACAGCTTCGACGAAGCTTACAGAATGGCCCAGAGCGTTGCTGAAGGCAAGATCGACACAATGACAAGGGTGATAGCAATCGAGACCCTGGACTTCAGGAGCTTCGGCAACCGCAGCGTCGTCATCCCGCTTGATGTCAAGGCGAAGGACATCATCGAAGCCAGAACCCTCACGGGCTCGAAGGAGCTCCTGGAAATCAGGGAGGGGAAGGACGGCAGGGCGGAGATAGTCGTCCCGGCAACCGCCTTCAACGGAACGGCCTTCGACATGCATCACGCCGAGGTCAAGGTCATCTACAACAAGAAGCCAGCCTGGTGGGAGGGCATCCCGTTCCTGAAGAGTTTGAGCGGATTTTTTGAGTTTCTGAAAAAGCTGTTCGGAGGTGGATGAGTGGTGAGGAAGATGTTGGTGGCCCTTGCGGCCGTTGCGATGCTTGTGTTGGTGCTGCCTGCGGGTGCTGCGACGATAAGCTACAGCTTCGATCAGGACACCATCGTGCCGACCGACTTCGGTGAGGAGATAATCAACGGCAACGCTGCGAACCTGACCATCACGGTTCTGACCAACAGCAGCAAGCCCTTCACAGCCAGCTCGTTCTCAGATCCGGCAAACACGACCATAAACGTGACGGTGCAGTTCCTCGACTCCCTCGGTCTCGCCGTGGACGTCACGGGCGATGGCGTCGAGGACACCTTCACCGCAGCAGAGAACGCAACCAGCCCCGGGACTTACGAGGTCTCCCTGAACCTCTCCGCAAGGCCCGGTGAGTACACCATGTCCATAAGGGCCTCTGCCACGGACTCCAGCACCGGGACTGTGCTGGAGGAGGGGAGACTGGATGTTCAGGTGTACATCTCTGAGCCCTACTGGGTCACGGTGTGGGCGGACGAGGGAGAGAAGCTGACCCTCGGCTCCCTGAGCTTCGAACTCGATACCGTCAACGACAGGGGTGCAGTTGTGGTGCTCGGCAGCAATCTCGTCACGCTGAGCCCAGACAGCACCACCGGGGAGATCTTCACCAAGGTGGACATCGACGGCGATGGAATTGCGAGCGACTGGATGTTCATCAAGAAGACCGACAGCGGTCCGAGCGAGGTCAAGTTCTACAGCAGGAACGACATCCTCCCCCAGCTGGAGGATACCATAAAGGTGAGCGGAGACAGCGTTACCAGGGACGCATGGCTGAAGAACGGCAACAGCTACCGCCAGCTCATCCTGTGGGATCAGTCACCGCTGAGCTGGATCAAGGCGGTTGACTACTACATAATCCCGTCCAAGAACGCCAGGGACTGGAAGGAGGGCTGGGGTGCAGGGTACTCGGGCAAGGTGACCGTCATCAAGAGGACCACGTGGCTCGGGCTGATCAGCAGCGATGAGGAGGTGTTCGAGGGCAACATGTTCGGCAGGAACGTCGGTGACGAGGTCATGAAGCTGTTCGGCAGGTGGGCAGGGAACAAGGCAAGGTTCGGCTGGGGATGGGAGGTCGTGCAGGGAATTGCCAGGATGGTCTACCCGAGCAACTACGAGCTGAAGTTCAGAAATGCAGCCATTCCGGCAGAGCTTGAGTTCAGGGGCAAGTTCGTCATGCCGACCCTCTTCGGGGAGGGTGTGGACTGGAACGCCCTGATCGTCGGGGACGACACATCAGGCACAGGAAACACCACCAGCACGTGAGGTGGGAGCGTGAGACTCCTCCCAATTTTTTTAATCCTGCTGCTCGCAGCCTACCCCGCGGCGGCGTTCGATTTCTCGTCGGTATTCAAACCACTTGACGACCTCTTCAGGAAGCTGAACGAGCTGTTCTACAGGAACGAGATCATAGAAAATCTCGAGATGTTCAAAACCAACTACGAGCTTGTAAACGGCATATACGTTGAAAAGACGTCGTGGGGCATAATCTCAGGCTCATCCGTCAATTTTACCGATCCCGATCTGAGCACCCTCGCCGCCCAGCCCGAGGTGGGTGTGATAGTCCAGTTCAAGAGGCTGCCCTCCCTGGACACGATCTACCAGATAGCCGCCATCCTCGGAGCTGAGGTCTACCACATAGACAGGGGCATCAACGCCGCCATCTTCAAGCTCGTCGACAAGCCGAAGCTGAAGCAGTTCATCCTGCAGAACGCCAGCAGGTTCGACGTCGCGAGCGTGTACGTCGACTTCGTCATGAGGGTTCCCGAGAGGCCCAACCCTCCGAACCCGCCTGCGAAGCCTGAGAGGCCTGAAAGGGCTCCAGATAACAGGACCAACAACACCATCGAGAGGCCAGACTACCGCCCCTGGGTCGGCAACCCACACAGGCCTGTGGAGCTCCCACCCCAGGCGGAGGGTGTGAACAGAACCGTCAGGGAGGTTGTGATTGAGAGGAAGCAGGCCGAAAATGCCGTGTGGAACGACAAGCTGATCGCAGCCTCGGACCTCTGGAAGGAGAACATCACGGGCAGGCAGGTCGTGATAGCAATCCTGGACACGGGGGTCGACGAGAACCACCCGATGCTGAACGGCTCTGTCATAGGCGCGATAAGCTTCGTGGAGGGTGAAAGCCCGCATGACTACAACGGACACGGGACGCATGTGGCGGGAATAGCTGCAGGCAGGCCGGTGCAGATAAACAAGGACGGCAGGCTCGTGTGGGTGAGCGGAGTCGCCCCAAACGCTGCCATCCTGAACGTCAAGGTCCTGGACAGGAACGGTGCGGGCTCGCTGAGCACGGTGATAAAGGGGCTGGACTACGTCGCCGAATGGCACGACAGGCACCCCGACGTCCCCATAGTGGTCAGCATGAGCCTCGGGACCCCGTTCGGCAACCCCTCTGACCCTGTCAGCCAGAAGGTCAACTGGCTCGTCAGGGAGAAGAGGATCCCCGTGGTTGTCGCTGCTGGCAACGAGTTCCTGGTGATAGACAGCCCGGGTCTTGCCGAGAACGCCATCACAGTAGCAGCAGTGGACAGCCAGGGCAAGGTGGCGTCGTTCAGCGGTAAGGGTCCGGGGACAAACTGGAAGGACATCAAGCCGGACATCGCCGCTCCTGGCGTTAAGATCCCGTCGGCGAGGGCGAACTCGAGGGACCTCATCGAGATGTCAGGAACGTCGATGGCGACTCCGCACGTCAGCGGCGTCGTGGCGTTGATCCTGGAGGAGAACCCCGACCTGAAGGACAAGCCTGAACGCATTAAGGAACTGCTTGAGGCTACGGCCAAGGACGACCCATCACAGCCCGAGATCTGGGAGGGGGCGGGCATAGTCGATGCTTACGCTGCCGTGAAGAAGCTGCCGAAGAGGACGGGCTTCGCCCTCAGCTCCCCGCTCGACTGGGTGAAGAGCCTGTTCGGAGGTGGGTAGGTTGTTTTGGTTAGTCTTGTACATTCTGCTGCTTCCCATAGCAGCTCTGAGGGATCTGAAAGAAAACGTGTCTAAACTTTGCAGGAGGTGGAAGTAATGGAGTTGGATTATGGTCTGGTGTGGGGGTACGTGAGCAAAACATCGGCATTTTCTGCACTGTCTCTCGGAGGTATTGTTAGCGTGGTCTGGGCCATTGCCCTGCTTGTAGCACTGTATTATGTCTGGAGCAACGGAGTTCTGTTGAATTACATAATCTATGGCATACTGAACTTGGTCTTCGCGATTGCTGGCGTGGTTTTAGCAGTAATTGTAGGGCTGGTCCTGTTGATACTCGGCCCACTGGCCATCTTGGCAGCGGTAGTCGTGGCCACCCTCCCGGTACTGTGGTACAGAAGCAGACTGACAGACTCATGGGTCATGGCGATCTTGTGGGTTGGAGCCACCGGGATTGCGTCAGTGATAGGGCTATCGCCACTCGTGGATGCGTTCTTCTTCGTAAACTTTGCAGACGGGGATTACTGGTGAAAGGACATGCTCTTCGTGGGGTTGCCCTTGCCAGCGAGACTGATAATTGCACTGCTTTATGACTTAGTGGACGCGTTAAACATGGTATCAGTTCTCGGTGATATCGGTGAGGGCTTTGGTGGTGGGCTGGTAGGGTTCCTACTCACAGGCAATCTCAAGGCCACCCTTGCGGTGGCAATTGACGGGATCCTGCCACCCCCATTTGATTTCTTCCCCACAGCCACGACGATAGTCATAGCAGATGAAATGGGGTGGTTGGAGTGAGGCTCGTACTCATACTGTTGATCGCCTTGCTTGTACTTGCATTTCTGATTAAAGGCCCTGAAACGACTATTGAGAACATCATCACGGCACTTGTGATAGCGCTGATTGTGAGGGTGGTGATAGCACTTGCCGACGATTGATTTGTCTCTGGTTTTGCTTGCAGTCTACATAACAGCAGTTATAATGACTGGAATATTCAGCAGCTGGGAGTATGCAGCATTTCTATCTATAGTTTTCTCGTTCCTACCGCTCCTGTTGATACCGAACGAGTACATAGCCTTCCTGCAGATTCCCCTGATCGAGGATAAGTTATTCGTCGTGAACAACCTCACGGTGCTGCTGCTGTTCAACTCCTTCATAATAGCATACGCATTCAGCGCATGGGTCAGAACGCTGTTCGTGCTGATTTTCGTTCTGACAGTCATGCATTCGACAGGCTTATTGCAGAGCATTCTTGGCCAGATACTTCCTCTCGAACTCATAACTGACTGGGTCAAGGAGGCGATCCAGAATGGCCTATAATGCTGAGTTATCCTCAGCGACATCTGATGGAATGCTTGTCTGGAGCCTCGTCATCACAATCTTCCTGGGCCTCTACGGGAACTTCAGGTTCAGGGAGGGCGATGCCGCTGAGGCCGTTATCTCGATCGGGGCCGCCACTCTCATCCTCCTGATCTCCTGGGCCACCGACTACTACAGGGCCGTGTGGATAGGAGGGGCGATGCTCGGTGTGAGCGTCATGATGTACTTCACCGCCCACAACGAGGGCTTGCTCCAGCCCCTGCTGTTCTGGACGGGTGCGGGCCTGATCTTCGTCTCCGTCATGGGCTACTTCGCCCCCGTAACCCTCAGCTCGGACACGAACTCGTTCGTGCTCGGCATCGCGATAATTGGGGCGATCATGCTCGTGGACGTGAACCTGGACCGCTACATGCACTCCTACGAGCTCGTCCTGATCTTCGGGCTGGCCGTTGCAGGGGCGGCCCTGGCGGTCTTCACCTACGGAATCCACCACGCGTGGTACGGTCTGGCGATGATGTACTCCGCCTTGGCCCTCGCCCTCCTGGGGGTTTACACCAAGGTGGTTGACCCGCTCTTCATGGCAGGGTTCATCATCCTGCTGGACGACCTCGTCGGCCACAGCACCGTGGATCCCGAGCCCGACCTCACACCGCTGTGGTTCCTGCTGGGCTTCGTAGGGGCTTCGATCTACCTGGTCTGGAGGTGGAGGGAGTGAGTATCGGAAAATTTAGTTTTTATTACAGAGTATGCGTGACAGGCTTTGTATTGTTGTGGTTGAGCATGATGACATCTACTGCAATTGCAGATGACTCCATTCAGTTGTATCCCCCATTCACGATTCCGAACCAAATAGTTCTCGACAAAAAACCACAGCATCTGTACATCGTTGTATTTGGTGGAACTTACACAAGTGGATCAAGCAAGGTCAATCCCTTTTCAACTAACTTGGGGGCAACAGCAATGTACAGAATTTTTGATCCGAAAGGTGGTGTTATAGCCTCTGGTCAGCTTACGTTTAACGACTCCCTGAGCGCATTTGTTGGAGAAGTTAGCCCAACACTGTTCAGAGTTCCAGGGGCATACAGAATTGTGGCAACAGTATCGGCAGATGTTGATGGAGACGGGCAAATTGAATCTTCCACATCCGAGTCGTCACTTAAGGCACTCTTCAAGTACGGAGCTTTTATAAGACTTTCTGAAAACGGAGTTAATGCAGTTGCGCTCACTAATAGTGTTCTCAAGGTCAAAAGAGTTGGACCATCGAGTGTAACGTTCGAACTCTCCGGTAGAGATATTACGCTTAACCCCGGACAGAGTTTGGATTTGAGCATCTCCAAAATGCGGGCAACATTAATCATAGATAGCATAACATCCTCGAACGGAACCCACTATGCTTTGGCAACCCTCACGTATCCTGTGGAGTTAGACTTGTTGAGCTTGATCAGCTTGCCAGTAAACACGAGTACGAGTCATCTAACATTGAGAGACTCTGATAGAATGTTCAGATATGAAGAAAAGCATCCCATTGTAGTCCTGTCGAAGGATGGAGGTTCATTCAGGGCAAGATTATCAAAAGATGGGGCAGTTGAGTTTTCTCAGCTACTATATTCTGGATTGTTCGGCCTGATACAAGTATTTCAGGACTTCCGAATTGAGCCGCCTTCCGCGAATGTTAAGTGGTACGTAACAATGAGGGCAGGAATCAGTTTTGCAAATTGGGCAGCGGCAGGATTTCCGCTTGGGTTTACAGAGGCGCTCGACGCACTGATTGTCTGGGAGAGCGAACCGCACATACAGGTTAACTGGAAGGCAGAAAAATGGAGGCAAATCGTCATCTTTGCCACTAAAATAGCGGAAAAAGTGCGCGAATACGTTGATTTGATAGTTCCAGATATGATAGAGGAGAGTTACTTTAATTTCAATATTGTGGGTGGTTATTGGACAAAACTCTTCGCAGAGCATTATGATGAGGCTGTATCAGCTTATGTAGTGGCTGCCAGCTGGACTATTGGAGATATAGAAGGGCTGGAATTCAATTGGGACCAGATGTGGAGTGCGTTAAGGAGAGGTGAGATTATCGTGTCGGTTGATTTCATAATAAAGGAGGTCGCACTTGAGTTCAGGATGTGAGTCCCAGATGGTGGTCTAATGGCGAGGCTGAACGGTAAGACCGCCTACTTCAGGAGGATATCCGGCAGAAGAAGAAAGAGGGAGGGGAAAAACGTATGGAGGATATTAGAGCGGAGCTTGAACAGCGAGTAGCCGAGGAGAGCAGGATAAACGCCGTAGCGAGGTGGATATACAGGCACAGCAGGGCGGTGTTCAGCTTCATTGCAGTCCTGTTCACCTTCAGCGTCTTCTTCCTGTTCAACCCTGAGTACACTGCCCAGGGTCTGGGGGCGTTCGGGGAACTCCTGGGACAGCTCCACGCCGAGCTCGCGGAGAAGAGGTTCAGCGTCTACCAGCTTGCCGCGTTGATGGTCTTCCTCGCGTTCATGACCCTGATGGTGATCGAGTCCGCGAGGGCCAGGACGATCAGGATTATCTCTGCAAGAAACCCGGAGCACGAGCTCTACGTCAGGGTCAAGCCCCTCATAGGGGTCAAGCTCCCCTTCGTCCCCGAGAGGAGGAAGATCAAGCCCATGATCGTCGAGACCGAGTACGGCTACATCGTCTACCCGTCGAAGTCCCTGCTCAACGCCCAGTGGAACGGGGAGAAGCACTTCATCCCGAAGCATGCGAAGCTGAGCTTCGGGAACGTGTGGGTAGTGGCGGCGAAGCTCCCCGACAGGCCGAGCTGGGTCGAGAAGATCGAGACCGCGAAGGGGACTGTGGACGTGGACTTCTACCAGTGGGAGTTCGACCCGCTCGGAAACCTGCTCGCCGAGAGGGCTCAGAAGGAGATCGAGACCCTCCGCAACACCCTCGAGACGATAGAGAAGCAGCTCGAGCAGGGCTGGAAGCTGGCCAGCAAGATCGCAACCGAGCCGGAGGAGTTCTTCGACAGGATCAAGGAGAAGGAGAGGAGGAGGACGGTCGAGATCATCGACGTCGTCGGCTCGACGGTGTTCAAGGAGATAACGCAGACCATCAGGCAGGCCTACCGCTACGCACAGGCGACGCAGAAGAGGGAGAAGGAGGCTGAGGACTTCACCTGATCACGCTCCTCCGGCCCCATCCGCACAGGCGGGAAGGCGGGGCCGGTGGGGAAAAAGCTTCAGGAGGTGGTCGCCGGGCCTTCGGAATTCGGGACCGCAGGGCTGGTGTGACCGTGTGAGAAGTGAGTGAGTGTTAGCAACCCGGAGGTGATGCGGAATCGAGAAAAAAGGTAGCCTGGGCTATGTTTCGGGAGAGAAGTTCATCGAGCTTGCCGAGTTGGATGAGGAGGCATTCAGGAGGCACGTGGAGGAGTACGGCAAGCAGGTGTTCGCCGAGGACAAGATCAGGATACTCGAGCAGGCCCTCGAGTACGCGACGAGGGCGATCGATCTGTACAAGAAGGCGATAAGGGTGCGTGAGGACAGGGAGGGTGTGTACAGGGAGCTCAGGGCGATCTTCGACAACAGCACGAACCAGCGCGTAAAGGTGGTGATGTTCCTGACCGCGACGGACAGACCGCAGTCCCTCACGTCAATATCGAGGGCCGTTTTCGGCGACGAGAGGAAGCTCTCTACGGTCGTGGACATCGTCAGGGTGCTGGAGAGGCTGGGGGTGCTGGAGGTCAGGAACGGGGACAAGGGGAAGGCCATCTCCATGGACCCCGTGCTGAGGGACGCCCTGCTGTCCCTGTTCAGGGCCACTTTCATGCAGGCACTCGAGGAGGTGTGCGGGGATGCTGACGGTTCTGCATGACACCCTTTACAGGAGGGGCAACACCCCACCCGCGGACGTGGAGCGGGACGACGGCGAGTCCGGAAAGTCAGCGGTGGGCATCAACGAGAGGGGGAGGTTCGTCAGAGTCAGCAAGGAGGTGAGGCACAGGGCGATACTCGGGGTCACGGGGGCGGGCAAGACCACTCTTGCCCAGACCCTGAAGGAGGTCGACCTGCACAGGAAGAGGAAGGTCGTGGAGATCGAGCCGAGCCTCGAGGCCAAGTGCGAGGGCATCTTCATGAACCTGCCGAACGGCGACCCGGAGATGGTGAAGATACTGCAAAGGGACTTCGACCTCGAACCGAGGCCCTTCAAAACAATCGCATACACCCCTCCGACCCAGCACTACCTCGACTTCATCGAGGAGTTCCCGGAGATGGAGCGGTTTTTCAGGCCCATAAGGTTCACCGAGGAGGAGATGAAGCAGGTTCTGACGAAGATACTGCCCGGGGGACCGATCGAGAGGATGCTACTGAGGACCTACCTGGAGAGGCTGGAGGGCGAGTCGCTCGAGAACATAATAGACTTCCTACAGGGCGACGACGTCCCGGGCTACATGAGGTCCACTGCAACCAAGATCATGTACATCGCCAGCCTCGGGGTCGTCTCGGAGGAGGGCGTGTCTCTGAGGAAGGTTCTCAGCGGGAGGCACGCGAGCGTGATCACGTTCGCCTTCGTCGAGGATCCCCTCGACCGCTTCATGTGCTCGCTCATCTACCTCACAGCCATCTACGAGACCTGGAAGGGGATGTCCCACAGCACCATACTCAGCTTCTTCGTCGCGGATGCGAACCTCTTCGCCCCCTCCAGGAACAAGGACCTGCTCGACAGCCTGTCGAGGTACCAGCAGAGGGCGAGGGCACAGCTTCAGATCTACGCGAGGATCAGCAGGGCGCAGCGTGTTGCCTGGACCCTCGACTTCCAGAGCTGGCAGGATATCGATGACGTTGTGAAGGAGCAGATGACCGAGCGGTTCTTCAAGCGCTCGTGGAGCGAGGAGGTTGCGAAGATCCTCGGTCTGGAGCAGTCCGAGCTTCGCAGGCTCGGCAAGCCATACGCCTACTTCCACAACATGCGCTACCTCCAGAAGATAAAGATCCGCCCTCCAATGAGCAGGAAGGCGAGGGAGGGGCAGTACACGCCGTACGATTTTGTGAAAGAATACAGGAGGTTTGAGGATGAGGACGCTACTTTTGATATTTAGTCTGATTGTTGCGGCTCTGTTTGCTCCTGCCATTGCGGAGAACGTTACGGAAGTGAACAATACCTCGATCAACGTTACCGCAGCTGAAAATCTCAACGTGAGCCTTGTTAATACCACGGTTCCGATCAACGCAACGGGCAATCTGACCGCCCTCAACGGCACCGTCGCGGTAAATCAGCATAATCAGACCGTGAACCGGACCGCCAACACCTCGGTTAACCGAACCGAAGTCGAAAGCAATGGCAATCAAACTGCTGAAATGAGCGTCGAGGAGCTTGTAAATATCCTCCAGTCACAGCTTGAGGAGCTTAAAAAGCAGAACGAGATCCTGAGGGAGGAGAACAAGAAGCTCAGAGAACAGATTGCGAACCTCACAAAGAGGCTCGAGGAGCTCGAAAGAAAGCCGATAACCTGGGAGGATGTGGAGCAGACCGTTGATGAGTACTACATACAGTTCGCGTACTGGACCGGATGGCTCTGGCCCACGCTGACGTTCTTCCTGATATACAGGTACAGGAGGCCGGCGAGGGAGGAGGAGGCGGAGAGGATACAGGAGGCGGTAGAGAAGCTGACCAGGGAAAAGCAGAGGGAGTGGTACAGCTTCCAGATACGCAGGAGGGGCATCGAGTCCGTAGCGGAGGACGAGACCGAGCTGGCGATATTCAGGGCGCTCGGCGTTCACACAGTCGGAGACCTGCTGAGCATGAGCGAGAGCGAGCTGGTGGAGGCGTTTAAGAGCAAGTACCAGCCGACAGCAGACCTGCTCGAGCACTTCAGGAGCAGGCTCAGGGAGATAAGGGAGCAGCTTAGGAGCGAGGTCGAAGGAGGTGAAGTGCATGCTTGACCTGATCTTCAGCGTCGCCTTCGTTTCCGTAAAGGTTTTGGGGGTCGTCCTGGCGCTGCTCGGGGCAGGCTACCTGATATTCGACAACCTCTTCCTCTCAAGGATGGGCAGGAGGACGGCGGTCAGGGTCGTCGTGGAGGGGAGGGTCAGCAAGAGGGAGATCGTGAAGGCCATAGAGGAGAGGGGATACAGGGTGGTGAAGTGGAAGTGACACGGGAGATCCTCCTCGATATCCGGCTGTGGTTCATCGTGGCGGGACTCCTCATAACCGCATGGCTGCTCGGAAGGGGGCGGTCCATCGCATGCGATGACACCACCACCATTTTCAAACTTCAAATTTTGTAACACAGCAACGTCTCTCTGAGAGGGTGCTGGCGGATGGTCGTGGCAGTAAGCGAGGGTGAGCTGAAGCTCATCATACACGCGGTCCGCGACGTCCTTGGGGATGTGAGGAGGGAGCGGAGGGGGAGAGGTAGAAAGCCACATGACCCCGTGCTGCTCACGGCCCTGACCTACATGATGATCCGCAACGGGTGGAGCCTGAGGCAGGCGGAGAGGTGGTGCAGGGAGAACATGGAATTGCTGAGGCGGTTCGGTTACGACAAGGCCAACCCGCCGAGCTACGTGGCGTTCAAGCGCACGCTCGACTCCATGGATCCGAAGATGATACAGAGGATTTCAGCTAAAATCAAGTACTTGAAGGGGGAAGTGAGGACATTGTGGTTTTAGTAAGATAAAGTTATTATATTCAAATTGCTGAGTGTGGTATGACATGAGATTCAAAATCTTGAATTTAAAGGTATTCAGCAGATCCCTTAGTGGTGCAGAACTAAAGGACTTGATGGCAGAGGATTTCGATTATTTAAATGATGAATCTTTTGAATGTGAAATTGACGAGAAATATATTATAAAACGAATCAATGAGGATTTTATAATCAATGGTGCCACAGGCTATGAGTGAGTTTATTTTGAGATTTGGCTTGTCTAAAACTCCCTCAGCGCCCCGAGCACCACATCCGAATCGTACCTCTTGTAGACGTACCTCGTCTTGCCCCTGCCCTTTCTGTCGAAGATGAAGTCCACCAGCCTGAGCCTCTCCAGCTTGTTCAGGATCTCGTAGAAGCGCTGGTAGCTCATCCCGACCTCCTTCTGGAAGAACCTGTAGAGGTCTCCCGCAGCGACCTCCTCGTCGAGAAGGTAGACGATCTTCAGCACCTCCCTCTCGTCGGAGTTCAGGGCGGAGAGGGACTTTGCGAGGAATATCTTTGCCCCTCCGGCGTAGACGGCATCGACGTCCTGCACCTCCACCCTCCTGCTGCCCCTCCTCTCGGCGTTGAGGCCCGCGGCCCTCAGCAGGTAGATGCCGAACCTCAGGTCTCCAGAGTCGCTGGCCAGCTCCACCACTCTCTCGAAGGCCTCGTCGCTGAACGCACCATCGGCGAAGCCGTGCTCCACCCTCCACCTGAGTATGTCCCTCATCTCCTCCCGGCCGTAGAGCGGGAAGTGGACTGTGGTGTAGTGGAATATCGCCCCCACCTCCGGGCTCAGCGCGAGGGGGAACTTTATGTCCGTGGCGATCGCCACTACCCCGAGCTTGACACCGTACTCCTCGGGGGCCTTCAGCAGCAGGTACAGCAGCTCGTTGACGACATCGATGGAGATGAAGTTCACGTCGTCCAGCACGACGACGAGCGGGCGGTCGAGCCTCTCCATGGTCTTCTGGAAGAGCTTGATGTACGGTATCCCTGTCTGCGGGGCCTGATGGCCGCAGACGTCCTCGAACACCTTCGCCATTATCCTGTAGGCGGTCGCAAAGGCAGGGCACCTCACGTATGCTGCCCTGACACCCTCTGCCTGTGAAAGGACGTATCTGACCGAGGAGGTCTTGCCCGTCGCCGGAGGTCCGAGGCAGAGCGTGTGGACCGGGCTCCCTCCCCTCAGGGCCGGCATCACGCTGGCTGTCAGCTGGCTGAGCTGGCCCTCCCTGTGGAGGAGAACGTCCGGGATAAAGTCAGGGTCGAACACGTCCTCACTTCTGAAGATCGTCTCGTCCCACCTGAGCATTCTTCCTCAGCTCCTTGTAGATCTGCTTGATCATCTCAATCTCCTGCATCATCGACATAAACTTTGCCAAAAATTCTGGGTTGGAGAGGAGCTTCATCGCCTCGGCCTTCTGCCTCTCCCACTCCTCGACCTCCTTCAGAGCATCCTCGTTCAGCGGCAGTCCGCACCTTGAGCAGAACCTCGACTCCGCATCGTTGATGAAGTCGCACCTCGGGCACTTCCTGACCTCCAAATCTTTGCTATCATTCTCGGTCTTGAGGCCATAGAGGTTGAGGATCGCATTTTCCACGTCCTGATCTGCGAGGTGTATGTAAACCCTGGTCATCTTTGTCCCGGGAACCCAACCCATAAATTTTGCACCGACAATTTCCGGAACCTGTTGAAGCAGCCTGGTGGCTCTCGTATGGCGGAAGAGGTGAGGGTAGATTCTCTTTTTGATGCCTGCTCGTTTGGCTATTCTTTTAAGCTGGGCTCTGATGTCATTGTACTCTACATGTTGCAGGCGATTCTTGCCGCTAAGCTTTACCCACAATGGGGCCTCTGGATCGTCTTTCAGTGGATGGTCCTTCAGCCACGCCGCGAGATACTGTGCGGAGAAAACTACTCTCAGCTTTCTCCTGTGCTTCTTGCTCGAGGTGTTCCGAAGAGAGAACCAAACCACAGCCCCGTATTCGTCGAAAATCACGTCCTTAATTTTCATGCTTCCGATCTCACCTATTCGAGCACCTGTCTCGTAAATCAAGGATAGAAAAGCCCTATCCCTCGAATTCTGACAAGCGCTCAACATCTTCTTGAATTCCTCTTCGGTAATCAAATCAGCAGGAGACAGCTTATTCTCCACATTCCCAAGCGAAAACCAACTTACGAGCTCCTCCTTACCCAACCATTTGAAAAACTTCTTGAGAGTTTTCTTAACTTCAAAAACAGTGCTGTCGGAAAGGTCTCCTCTGTTACATAGAATCTGATAATGGTTTATAACTCCTCGAACGTCCGATTTGTCGAATTCAGTAAGCTTTTTTCCTTCTGCTATATCCCTGATGCGCTTCAAGTATTCAACATAACTTCCGATTCGGAGTTCCGATAGCCCTTCTGCAAGCAGGTCGTCTGAAAACTCTTTAATTACATCATATTCATCCGGATAGTGTTTCTTGAATCTCATTAAAGCTGCTGATAGTTTTTGATCAGAGTGAAAAGGCATAATAACACCTCGGCTCGAAGAATATCAAAATATACGCCTCTCTTGAAGTCATGATGATGATGTTCTTAGAATTCTGGGATATGAACCAGAAGAGAATACGCCGGGGCTGGGACTTGAACCCAGGAGCCCGAAGCGGGCACCGGCTCTCAAGGCCGGCGCAGTGCCTCTCTGCAACCCCGGCTCAATCTGCCATTTAATGAATATGGTTTATGAACGTTTTGGTTAAAATTCGAATGTTTTTTATTTTATCGAAGATGAAAACAGAATAATGAATATTGACTTCCACGTGCACGTTTACGAGACCGCCTGGCACCCATGGGTGATGGAATTTTTAAAGAGATCAAATCCAAGCTTCGATTTCAGCAGAAAAATCACAAGAGAAAGGCTTCTAAAAATACTGGACGATGCTGGAGTGGATTATGCAGTCGTCCTGGCAGAAAATGCCCCATCAGTTACAGGAATCGTCAGAAATGATTTCGTGGCAGAATTCTGTAGAGAGAGCGAGAAACTCATACCCTTCGCCTCGATTAATCCCAACACCTCCCCAGACATGGTAGATGAGCTTGAAAAAGCCTTTGAAATGGGATGCAGAGGGCTCAAACTTCTCCCATCATACATGTATTTCTACCCCAACGAGAGCAGAGTTTACAGGCTTTACGAAAGGTGTGCTGATCTGAAAATTCCCGTAATGTTCCACACAGGCACATCCGTGTTCAGAAACGTCAGACAGAAGTTTGCCGATCCGATTCACCTGGATGATGTCGCCGTTGATTTTCCTGACCTGACCATCGTGATGGCACACTCGGGAAGGGGAATATGGTATGATACTGCCTTCATGCTTGCAAGGATTCACGACAACATTTACCTTGAAATCTCGGGCCTTCCACCGAAAAAGCTCCTTGAATACTTTCCAAGACTGGAAGAAATTGAGGACAGAATAATATTCGGCAGCGATTTTCCTGGCGTGGACATAAAAAGAAACATTGATGGAATTCGCTCCCTTCCAGTAAAAGAAAAAACGAAGAGAAAAATCCTTGGGCTCAATGCCGCAAAAATTCTGGGGCTGAAAAAATAGAGGTCAATCTCTGCCAGGGATGAGTGAACTCAGCCATCCAATGTAGTCTGACACCGATCTCGTCTGAATCCAGACCTTTCCATTGCCTTTAAATTTCGCCACCAGACCTTCCCCGCTCAGTATGGTCGCCTTCAGCCCGCCCGACCTGGAAATCGTGAAATCGAGACCTGACTCAAACGCAACTATATGTCCCGTATCGATAACCATTTCGCCATCGACCTCCAGCTCCTCAATGCCGCCAAACGATGAAAGGAATGCTTTGCCTTCACCCTCGATTTTCAGCAGTATCATGCCCTCACCGGCAAAGAATGACCTGGCCCCTCCCCACTTGCCTGTGATGTTCAGACTGGGAGAGCCGGCAAGAAATGCCCCGCTTTGAGCATAGAGTGTTCCGTTAACATCCACAGCCACCACATCTCCCTGATATGGCGGAGCGAGTCCGAGAACTGCGTTATCCTTCTCCGCGACGAATCTGTTCACAAAGAACGATTCTCCACCTATTGCCCTTTTTAATCCGCCAAGCAGACCTCCTTTCATCTCGGTTTTCAGTTTTACGCCACCCATAAAAACCATTGCACCGGTTTCAGCTATTACCTCCTCTCCCGAATCAAGCACGAGCTTCAGGAGAGAATAGCTGGGTTTTGAGAGAATTTCGTACTTCATCAATCGGTTGTAACCCCATCCATATTTAAAGTTATGCGGAGACTCCAAATGTTTATTTTCTTCAAGGTGAGCATTAAAACATGGATTTCAGAGAGATTCTTGAAAAAATCAGGAAAAGGTATTACGAAACAGACCTGAAGTCCAGCGAGCTTTTCCTTCTTGCAGTTTTCTTCGAAGAGGCTGGAGAGCTTGCTGAAGCCGTGAGGAAGAAAGATGCTGAGTCCATAGAGGAGGAGCTTGCAGACTGCCTGTTTATGATTCTGAGTCTTGCAAATTACTTCAATGCTGACGTCGAGAGAAGGCTGATTGAAAAATACATAGAAAGCGATCCATCAGGAAGATGGGACCTTCCTTCTTAGCCTCTCTACAACCCTTTTTCTTTTTTCCACCGCTTTGTGAAACGCCAGATCCACCCGGGCTTTCATTTCTTCAAAGTCCTCCGGATACTCTTCTCCAACGAGTTTCTTTATAGGGGTGTATGCGGATTCCCTGAATCTCGGTTTAAGGGGTTTTGTCTCTCCGTCCTCCACCGCAAAGGCTCCCTGGCCAGTTTCAACCCATCCGACGACATCCGCATTCACTCCCGCTTTTCGAATGATGCCAAGAACGTCCTCTGCAAGACTTTCCGGACAGATGACCATCAGAGAGTCAATGGATACACCCATGAAATCTATTTCGAGCTTTTCAAGCATCTGAAGCACTCTCCCATTGATCAGGCCTCTGATTTTCTCAGTGTCAAAGTACAGGGCCGTTCCGCTTGTTTTTGAGATCTCCTCAGCGTCCCCCCTTATTCCCCCATTGGTAACATCGGACATCGCATGTATGCTCCCCACAACATCAGACTCTATCAGTGCCATGGCGGCAAAGATGAAGTCCAGATTCACGGTTTCCTCAACAACCTCATGCATTCCGTAATAAATCGCAGCCGTGGCGACTGTTCCTCCTCCGGCTCCCTCTGTTAGAATTATCACATCTCCGGCTTCAGCATTCCTTCTCGGAGTTATGTGCTTAGACACGCCAACACATCCCACTGCCCCGGTCATTCTCTCCCCAATGACCATGTCACCCCCTATCCTCAATGTGCTCCCTGCAACGAGCGGTACGTCAGTAAGCTCGCTGACGGCGGTTATACCTGCGAGATGATCGAAGATTTTGGAAACGTCACCATCGTCGGCCACATGGATGTCGGAAAAGAGAGCTACTGGCCTTGATCCCATGACCAGAACGTCCCTCATTGCGGCCCTCGTTACATGAAACCCCGCAATGAAGGGAAATTCCGAAAGCCTTGAGTGAATACCATCTATGGCAACCGAAATGTAGTAATCCCCTGCTCTCACAACACCCGCATCATCCAGGTCCTTTGAGCTCACGACCGCATCGCCGCACATTTCGGCGATCTTCGAGTGAACGTAGAAATCTCCAGTTCCCCTGCTGCCCACTCCGAATTTACCCATTGAAACGTTGCTCCTGTAGTAATCCAGCAACCAGTCAGTTCTTGAATAAGCGTTCTGCACCTCAACAATAACAGCTCTGGCAAGCCTAACCGCACCTTCCTCACTGATGTCCTTGAACTCCATGATGCGTTCCGCCAGCTTTCTCTCAAGCTCCGGGTCATCAATGTGTTTTCTTGCATAACCCTCGATATCCATTTTTTCACCTCTGAATCAGGATTAAACCTGCCACGATAAGCAGAGTGCCGAGAATCACATTCTGAAAGTTGAAGCTCTCTTTGAGAAGCATGGCTGAAAAAATTACGGTGAAAAGCGGGTAAACTGAGGTTACCGGAATGGTCTTGGAAACGCCGATCTTCTGTATTGCCGTGAAGTACACTATCATTGCGATGCCTCCAGCTATCGCTCCTGCGGCAAAAAGCAGTGAAACGCTCCTGGCGTTCAGTTCCTGCGCTTTGAACTCTCCCGATGCTGCAAGAACGAGAGACATGACAATAACAGCACCGATCGACCTGATCAGAGTTGCAGTGTAAATGGACATTCCCTCAGATATGCCGAGCTTGTCCAGTATTGGCACAAAACCCCAGAGAACTGCCGCCATGATGGCATAAACGATTCCGTTCATTTCAACCTCCTCCTGAACTCATACATGAGTACTGCAGATGCAGATGATAAATTCAGACTTCCCACATTTCCGTATCCCGGTATTTCAACAATTTCCTCACACTGCTTTTTGACAGGGTTTGAAAGTCCCCTGTCCTCGCCTCCAACAGCAATTGCCAGTGGTGGGCCCATAAAAGCATTTTCAATTTTCTCGCCACCGATTTCAGCACCCACCGCATGAAATCCCTGTTTTTTCAGGTTTTTGATTGTGTTGGCAAGGTTTGCAACCCTTGCGATGTCGGCATGAAAAACCGCTCCGGCGGAAACTTTCACAACAGTCTCGTTTATCTGGGCGCTCCGCCTTTTGGGTATAATCACTCCTGAACATCCGAAAAATACCGCATTTCGTATGACTGCTCCGAGGTTCTGCGGATCCTGAACAGAGTCAAGCAGCAGCAGAAAGCCGCCCTGTCTGACGGCTTTCTCAGCCACATAATCGACATCCCTGTATTTTATCGGAGATACTTCCGCCACAATTTTATTTTCGATATTTTTAACGGCGTAAACAGGAACACCTGCTTTTTTTGCTGTTTGGATTAGCTTTTTGAGTCTTTCAGATTTGAAATCCGGATCGAAATAAATTTTGTTGACCTTTCCCGCTTTCAGGGCCTCTGAAACGCTGTTTATCCCAGAAACACGCATACAGAATAATTACCTGAACGGATATTTATACTGTGCTATCTCAAATACGTCCCGGTTACAGCCCCCTCAATTTTAGCGGCAAGTTTTTTGACAAAGTCAACCACATCAACGCTTTCAATGTCGTCAAGCTCAACCCAGGCAACTTCCTCGGCATCGCTCATGGCTCTGGGTTCCCCGGTTATTTCCGCAAAGAAGTCAATTATGACGTAGTGGTACTCAACCACCCCATTTTCGTCAAGTATGACTTCATCCGTAACACAGGCAACGTCCTTTACAACCACTTCCACACCAAGCTCCTCTCTTATCTCCCTCTCAAGGGCTTCTTCAAGCCTTTCGCCCCTCCTCACAAGGCCACCTGGCACGGACCACTTGCCCTTATTCGGCTCATTCGCCCTCTTAACGAGAAGTATTTTTCTGTCCCTGACAATTACGGCCCCAACACCAACCAGCGGTCGCTCAGGGTAACGTCTCATTTAAATCACCGACGCAAGAGCTATTGCTCTGGCAAAACCCTCAGACGTCTGACTTCTGCTCGTATCCACCAGCCGATACGGGATGTTGAAGTACACCGCACCATATTCCCTTCCGCTGCCAAGATAGCAGAGACTTCTGAAAATCAGGTTTCCGGATATGCCATCCGGTGCTATAACCACACCCTCTCTGACAGCCTCCTCCAGTTTTATCTCGTAATTCCTGCCACCAACCAGTTTTGCGACCAGTTCAGCTTCGGCAAGAGTTCGATCAACTCGCTCACTCCTGCCCAGATCTCCGTACCTCCCACCTGCAAGAACCGCAACGCCGGCATTCAGTCCGAGCTTTTCTGCAAGTTCTCTGGAAAAACCGGCCAGCATCACTTTTTCCCGAACGCTTTCTCCCTCATCAACGCCAACGGGAGACAGCAGAAAGAGATAACCGTCTGCATCTTCAAGAACCGCTACCCTCATGGGACTGAAGCTTTTCCTGAGCAGTCTCAGAAGTGAGGACGCTCTTGCGGTGCCCCTGACGGCAGAATAAACCCTCCCCTTCTCGAGCAATTCGATAAGCTTCCTTTCCGTCTCCTCACCCTCATCAACCACAACAACATCTGCAAATTCAGAGGCTAGATCAACCGCATTCAGGACCCTCTCCTCACTTGTGCTGTCAAACCGGTAAAGTCCTATCGCCACCCTCTTCCTCCTGTCCAGCCTCTCCCTGATGAGAGGGTGAAGATAGATCATAACCCGCTCACCTTGCTTATTATGCCGTCGAGAATGTACTCAACGCTGATTGCTGCAAGAAGTATTGCCATCACTCTCGCAATTATGTCTGAACCGCTCCTGCCGAGTATTCTCATCAGGAGAAGGGAATAAACATGCGTGAGTCTGACTATGACATAAACGAGTACCACCGCGAGAACCACCAGCATTTTGCCAACCAGGTCTACCCCGGACGAGAGAACAACAACCGCTGTAATCGCCCCCGGACCACTGTAGAGTGGAAGTGCAAGCGGAAACACCGCAATAGAGTCTATATCGGCGCTGCTCTTCCCTTTCTCCTCATAAATTTCTCTCGACTTCCTGCCAAAGAGTATGTCAACGGAAATTATGAACATCATCAAACCGCCGGCTATTTTCAGAGCCTCAATCGAAATTGAGAAAAACTCCATTACTGCCCAGCCGGCAAACACGAATATTATGAGGATGACCGCACCGATGAGCGTTGCTTTCTCGGATATCCTTTTCACAAGCCTTGCGTCCATGCCCTCCGTCAGAGCCATGAATGTGGGGATGTTTCCGGGCGGGTCGATTATGATGAAAAGTGTGGTAAAAGCAGTTATGAAAAACGCAAAGTAGTCTGTCATAGCAATCTTCTCGCCTCGTTTATATTTTCAAGGAGTTTCACCGCATGCTCCTGAGACGGAAAGCTGAAGAGTCCGCAGTCCGGTCCGATGTACTTCAGTCTTTCACCAAAGAGTCTCTGAGCTTTGAGTATCCGCTCCTTTATAACCTCAGGACTTTCGATTGTGTCAATCGCCTTCAGTATCTCATTTTTATCCTTCCAGGCATTGCTCCCTGTCCTTGCGTTGTATTCTGCAACTATGCCATCAATATCACTCCTTGCAATGCCAACACGTACATACTTGTCGGCGGATTCAAGCTCCTCTCTATCAACAAACTCCATTGCCCTCTCATCTTTCGCCGATTCAATACCCACCACATTTATGGATTCAATACCCAGAATTTTGGTGTAGTAGAGCGGCGAATGGAGATGTATCTGAACGTCTCCATCAAAATTTATGTTTTCATAGGCAATCTCAAGCTGGTCTTCGGTTGGCTGCAGTTCAGGGTTTGTTCCGAGACTTGGTTCATCGAGGCTGATGCACCTCACCACAGCTCCATCAAGGTTTTCCACAAACCTCCCTACAGAAATGGAAATCTTTTCGAGAACGTCATCGTAAATTACCGGACCGAACTCACGATAATACAGCTCAAACGGCCCGGTTATGCAAACTCTCAGCTTGTCAACGTCCATTTCCAGTAAGGCCTCGACCTCTCCTATCCTGGCAAACTCCTTTTTGATCAGATATACATCCTCCTGATACTCGGGATTCTTAATTAAATCGAGAAACATCCGGTTCATATCCCTGAACTGAGGATACGTGGGAAGGTCAACACCGGCGTTAACCTTCATCAGAAACGCTCTCCTCACCATCTCGGCATACTCTCTGGAATGAAGGTTTTCCCCAATCCAGTCGCGAGATATTCCCTCGGGGAGAGGAAAACTTCCGATTTCATCGAAAATCATTTTTCCACCTCCCTTCTGCTTTTTATGTCCATGATCAGGGCCCAGGCAACCTTGGGGTCGATGGTATCATGGTCGAGAGATATCGAGTCCTCTGACCCCCACACAGCCTCGAAAAATTCCTTGGCCTTCTTTGCCAGTGCAGGGTTTTCGGCATAAAAACCTATTTCATAGTTCTCATAGAGCCCTGTCTGGGACAGGTTGGCGGTCGTTACAAGAACCTCCCTCTCATCAACGATCACCATCTTTGCGTGAATGTTGTCGTTGAGCTTGACACTTCCCGGAGGGAACATCTCGAGGAACCTCTTAAGTGTGAAAAACTGTTTCCTGTCCTCCTGAACATCCTCAACGTTTTTGTAAACGTCTCTTCTGTAACTGGGCCAGGTTACAATTCTGAATTTCACGCCCTTCCCCATCAGGGGCTGAAGTTCTGCAGTGAGCCAGTCAGTGTAGTAAATGTGCGGAGAGGTGATCAGAATTTCCTTCTCAGCATTACGTATCATTTCCTTCATTTTGGATAGCAATTCTCCACTCCAAGGAGGGTTCTTGACGATATCATGCCTTTTCAGCCTTTTTTCGATTCTGAGGTTGTAGTAAAACAGCCCAGTGAAAGCAAGAACTGTGAGAGCGGCACCCATGATGTTCAGGAGGTAAAAATTCGGCACCTTTTCAAAGGTTACATAGACGCTTATCTGATCGGGTGGGTTTATGAAGTCCCAGTCAATGCCGTCAATCCTGTTCAGTGATTTGTAATAGAACTTTGAGTTGGAGGAGACGGTCAGAATGTTGTAATTTGAGAAGAGCGAATCGGGAAAGTCAAGGAATATTCTGAACCTCTCAACATTGTACCCGAATCCCCTGAAATATGAAGGGAATTCATAGGTTCCAAAAGAGTACGTGTTTTCGCCCAGAGCTTCCAGTGCGTTTTTGAGCTCCCTCTTTATGGTTATCTGATATTCCTCAAAAGGTCTCAGCGTTTTTTCTATCTTTATGACGGCATATCTTCTCCCGTTCTCATCCGTAGTACGGGTGAGCTTGTAATAACCAGAAGGTTTCTCGTTAACCCCGACAACCTTGGCCATGTCAGATTCAGGAATGGTCAGAACGAAATTCAGCACCTCCACCTGATTTTCGTTGGTGTTCTTGAACTTCAGGGTAAACTCGTCCTCAACAAGGTCAACTGAAATCATCTTGTAGGTTATTTTCGCATCCACTGTTATATTCTGGCCCTTAACAGGAAATGCAAGCATGGCCAGAACAACTGCAGCGAGGATAATCCAGTCCATGTTCCGGAGAGATCTCATCACCACCACGAATAACATAGAAAATGTCCAGTATTTTATATTTACCATGTAAAAATTGGACTGACAGGAAAGTGATACGGGATTTATTCAATCAGAAATTCAGCCCTCTTAAAGAATCCGGTTAACCCTGACAACGTTATGTCAAAAGATTTATCTGCTTTTTTTCAAAAGTATGCTGGAGATGCAGATCATCGAGAAAAAACTCATGGAGTCTCTGATCGCAGTAATACTTCTCTCGGTCCTCGTCATATCGGAAAAATTACTCTACCTCGCAGTAATACCCGCCATATTTTTCCTGTTTCCCGCCAGGATGCTCGTGAGGGTTGAGAACTTTCATTTATCAGGTCCAGTTTACGTTGGTGACGAATTCCACGTACGGGCAGATTTCACAGTCCTCGGATTCGGATACGTGAGGATAAAATACGATGTGGAAGACTCGAGTGAAAACCACTCTGATCATGTTACGGGAGGATTTGTCCCGTTTTTCAGAAAATTCAGTCTAACCTGCAGGGGAAAAGTTACCAGAAGAGGGTTGAGAAACTTCGGAAAATTCAGTCTGGTTTTCGAGAACCCGTTTTTAGTCAATCGAAGAGAGGACGTTATCGACCTGGAAAAATTTGTAGAAATTAAGGTCAGAGTTAGGAAAATCAGAAAAATCGGAGCCAGAAGGGTGAAAACGAAAAACAGCATACCGGACATAGACAGATCAAAGATAGGTGTTCCGGGTACCGATTTCAGAGAGGTCAGGCTTTACCATCCCGGCGATCCTGTAAAATTCATCAACTGGAAGGCTACGGCAAGAAAGGGAGAGGTGCTCGTCAATGATTTCGAGGTGGAAGGCAAAAGAACGATCTGGCTTCTGATAAACACAACAGAGGATGCATACTCTGACAGCACGTACCTGGACAGTGCCCTCACACTCGCCGCCTCACTGGCATACTTTTACACAAAAAGAGGACACAAGGTCGCTCTGACCCTGACTGGCTCTGGAAAAACCGTTTATCCGGATTATGGAAGAAAACAGTTTATGAGAATTCTAAAGGAGCTCAGCAATGCCGAGTTTTCAGGAAAATCCGTATTGAACACATTCTCCGAGGCAAAGAAGCTGATGCTGTATTACCAGCCACACATCATATACATCACATCACCGTTCGACAGCCTGAAAATCGGGAAGGAGCTTGCCAGGACAGGTCTTACGTTCAGGATTGCAATGTGCCGTGGCAAACAGCCGGAGAATGAGATTGCCGGATTGATCCTGGGTTGCATTACAAAAGAGAAAATCAAATCGGGAGCCGAACCGGAAAACAGGCTGGTGGTGGTATGAACTACAGACACCTTTCCCTCACACTTGCAGTGATATCCGGAATCGTTTCGGTCAATCATTTCATACAAACGCCTCTTTACGGATTCGTAAAGATGTTTATCCCGGATGCTGTGGTGTACACCATCGTCGCAATACCGGTAATCGCCTACCTGGCCAACAGGTCTGTTTTCAGCATCCCGTATTTCATAGTTCTTTTAATGCTCACCATTCTACCATCGGCAACAGGATTCGAGGTTTTTGAGGGCATCCTGGATAGCATATACTATCTTGGCTTCAGAGACATTTCAAAGGAGATAGCAGGTTTGCTGAACTTTCCATTTTCAATGGAAACCGCATACATCATATTTTCTGCGTTTATAGTTTCGGTGTTTGCAGAAGGGGTGGAAAATCACAGGGTGTTTGAAAGCAATCACGGAAAGGGCTACGGCTATTTGCCGACGTTCATGCTCGTTCTCGTAATCCTGGCCGCCTATTACAACATCCTCAGCGGCATTCCCCGTCTGGATGCAGGATTCGTGCAGGCACTCATTGCAGCATTTGCAATTCTGATGGCGCTCTGGGCAATGTGGTGGTGGAAGTGAAGAGTCAGGCAATGGCAGTTGCAGTGATACTTGGAATTCTGATTCTCGGATCGTTTCTGAGATCACTGGACTTCAGCAACACAGGTCTTCCGGGTCTAATCGGGGAAGGGCTGTTCACATCCAGCGGTCCGGAAAACCAGTATCCCGTCAGTCAGGACGAGGTGAGCGTTGCAAACACGAACAATCCAGTGTGCATGCCCATTTTCACAATCTCAGGACTGGACGCTGAACACACACACCTCAGAACGGATGTCAGCTCAGAGTACAGGGACGGAAAGTGGATCATTGAGGACCTGAGTTATTCCGACAGTCCCGGAGCCGAGCTGGGCAAAATCTTTTCAGTAACACCTCTCGCAACCATCGAGTCAGTTCCTGTACCGAAGGATACAGTGTCGATTTCGCTCCCGTCAGGATACAACAGATCAGCAGGCATATTCAACGTGGAGGGCAACGTAACCAGATTTTACGGAATATACGTCTCAGACCTGAGAACAAACGAGAATGCTGCCCTCGCAAAGATTGATCTCGATCGGGAAAAATTTGAAAGAATAAAAACTCTTGCCGAGGAAATCACAAAAAATGCCACAGGCGATTATGAAAAAGCCAGATTGATTGAGGAATACCTGAAGTCCTCTTACGAGTATTCACCGTACTTCAACGACAGTGGCGACATGATCTATGACTTTCTCTTCGTTGAGAGAAAGGGAATATGTGTTCACTTCGCCTCGGCGTTTGTGGCACTCGCAACCGCAGTGGATTTGCCCGCAAGAGCGGTTTTTGGATACCTTGCAAAGCCGGTATCGGGTGAACAGGTTGTTTATTCATGTCAGGCACATATGTGGGCCGAAGTCAAAATAGGAGACAGATGGATTGAATTCGACCCGACACCACCTTACAGACTGAGGATCCCCACTGTGACCTCGATCACATCCTGGAGCAGTGAAATCTTAGCCGGTCAGCCTTTAAACGTAACCGGGACGGTGAAGCTGAAGGATGGCAGAGCCGTTGAAAACGGTTACGTGGAAATATACCTGAAGGAGAGCAAGAACTCAAGCTCAGGTGAACTGATTGGCATTTCACCCATCACCAATAGCAGCTTCAGCCTTTCGAAGGTCGTAAACGAGACAGGTAAGTTCAGCATAGTTGCCCACTATACCGGAAGCCTTCTTTATTCAGATTCGTGGAGCGACCCTGAAGTTGTCGTTTACGAAAAAACCGAAATACTGACCAATCTGGATGACCCCATCCCAACAGAATTCCTGCTGAAGGGCAGCGTAACGTGCAGTGCAAGCCAGAACGAAAGTCTGGTGATGGTTTACATAGACGGAGTAAACAAAACCATTTTAACGGAAAATAACGGTTCATTCTCGATCCCCGTGAAGTTATCTGAGGGCGAACACGAAATAAGAATTCTGTTCCCCCGCCAGGATTTGTGTGCTGAAGCCAGCGTGGAAAAACATGTTCGTGCAGGCACTCTGAAAATTGCAGCCGAACCTTCAGAAATCACTGCAGGAAAGGAGAGCACGATAGCAATCCACGTTGACTTTAACGGGGAGCCCTATGAGGGGCTGATTGAGGTAAACGGTGAGATCTACAGAATTAACGGAACGCTGAATCTCACTCTGAAACCCGAATCTCCCGGACCATACACGCTCAATTTCAGAACCGGTGGGGTTGAAACCAGCGTTACGCTATCTGCCAAAGCCAGGACGATCATCAAGGCAGAGGAGAAAAACGGTTATCTCGAGATCAGGGTTTCGGATTCATTTGGCAACAGACTCAACGGCACCATATTCGTCAACGAGATGCCCGTTGAACTCAAAAATGGTGTTGCTGTCACTGAAAAAACTGGCGGGGAGGTGAGAATAAATTACCCCGGAGACAGATACCATTTTCCGGCGGAAATCAAATATTCCCCGGCAAACTTGTTCATGTACCTGATTCCGCCAGCTTTACTGGCTCCAGCCATTTACGCCTATTATTATCGCTTCCATCCGAGACTTGAAGTGAAGCTGAAAAAAGAGTATCCCGAACTTCCCGATATATGGGGAGTTGGCGAGGAGATAGAGATTTCGGTCAGATCAAACTTCCCATACACCATAACCTCCGACAGCAGAATCCTGAGCAACAGGGTTGCTTTCAGTTCACCGGGGCTGAAGGAGATCACCGTCAGCGCAATTAAAGACGGGAAAATAAGGAAAAAAACGAAAGTTGCAGTTCTAATAGTGGAGGATTACGGTAAAGGTGTTGAAGAGGTTTACAGAATGTTCGAAAACGAGATACGAAGGAGAGGTGTAGATCCCGAAAATTTAACAGCGAGAGAGATCATGGAACTCGTAAAATCTGAAAAAAGAGAGAAGTTTCTCAGGCTGTTTGAACTCTACGAGTATGCTGGAAAAAGAGAATATTCCAGGCAGGAGTTTGTAGAGGCGTTTGAGATCTATACCGACCTGAGGAGGAGTTTGAAATGAGATGGATCATCGGAGGAGCAGGCATAGTCCTGATGGCCGTGAAATACATTCAGACTGGAGATTACATGCCAACCATAATCCTCACCGGGCTTCTGGTCATGTATGAGATTCTCAGCAGAATTGGCAGGCTTGAAGTTGTGAAGGTTCCCGTGGCATTTGCAGCAGCCTATTACTTTTTCAGCCAGAGTGGTGAATACCTGGTCACCGGTTCCGATAACTTCACAATCCTGTTTTCAGCTGGACTGGCCCTTACCGCATTTCCAGCAAGATATCGCTGGGGTGCATACCTCTCCCCGGCAGGCATAGCGTTAATCGCAGCATCGCTCCTATTCATCCCCGAATCCGTTCCCCTGTACAGATACAGAGTTATGCTGTCGGCGATTACAGGCTTCCTGGCGATTACGTCCGTTCTCAGTCTCTTCTCAGAAAAATTCGAATTTCTCGTATCGCAGAGGTTCGCAATAGGATTTATTGCAGGGCTTGCAGGCATCTACTACACAGAACTTCGTCCGATACTTGCTCCGGGGTTAAAGAGCCTTGGAGACTGGCTGATAGTCGCAGGGGCAATTTACTACCTTGCAGGAAAGCTCAGATTCGAAATAGAGGAAGAAGTGGAAAATCAGGAGAGGATGGACTTCGAAACTCTGGCAGAGAGAGCAGAAAAAGAGTATCTGGAAAACGGAGATCCGCTACCCCTCGCAGTCCTGATTTCACACACATTCGGTAAGGCAGGTGTTTCGCCTCTCAAAGCTGAACAGGTGTTGCGTGACCTGATCCCTCCTGAAAAGATGCCAAAATATGCATTCGGCTTTGAAAAGGCAATAATCCAGTCAAGAAACAAGAAAAGGAGGCTTAAAAAACTTGAAAGTATTAAAAACAAAATGAAAGAGGCTGGTGGGGAATATGGAGACTGAGGTCTTTGTTAAAAAGTCTGAAGAAATTCTGGAAGTCGTTTCAGAGTATTTTGTGGGAAAGAAAGACGTGATAAAGAGAGTTCTTGCAGCGGCTCTTTCAAACGGGAATGTTCTTTTCGAGGACTTTCCGGGACTCGGAAAGACTCTCCTTGCGAAAGTTTTCGCCAGAGCCATCGGAGCAGACTACAGCAGAATCCAGTTCACTCCAGATTTGCTCCCTTCAGACATTACCGGAACCAAAATACTGAGAGACGGAAAATTTGTGCTGCAGAAGGGGCCAATATTCACACATGTTCTGCTTGCCGACGAGATCAACAGAAGTCCACCAAAAACTCAGTCAGCTTTGCTTGAAGCAATGGAGGAGAGGCAGGTTACGATCGAGGGTGAGACTCTGAGATTGCCCGAACCCTTTTTTGTTCTTGCAACCCAGAACCCGGTGGAACAGGAAGGCACTTACCCCCTGCCGGAAGCCCAGATTGACAGATTTCTGATCAGACTGAAACCGGGATATCCGGAAAGTGTCGATGATGAAATGGAAATTCTCAGAAGGAGGATTTCATGGAAGATGGACGATCCGATTGAGCTTGTAAAGCCCGCAGTGAGTTTGCAGGAATTCAGAGAAATGCAGATGATGACGGAAAACGTTTTTGTAGATGAGAAAATACTTAAGTATATATCCGAAATCGTCAGAGCAACCAGGAGTCATGAGATGGTTGAGATTGGATCAAGTCCGAGAGGGGGTCTTGCTCTGCTGAAAATGGCAAGATCTCTGGCGCTGATGGATGGCAGGAACTACGTAATTCCGGATGACGTTAAAAGCGTTGCAGTTGACTGCCTTGCCCACAGAATAATGCTTAAAATAGAATACGAAATAGAGGGAGAAAATCAGGAGAGGATTGTGGAGGACGTGCTTAACAGTGTGAAGGTTCCAAAAGGTGAATGAAATGAAATTTGCCATCTTGGTTGTTGGAAATGAAATACTGAGTGGAGAGGTTCAGGAAAGTAACGCAAATTACATTGCCAAAAAGCTCACCATGATGGGACACAGGGTTGAGAGGATAGTTACGGTTCCGGACAAAGTCGAGGACATTGCTGAAGAACTGAAAAGGTTGCTCAGATACGATTTTGTCTTCGTAACCGGAGGTCTCGGAGCCACACATGACGACGTTACCGCTGAAGGAATTGCAAAGGCAATCGGGAGAAGGCTCATTCACAGCGATGAGGTGGAAAGATTCGTGAAAAGATGGACTGACAAGAGAGAGGTTATAAACAAGGTCTCTCAGGTACCGATGGGCGCAGAGATAATAGAGAACAGTGTTGGCGTTGTTCCGGCATTTGTGATTGACAAGGTTGCAGCACTGCCCGGTGTGCCAAACGAGATGAGGGACACATTCGGAAAGATCGTCAGAAGGTTCTCCAAGGAAGATTACCATGTGGATTACCTGAGAATCGATGGGTATGAGGAGAACATAGTGAACCAGCTCCACAAGGTCGTCGAAAAGTTCCCTGAAGTTGAGATAGGGTCGTATCCGAAACCAGGGTACGTGCTTGTAAAGTTTTCAGGAAGGGACCCATCAAAGGTTGCAGAGGCAAAGAAATATCTTGAGAGCCTGCTATGAGAAGACCGTTTGTTTTCATAAATTCTGCAATGAGTCTTGACGGAAAGATAAGCAACGAGAGAAGAGAGCAGGTGAAAATCTCAAGCCCTGAAGATTTTGCAGTGGTTGACAGGCTGAGGGCAGAAAGCGATGCGATTCTTGTCGGGATTGGAACCGTCCTCTCTGATGATCCAAAACTCACCGTGAAAAACCCCGATCTGAGAGAAGAGAGGGTCAGACAGGGATTGCCGCCAAATCCGGTGAGAGTGGTGGCGGATAGTCTGGCCAGAACACCCCTCAATGCCCAGGTGCTTAACAGAGATGCCAGGACAGTAATTGCAGTTTCAGAGCAAGCTGACGGGGAGAGGATAGAGAAACTAAGGAAGAAGGCCGAAATACTCATCGCCGGAGAGAAAAGAGTGAATCTGAGAGCCCTGATGGAGTACCTGTGGGAGGCAGGCGTGAGAAAGCTGATGGTCGAGGGAGGAAGTGAGATAAACCATTCACTAATCAAGGAGGGGCTTGTGGACGAAATCAGAGTTTTCTATTCCGGGATTGTTATTGGTGGTGCTGATGCCCCCACCCTTGTATCAGGAAAATCTTTTGATGTGCCTGTAAAGTTCAAAATAAAAAGCTGCGAGATTCTCGGCAATGGCGTTGCTGTCGTGTGGAGTTTGAGATAGCTGAAATCCTGGAAAATTTTTTTAAGATGATGAGTGCAAGCAAGTAGCATGATATATGTTATCGGACATAAAAATCCGGACACAGACAGCATATGCTCAGCTATCGCTTATGCAGAACTTAAGAAAAAGCTTGGCGTTGACGTAAAAGCGGCCAGAAACGGAGAAATAAACCCTGAAACCGCATTTGTACTGGAAAAGTTCGGTTTCGATGTACCGGAACTTGTTACTGATGGCACGGATAAGAAGCTGATTCTCGTCGATCACAGCGATGTTTCCCAGTGTGTCGAGAATCTGGACAAGGCTGAAATCGTCGAAATAATAGACCATCACAAGATTGGTGACGTGACCACTCCAAACCCCATATTCTTCCTCGCAATGCCTGTGGGCTCCACAGCGACTGTTGTCAAGACACTTTACGACTATTACAACGTGGAAATCAGCAAGGAAATTGCAGGAATTCTCCTCTCAGCAATCCTCAGCGATACGGTGATTTTCAAATCACCGACAACAACGGAGAAGGACATCAATGCTGCTGAGGAGCTGGCAAAGATTGCCGGAATTGAGGATCTGAACACGTTTGGCATTCAGGTAAAGTCCAAGCTCTCAGATGTTGAGAAACTTACCGCTGAGGAAATAATAACGAGAGACTTCAAGGATTTCAACATGTCCGGGAAGAAGGTGGGTATAGGACAGATAGAGCTCGTGGACCTCAAGCTGATAGAGGAGAGGATTGACGAGCTTCTCCAGAAGATGGCAGAGATAAAGGAGGAAGGCAGCTACAGCGGAATCTACCTCATGCTCACAGACATAATCAGAGAAGGTACTCTGCTCCTCGCCATCGTGGACGACGAGAAGGTTGTTGAAAGAGCGTTTGGCAAGAAGCTCGAAAACAGCAGAGTCTGGCTGGACAAGGTTATGAGCAGAAAGAAAGAGATAGTCCCACCACTCGAAAGCGCATACTCTGCTGGCTGATTATTCCCTTTTTTTCACTGCTGAAGATTGGATAACTTCGAAAAAAATTTTAAGATGGTGCTGCATTTTTGATAGCATGATAAAAAAAGTCCTTTTCCCGACAGATTTCTCAAAAGCGAGTGAAGAAGGTATTTGTGTTTTTGAGGACCTCAAATCTGTGGGGCTTGAGGAGGTAATAATAACGCATGTCATAGACCTGAACAGGCTCATCGGTCCTGTTTCCGGAATCGACATTCCCGCGGTAATACACGATTACGAGGAGGAAAGCAACCAGAACCTCAAAAAGTTCGCCGAACTTATAGAAAAAACGGGTGTGAAAGCGGTTATAGACGACATAAGGATGGGCGAACCATCATCCACAATATGTGATGTCGCTGAAGAGAAGGGCGTTGATGCAGTGGTAATCCCATCCCACGGAAAGGGTCTGCTCGCAGGAGTTCTCCTCGGCAGCGTCTCTGAAGGAGTCGTGAAGAGAAGCAAGAAACCGGTTCTTGTCGTGAAACTGACTGCCCAAAATAATGGAGAGATCAGAAAGGAGTTCGACAGACTTTTCAGCAGGATACTGTTTGCCTACGACTTTTCCGAACAATCAGACCGGCTCAAGGAATACGTTAAACTGTTCGCAGAAAAAGGCGGATCCGACGAGGTTATGATTGTCCACGTGATCGAGAAGGGTGAAGAGCTGTCTGACGAGCAAATAGAAAAACTTGAAAGCATCAAAAGGGAATTCGAGAACGCTGGTGTTTCAGCAGACCTGTTCATTGAAAGCGGAACTCCGTACAAAGAGATTTCAAGACTGGTAGATGAAAAACTCGCTTCACTCGTCGCCATCTCCAGCACGGGGAAGGGTCTGATCAAATCTCTGCTTGGAGGCACTGCCGATAACGTTGTGAGGAGGAGTAAAGTACCGGTATTCGTTTACAAGCAATGATAACCCTTACAACCTCAAGGGATCCGTCCCAGAGGACCCGGAGCTTTGCAAAGGTCATCTCAAGGTACATGAACTGGTATTACCTGCAGAGAGGTAAGCTCAGCATGGAGGACCTGTTCGAGAAATCGGACAGAATTGTGCTCATAAGAGAGATAAAGGGAAATCCAGCGTTCCTGGATCTGTACACTGGAAACAAAAAATCCATGACGATGAGGATCAACGTGGGAACAATAAAGAAAGAAAAAATGGACGACAGCCCGGTGTACTTTGCAGGCAGACTTCCTTTCGACCCGGTAATACTCGGAGCCATGCCAAAGATAGATGCTGGAGAGAAGCTCGCAAGAAAACTGAATCTGAAAAAAATTGTATATGCAAGAAAGGACGGGAAACTTATCTTCACATTCGATGGCAGGGAGGTTCTCACTGTAAAACTCCTCGGGGTCTATGAGGGCTAAAATCGAGATCTCCGGAAAAAAGGACTGGCTCAGAATCCTGAAAGAAATATTTGTTGAGAAGCCAGAAGATAGAAGGAGCAGAGCGAAAGTTTATTTAACCGATGAAAAATTCGTAATTGAGATAATAGCCGATGACCTCATCGCTCTGAGAGCGAGTGTCAACTCGTATTTGAGGTTGATTAGAGCCTGTATCGGTACATTAGAGGTGATAGAAAATGGGTGAATTACCTCCTCAGGTTCAGAATCTGGCAGGACAGCTTCAGCAGGTTCAGCAGCAGCTGCAGCTGATAATCTCACAGAAGGCTCAGCTTGAAGGACTGATCAAGGAGGCGAAGGATGCACTTGATGAACTGCAGAAGTCCGATTCGGATGTGGCATACAGGGCAGTAGGAAACGTTCTCGTCAAGCTCAAAAAAGAGGAAATCGAGAAGGACCTCCAGGAGAAGATAGAAACCTACGAAGTCAGAAAGAACATGCTTGAAAGGCAGGAAGGAAAGCTGAGGGACAGACTGGCAGAACTGCAGGAAAAGCTAAGATCTGCTCTTGGCGTTCAGGCTGGCTAATATTTTTTCAAGTATTTTTTCATCAATATCTCTGCTCACACGCATAAACCTCCCATCCCAGGCAATGTAGCCCTTATCAAAAAACCAGGCGTTGCGGAATGGATAGAGTCTCTTTTTCCTGCCGCCAAACTCATTCATCAAACCTTCATGGATATTCAGCTCATTCTCGAATCTGACCACGAAGGACAGGTCATCTCCAACCGATACGACGTTCTCACTCAACCTTCTCAGCTCGGACTGAAGCTCTGCTGGGCTGCCATCAAATGACTTTGCCATTCTCAGAAGTTCGAGCAAATCCATAACAGTTAAAAGTACGGTGCCAGTTAAAAATAATTGTGGAGGAATACTATGCTCGTCTGATTGTCAGATTCTTGGGAGGGATACTGCTCATATTCATCTCTATCTTTGCCCTGATAATAAACCAGCCACTGCTAACAGCGGGCGGAATTGCTGTAGGACTCTACCTTTCGGTTACTGCTTACAGAGAAGGGAGTAAACTCTGACAAGATAGTAAACCTTGCAGGAGTGTTCCACAAAGCTCGCCAGTTTGAACGCATCCATAAAAGACCGGCCTGCGGCATAGATCCCGTGACCCTTCACAACGGCAAAGCCATTTTTGCGTATTTCATCAGAAATCAGCTCCGCATACCTTTCCGTGCCAAATTTTCCCTCGATGAACCTGATCTCTCCCAGAAACATCCTGCCCTCCAGGTCAACAGGGATTAATCCGTCCTCAAGGAGGGAAAGAGCGACATTGTATGAGCCGTGGCAGTGCAGAACTGCTCGAAAGTTTGTTTTTTCATATACCTTCCTGTGAACCTCAAGGTCCGATGAGGCGCTCCTGTCAGTGCCCCTGAAGTCCACCCTCACAAAGTCATCAGGAGTGAGCTCATCGAGAACCGCTCCGCTTTTTGTGATAACCATCTCTCCACCATCCACAAAACTCAGGTTACCGCTCGATCCATCAATCAGATGCTGTTCTGCAAGTTTTTTACCGACCCTTATCGCCTCGTCAATCACATCAACTCAATGAAACCGATGTATTAAAACCGTTGTGGGTTGCAGGAAAACAGTTTTATTTTGGGAACAGATTCAGGAACATGGGTTTTCTCATTGCCGTTGAGGGAATAGATGGTGCAGGCAAAACCACAATCGCAAAACACATAAAGGAAATTCTTGAGGATTTCGGATTCAGAGCTGAGGTTCTCAAGGAACCGGGTGACAGTGTTTACGGAAAGATGATAAAAAACTCTGAGAGCAGATTTCCTCCAGAAAAGGAACTTGAACTGTTCATTCTCGACAGAATCGAGGACGTGAACAAAAACATACTTCCAAAGGTCAATGCAGGGATATGCGTTATCATGGACAGATATTACTACTCAAACGTGGCATATCAGGGTGCTCTCGGAATAGACCCGGAGGAAATCCTTAGAAAAAACGAGGAAATTGCACCAAAACCGGACCTCACCATACTGCTTGATGTCAGTCCAGACATTGCTCTTAAAAGAATTCAGAAAAGGCAGAAGATTACGCCTTTCGAGGAAGCAGAGTATCTTGAGAGGGTGAGAGAGCTGTATCTCAGCATAAAGTCTGAAGAAATCAGAGTGGTTGACGCAGGCCAGCCTCTGGATGATGTAAAAAGTGAAGTGTACCAGCTTGTGATGGAACTCATATCATCAAGGGGTTCGTTCTTTGAAATGGCAATGAGAAAATAAGGGAGTTATATTTCAACCTGCTCAAACACTCCCAGCAGGTCCTTGTCGGAAATCATTCCGACAAACCTTTCGTTGAAATCGAGAACCGGCAGGTAGTCCAGATCGTTACCGATCATCTCTTTTGCAACCTTTGATACGCTGGTTTGTGGATTCGCAAATACAGGCGTTTTCATGAACTTCTTTACAGGTTCCTTAGGGAGCTTCAGAACACTGACCTCAAAGTACTTGACCGAGTAATCCCTTATGCCCTCCCAGGCCCAGGTATCGTCGCTATCACTTGAAGATGCATACTCCCTCGATTCTATGAAGTCCTCAATCAGAGACTCGGTGAGCAGAATTTTTTCATCTACAATACCAACAACCCTCGCGTCGCTGTCGAGTACAGGGCACGCCTCCGCATTGGCAATCCTCATCATTTCTCCAGCGACATTCAGAGGGGTCTCTTCCCAGACAGACGTTGTTGAGTTCCTTATGTATTCCTTGATCGGTATCTCCACATTCTTTTCGGCCAGAACCTTGACAATATCTCTGACCGTGATGATTCCGACAAGCTCGTCACCATCGACCACCGGCAACCTCCGGAAATGTGTGGTATTCAGGATGCGTATAACCTCCTTAACATCAACATCAGGTGAGATGTATGTCGGATCAGGAGTCATTAACAGAGCAAGCTGATCCTCATCTATTTTTCTCAGGATGTCCTTCCGTGTAACAATTCCGGCAAGCTTTCCGTCCTTGAGCACAGGTACGGCTGAAATACCGTATTTTTTAAAGAGTTCGAGGACACTTTCCCTTGTTGAGGGCAGTTCTTCATAGATCACATCCGGGTTCATAATTTCCTTCGCCTTCATGACAGTTATTGCTGGAGTTGCATCATCAATATATATTTTACTCAAAAAATGGTTGTTCGAATCTGAATAACGGAAATGAAATTAAAATCAACCCTGCTTTGCTCTCTTCTTACCAACCAGGGTTAAAAACGCCAGAAATGAGTTGAGCTGGATTCTCTCGTGTGCTCCTTCCGTCAGTCTGAAATCGATCTCACCAAGCTTTTCCACGAGAACAACCTTCAGGGACTCGTCAAAGCCTGAAGAGATTATTTCCCTGTACATCTGGGAGACTATGTCCTCACCACTCATCCCGTATTCGATCATTAGCCTGTCAAGGTAATCCCTTGCAGAAAGAAAGTCACCCTTTAAAGCGGTCTCAATAAGATTTTTCAGCTCTTCCGGTCGTGCTGTAGCGGTTATCTGGTAAATCAGATCAGCTGTAACCCTTTCACCCAGCGCCGAAGCTCCCTGCAGAGCGTTAATCGCCTTTCTGAAATCCCCTCCAGATACGTAGATCAACGCCTCAATGGCCTCATCATCGATGTCTATTCTCTCCTCCTCACATATCTCGAGTAACCGTTTCCTCATTGCCTCAGTGGGAACCGGCCTGAACTTGAAGACTGCACACCTGCTCTGGATGGGCTCGATAATCCTGCTGATGTAGTTGCAGCTGAGGATAAACCTGCATGTTTTTGAGTACATCTCCATTGTTCTTCTGAGGGCAGCCTGAGCGTCAGCTGTTAAGGCATCCGCCTCATCCAGAAATATGATTTTGAATGGAGCCGAAATCGGTGCGGTTCTTGCGAATTCCTTTATCTTGTGCCTGACAACATCAATTCCTCTTTCATCACTCGCATTCATCTCGATGAAGTTGTCCTGCCACACATCACCGAAAAGGTCTCTCGCAAGGGCTATGGACGTTGCCGTTTTTCCTGTGCCCGGAGGGCCTGCGAAAAGCAGATGCGGAATGTTTTTCTTGTGAACATAACCCTTAAGACGCTGAATCACCTCATCCTGACCGACAACTTCATCGAGGGTCTTCGGCCTGTATTTCTCAACCCAGATTATCGTGTCCATCACAGATTCAAACAGCGAACGAATATTAAAAACCTTCTGAGTCAATTATGCACCGGCCCACAAAAGCGGCAGGGTATTATATTTCCAATTCGAATTTCGAAATAGGGTGATACACAATGGGATTGCTGAAAAATGAAGATAAGGAATATCTGAAAAGGGAGTTTGAAAACGCCCTGAAAAACGATGTCAGGCTGATTCTGTTCTCCAGTGAGGATGAACACTGCATATACTGCAAAGAGACCAGACAGCTCCTTGAGGAAGTATCAGCGCTATCGGATAAGATACTGCTGGAGGTCCATGACATAAAAAGCGAGGATGCAAAGACGATGGGTGTCGAGCACACACCAACAATCGTCATAACAGACAGTGACAGCAGGCTGGGGTCGAGGATAAAGTTCATCGGGATTCCGTCGGGATATGAGTTCACAACGCTCATCAAGGACATCATGTTCATCTCGTCCGGTGAACTTGAGGTGTCTCCGGAAACAAGGGAGGCGCTGAAGGACGTAAACAGCAAACTTCTGATTGAGGTTTACGTAACCCCGAGCTGCCCGTACTGTCCAAAAGCCGTGCTCGTGGCTCACCAGTTTGCGATGATAAGTGAAAACATAGAGGGTGTTATGATTGAAAGCCTCGAATTTCCATCGCTGGCTGACAGATGGAGCGTTATGGGTGTACCGCACACGGTCATCAGAAACCTCGATAAGGGCAATGTTGTTCAGTTCGTTGGTGCATATCCAGAAACGCATGTTATCAACTTCGTGAAGGATGCGGATGAGGGCAAGGATGTCGACATGAGATAAACCCCACTTTACTTTTCTTTTCATGGCCCCAACAAGTATTTAAATAACCTTCCGACAAAACACATTCAATGGATGAGTTTGAAGAAATAATTGAGATAGAAATTGACGAAGAGGAGTTTGAAACTGAAGATGATGCCAGGCTTGCAGAAATTTACAAGCTTGCGGTAAAGCTCGTGGAGCATCTCGAAAGGCTGAAAAGCCAGGAGCTGAAGGAAGCAACGTCCCTGATGATAATCAGGGAAATTCTCTCGGACGACAGAATTCTGCTCGGCCTTGTAACCAAGATGATTCAGGATCTGTCCCTTGGCTATGAGGACGACCCTACGTATTCTTCCTGAAAATTTTTGTGCCAACGGTAAAATATTTTAACCTCTTTATATGCATATTAATGTGGAAGTGCGCAAACTTCAGCTCATTGGCGGATCAAGTTTCATGGTTAGCCTGCCGAAGAACTGGATTAAGAAAAACAATCTCGACCAGGGCGACGACATAATTCTCGACATTGATGAGGATGTAATCAAAATAATGCCAAAAAAGTATTCTGAGGAGAGCAAGGTTGTAAAGGCCATTATTGAGAAGCTGCCCGCTTATGATGAGAGATTTTTGAGGCGCTTCATCATCGCGCTGTACATACAGGGGCTGGACGAAATAGAGATCAGGGACAAGATGCTCTCCCCCAAGCTCGTGAGCAGGATCAGCGGGATCGTGCATGAGATAATAGGATTTGAGGTAATTGATGCTCAGGAAAATTCGATTGTGCTCAGGAGTCTGACCACAGCAGAATTTGACATAATAGGTGTGCTTAAAAGAATGTCCCAGATCGTTCTCGGCATAATAGACAGCATAATAGACAGCATCAATATCGATGACAGGGAGGGTCTGAAAGAGATCCAGAAGCTCGAGGAGGACAGCGACAGACTGTACATGCTGGCCGTCAGACTTGAAAACAGGGTTATAAGGGACCTGATGTCCCCGTCAAAGTGGAGCGAGACAAGAAATATACTCGGAATGAGAATTGTGGCCAAGACCCTTGAGGAGATATCCGATTCACTGTATGATTTCTCTGATGCCCTTTACTCGCTCGACAACTTTTCAGAAGATTCGAAACAGTATCTCGAGATCCTCTCAAGAATTGAGGACGTGTTCAGGAAGGTCATGGACTCGTACATGAAATCGAGCACCGAAGCGGCGAATGACGCCATTGACATTGCCGATGGAATAGAGAACGACCTGCTTGCAAGCATCAAAGAGGGCAGGGAAAACCCGACAATAATGTATCCGCTCATAGACATATCCAGGCGGATCAAGAGCATTGGAGAAATAGCCATCAACAAATCAGTGAGGGAGCTAATAATAACGAAATAATAAAGTAATCAAATTTCAACCCTCTTTTTCCAGCTCCTTTATGTTCTCATACAGCTCAGGTAAGAACAGCCCAACGTCGGTTACGATTCCGATGGCCTGATGACTTCCTCTGTCAACCAGCTTTGTAACAGTGGATGGATTTGAATCCACACAGATGGTTTTCACAACCGAGGGAAGGAGATTTCCAACCGCTATGCTGTGAAGCATCGATGCCAGCATTATCACCATATTCACACCCTTGAGAGCGTTCTTCATGGCCTTCTTTGCCTCCATTGTATCGGTTATAACCTCAGGTAAAGGTCCGTCATCCCTTATCGAACCAGCAAGAATGAAGGGGACGTTGTTTCTGACACATTCATACATTATGCCATCCCTTACAATGCCCTTCTCAACAGCCTGCTTTATACCTCCTGCAGCAATGATTTTGCTGATGGTGTGAATGTGATGCCTGTTTCCACCGGGCACGGGCCTTCCCGTCCTTATGTCCATTCCGAGAGACGTGCCGAATATGGAAATCTCCATATCATGAACAGCAAGAGCGTTTCCGGAGAGCAGGACGTCAACATACCCGTCCCTGATCATTCCGGCCAGAGCATCCCTCGCACCCGTGTGATCCACCGCAGGCCCTGCAACAACAGCTATTTTACCTCCGTTCCTCTTCAAATTAACGATTTCATTCGCTATCGCCTTTATCACGTTTGGAGTTGGTCTTTCAGTCGAGACGTGCCCGCCCATGAACTCAAATGTTGTCGACTTTCTCGGTCTCTCTGGAGGGATTATCTTGACACCCTTCTCGCCAACCAGAACGAGGTCTCCTCGCTTTATCTCATTGAGGAACCTGCAGCAAGCACTTTTTCTTTCAGGATCCACAACAATGACTCTGTCCATTCCAATGTCCTCCACCTCAATCCATTCGCCGTTCAGCCTTACGAAGGTGGGATTGTTTGTGGTTACGTAGAATCCATCGGGAAGCACCCTGTCATCGGGGGCCTCAGCAAATTCGGCATCCTCAGCATCGGCAACCCTCGCACCGAGTTTGTGAAGTTCCTTCAGAAGCTCATCCAGATGGTTCTCATCCCTCCCAAAAACGATGAGCCTGGCGTAGCTGGTATCCTCTTTCCTTTTTCCAATCCTGAATTCTGTTATCTCAAATTCACCGTCAAGGTCGAGAATCAGGTCAAGAACCTTTGGCAGTATGTTGGAATCTATAAGATGGCCCTCAAATTCAACCTCTCTTGCTATCATCAGGCAGAGTTTGATGGAGAATACAAAAACATTTTTGTTAAAAATTTGGAAAGTTCAGACGTTTCTATCCACCCATCTCTTCAGCTCGGCTTTCGGAAGTGCTCCAACAACCTTGTCAACAGGTCTGCCATCCTTGAAGAAGATCAGAGTCGGAATTCCTGTGATCCCATACCTGCTGGCGATCATCGGATTCTCGTCGGTGTTCAGCTTTGCAAATACAACCCTGCCGGCATACTCCTTCGCCAGCTGTTCGACAATCGGAGATATCATTCTGCACGGCATGCACCACTCCGCCCAGAAATCAACCACAACATTGGCATATTTTTTCAGAATCTCATCAAAATTTGATGCATCCACCTTTATCGGGTGATCAACAGCATTCTGAACAGGCTGATCGTCCTTATCACCGATCTTTTGCATGAGTTCCATCATTCTCTTCTGCCGGATTTTCTCAATCTCGTCCATAAGGCTAAATCTCAGCCACATACATTAAAAATTTTTGCTGGATTGAAATCTTCATCAACCACGATTATTCCCATATCCGATGCACATCTGTAAAAATCCTCCAGCTCAACGTTCAGCCAGAGTTTCACATCCTCAAAGAAGGACTTTCTGATAGCTCTGAAAGACCTGCCGGTTCTCTTTATCTTCTCAGAGTTTCGCACAATCTCCTTTCTAAGCCTCCATCTGGCAATTTTTCTGCTCTGAACGGATAAGATTGCCTCCTCAACACTCGTCCCATCTATCACGGCTCTCAGCACAATTTCGGCGATGTGGTTTATTCTGTCCGGAACGCCTATCACATCACCCCTGAGAAGTATCTTCCTCCTCTCAACAGAATATCCTTTTTCCATGAGTCTTTCATATATCAGCGCTGTGGTGCCCCTCTTGTTACCGGTTTTGTCAACAATTCCCCCTATGATGTAGCAGTCCGCTTTTTCCCCACCAAACTCTTCATCTGCACCTGGATCGAGCAGTATTACCCTCTCCGGTCTGATTTGGTCAAGAAAATCCTCAACAGAAGGGTAATGCTGTGCGGAAGTGCCTGTATCCATTCCCGCCACAACATACCTCTCATCCCACATGAATTCCCTCACCACTCTCAAGGTCCAGTTAACCTGCTTTTTGAGGCTCCTCAGCTCCTTCTCGCTGTGCATTCCGGCAAGAGAGCAATCAACAACCAGATATGGAAAATCTCCCAGTCTGTCCTCTATCTCCTCCCTGCTAATCCCCTCACGGCTCTTCCAAGCAACATACCTGCAGGCATCGACCCTGTTCCCATCAAGATCAAAAGAGAACCTTCCCTGACCCTCAAAAATTCTAAACTTTCCCGAAACAAAATTTCTGGCAATGTATGCAATCGGGTCTTCACCCAGCACCTTTCTGGAGTTTGTTGATATGCATTCTATCCCCCTGCTCCTCAGGAACTCCACGAACAGATGCTTTAACCTCACGGGAGTTGCTGAAATGCTCGGCTATAAAATAATTTCAGGAGCGGGAGAAGGTGTGGTTTATATATCTGTTTTGTAATAACACTATTAATAATTTCGAGTAAATAATAAATACTTCTGCTGCGTAAATTAATGCAAATGATGTCTTCAGAAGTGAAAAGGCAGTTCCTGGAATTCAAGCCAGTTACTTTCAGGGACAGGAAAGGGGACGAGGTCACCATCAGACAGTACCACCATGAAGAGGACAGGGAAAGGCTGATCAGCATGTACGAGAGCTTTTCCCCGGACAACAGATGTCTCGGACTCCCGCCGTCTACGAGAATAGCCATTGAGAACTGGATAGACTACCTTGCAGAAAATGGATTCGCAATTGTTGCGGAGCTTGGAGGAAAGCTGATCGGACACTGTGTTATTGTCCCAACAGCAGACTGGAAAAAGGTGGACCTGTCAATATTCGTCCACCAGGACTACCAGGACAGAGGGATAGGGCAGGCCCTCCTCGGGCAGATAATAGACTACGCAAAGAGAATGGGTTTCGACGGAATAATGCTTGTAACGGAGAGGGACAACCACAGGGCCGTCCACGTCTACAAGAAATTCGGATTCAGAATAGTCAATCCGGAGCATGAGTTCGACATGTACCTCCAGCTCAGGTGAAAGGAAAAATGAAAAAATTTTTACACAACACCCCACATAAGGCCCAAACGTGAGAATATCCTACTCAAAAGGTCATTTCCTGTTTCTCGTCGTTCTCACGGGGATCGTGTCAGGATTGGGAGCCATTGCGCTGTATCTGTTAATAGACATGACCAACGCATTCTTCGTAGGGTCTCTCGGCAACCTTACACTCCCTACACCGGCAGGCGAACCCGAAATGTTTTCGTTCAGCTTTTCCGGCATCAGAATCCCGTATTACATCCTTCCGGCCATTGGAGGTCTGCTGAGCGGATACATCGTTTACACCTTTGCACCGGAAGCAGAGGGTCACGGGACTGATGCGGTGATAAAAGCGTTCCACAGAGAGAGGGGTGTGATCAGGGCAAGAGTTCCATTTGTCAAGGCACTGGCAACTGCATTCACCATAGGCACAGGAGGGAGCGCAGGAAGGGAAGGGCCCATCGCGCAGATAGGCGCCGGTTTTGGCTCAGTACTTTCCACATTTTTCGACCTAAGCGACAGGGAAAGGAGAATCCTGCTGATCTCCGGTGTTGCGGGAGGTATAGGTGCAATTTTCAGATCTCCCCTTGGAGGGGCGCTTTTTGCCGTTGAAGTGCTTTACAGGAGGGATACCGAAACAGAGGGTCTGATATATGCATTTCTCTCTTCGATAATTTCCTACACCGTGTTCGTTGGCTTTCTGTACTCAATGAGGCATTCGATGCCAACAAGCATCTTTGCCACGCCCTCCTTTGCACTTACAGGCTTTGAAGAAGTTCCGTTTTTCGCACTGACCGGCCTTCTTTCCGCCATTGTGGGTATAGTCTACATCAAGACCTTTTACTCCGTTCACAACATATTCAAAAATCTGAAAATGAAAAGCTGGATGAAGCCTGTGGCTGGAGGCCTGCTCACCGGAGCGATAATCTACCTCATTCCTCCGGCCATGGGCATGAGCTACGGCTACGTTCAGCTCGCAATAGACGGAAAACTGACGGTGATCATGGCGCTCTCACTTCTTTTTGGAAAAATACTCGCCACCTCGTTTACCGTGGGCAGCGGAGGAAGTGGAGGTGTCTTCGCCCCATCGATAGTAATCGGCAGCATGGTGGGTGCACTGACGGGTTTCCTCGCCCAGTCCATACTGCCGGACTGTTCCCTTCCCATAGGAGCCTTCGTACTTGTGGGAATGGGCGCATTCATCTCCGCCATCGCAAAGACGCCTATAGCAAGCATCATAATGGTTCTCGAAATGAGTGGGGGATATGAGCTTCTTCCGGCAATAATGACTGCCTCGGCCATTTCATACCTGCTCTCAGGAAACTACAGCATTTACAGCGAGCAGGTTGATACGAGAGCCGACAGTCCGGCCCACAGAAGGGAAATGATTAAGGACGTTCTGGAGAACCTCACCGTGAGGGAGGCCATGAGTTCAGAAAACCTGATAACCGTTTCGCCGAACAATTCCGTCGATGATGTGCTGCAGCTTATACAGCTCACAGGCCATCTGGGGTTCCCGGTTGTCGATGAGGGAAAGCTCATAGGCGTTATAACGCTCAGCGATATCAACAGGGTTTCCGATGAGATGAAGAAGAACATAAAGGTGGAGGACATCATGACCCGCAACCCCCTCGCAGTTAAGCCTGATGAGAACCTTGAAAAAGCCCTCAAGCTTTTAATCGCAAAGGACATCGGAAGGCTGATGGTTGTGGACGATGCGGGCAGGCTGCTGGGAATAATAACCAGGAGTGACATAATGAAGGCACATGCAAAGGAGCTGACGAGGCTGGGGTTATGAGATTCATAGTTGCAATGACAGGTGCATCAGGCCAGATTTTTGGAGTCAGGCTTCTCGAAATTTTAAGGGACCATGCCGAAATCCATCTTGTGATCTCCTCTGCTGCGAGAATCACGGCAGAACATGAGCTTGAAGTTTCCCTGAGCCAGATTGAGAAACTGGCCGATTTCGTGTATTCTGAAGACGACATAGCCGCAGGGATTGCAAGTGGATCCTTCAGGCACGACGGCATGGCAATCGTACCCTGCAGCATCAAAACGCTTTCATCAATTGCCTACGGGATGGCGGACAACCTCATAACGAGGGCCGCAGATGTAACCCTGAAGGAGAGGAGAAAACTCGTTCTGGCAGTTAGAGAAACCCCACTCCACATAAATCACCTGAGGGCAATGGTGAGGGTTACGGAGGCGGGAGGAATAGTCATGCCCCCCGTACCGGCATTCTACATCAGGCCGGAAAAAATAGAGGACATTGTTGACCATTTTGCTTCGAGGGTTGCGGAGATTCTCGGTGTGCAGGTAGATTACAGACGGTGGGATTGACTCCACTTCTCATTCCAGTACTTTCTGATGGTTTCCAGAGCGACCAGCTTTTCCCCGCTCAGGAACCTTATGCTCGCCCCACCTCCCGTGGAGATGTGGCTCACCTTGTCCTCAAGTCCCGCAAGTCTTGCCGCAGATGAAATGTGTCCTCCACCCACCACTGAAAATCCAGCCCTTGATACTGCTCTGAGAATCTCAAACGTCCCGTAGGCAAATTCCTCTTCTTCAAAAACTCCGGCGGGGCCATTTATCACGGCAATGTCATAGCTCTCAATTTCCTTTGAAAACATCTCCACCGTCTCTCTCCCAATATCCTTTATGGGCGGTTTGTCATCCATCCTGAAGAATTCCTCCACGGAAATATCAACCCTCTCCCCACCGATTTCACAGCCAAAATCCACGGGAAGGACTATCCTGTCCTCATAGCTCTTCAGCAGCTTCTTCATTTCCGAGTCGTCAATGCCCTCTTTGTTATCCTCCACGATCCTGATGTTTTTCTCTCCGAGGTCGTATCCCATGAGCATGAGGAAGTAATTTGCAACAACACCTGTGAGATAGACCCTTTCAGCAATCCCCTTCTCAAGAACGTTTTTCATGACGTTAACGGAATCGCTTATTTTCGCTCCGCCGAGGACGAAAGCCTTCTCACCCTCACTGCCGAGCGCATTCGATAAGGCTCTGACCTCCTTCTCCACCAGCCTGCCTATTACAGAGGGCAGAACGACGGGAAATCCCACAAGACTCGCATGACCTCTGTGGGATGCAGAAAAAGCATCATTGACATAGAAATCAAAATACCTGTAGAGTTTTGATACAATATACGAGCTGGCATGCTCTTCGGGTGTTTTTTTCAGCTCCTCCTCGGAGTAAAACCTGACATTCTCAAGCAGGAGTATATCGCCGGCATCCATTTCCAGAATCCTCTTTACAGCGCATTCCGAAAAGACCTCATCAACGTACTCTACTTCCCGGTTAAGCAGCCTTGAAAAGATTTCAGCGTGTTTTTTAAGCGTTGTGAAATCCTTCTTTCCGGGTCTCGACTGATGGGCCAGCAGAACAACCCTGCAATCCTCAAGCTCTCTTATCGTGGGAACATGGGCTCTAAATCTTGTCGTGTCCAGAATTTCTCCCTCGACGATGGGTGCGTTGATATCAACCCTAACGAGGACGCTCCTGCCTGAATAATCAATGTCATCCAGAGTCGGATACTCCTCAATCATCAATCAGAAATCCCGGCCTGAAGTTAAAAACTTTTTGAAAAGCAGAATTGGGCAAAAAGAAGATAAAATAAATGGAATTAGTCCTTCTTACCGAGAACAATCTCAATAGCAGAGACGTTTGCCTCGCCCTGCTCGCTCTCAACCTTCTCGGTTGAGATCTTGATATCCTTAACCTCAACATCGGGAAGGAATCTCTTCCTGACGATCTCTGCAACATCGACAGCCCTGCTGATTGCTCTTCCCCTTGCCTTAACAACGACTTCCTTTGCACCGCCGTTGAACTGGGTCAGAACTGCCAGAACATAGTTCATTACAGGCTTGTTTCCTACAAACACAGCGTTTTCTGCCATTCCCATCTACCTCCTTGTTTTTATCCCGAAAAACCTACCACTATATTAACTTTTCTTTTACCATCAACTCAGCATTCAGTATGCTCGCTCCAGCAGCACCCCTGACAGTGTTGTGTCCGAGAACAAGATATTTGATCCCGCTGTCACCATCCTTCCTCACCCTGCCGACAACGACGCTCATGCCGTTTCCTGCATCCCTGTCAAGTCTCGGCTGAGGTCTGTCAGGTTCATCCCTCACCACGATAACCTCTTCCGGAGACGTGGGCAATCCTTCAATAGGCTTAAAGCCTTTGAACGCCTCTATAACTTCTTCTACTTCAATAGTTCTGCCAAACTCGGCAAAAACTGCCTCAAGGTGCCCGTCTATGACCGGAACCCTGTGACATGAGGCTGAAACACTTATGCTGGCAAAATCGATACCGCTGCCCGTAAACTTTCCAAGCAGTTTGAGCGGTTCGGTCTCAACCTTGTCCTCCTCACCCCTGATGAAGGGCAGAACGTTATCGATAACTGACATAGACGGCACTCCGGGATAACCGGCCCCGCTAAGCGCCTGCATCGTGGCAACGTTTACCTTAGCAAGCCCGAGGTCCACAAGCGGTTTCAGTGTCAGAACAAGCATGATGGTCGTGCAGTTGGGATTCGTTACAATGAACCCGTCCCAGCCCCTGTTCCTTTTCTGCACTTCAATCAGGCCGAGATGCTCGGCATTTACCTCAGGAATAACCAGAGGAACGTCCTCCTCCATTCTGAAGGCAGAAGCGTTGCTCGCTACAGCAAAACCCTCCTGAACGAATTTGGGTTCCACCTCTCTCGCAATATTTGCGGGGAGTGCGGAAAAAACGATGTCAGCATCAACATTCCTGGGATCCATTGGCAGCATTTCCATATCCCTTACGTTTTCAGGCACATCTGAGGAGACGAGCCACTCCACCTCGTCTCCGTAAGCCTTCCCGACCCTCCTCTCACTCGCCATCAGTGCTGAAATCTCAAACCAGGGATGGTTTTCGAGGAGCTGAATGAACTTCTGCCCGACCATTCCGGTCGCTCCGAGCACGGCAACTTTGTATTTCATACGCCAAGGAAAGCCGGGCAATATTAAAACTTTAAGATTATGAAAGGGACGCAACCATCAGAAGACTATATATACTTCGCTGAACAGAGATAATCTGCCCGCCGGCCATGCGTCCCCTGAGAGGATGATGGGGATTCCACAGAGCGGGCAACACTCCTTTTTTGAGCCATTAGTTTAATTGCCGGCGAAAATTGAGGAAGAACCAGCCCATCAAGATTGTGATGGGAGAAAGTTGAAAAGCTGCCGTATTTTCCGAACAGATTATATATTCCCTGATTCAATTAAAAATATGGAGCGCTCTCTTTTCGGCACGAACGGTGTCAGGGGTATTGCAAATGAAGAGCTTACGGCAGAACTCGCTCTTGATCTCGGAAGAACGATAGCATCTCTGAGAGAGGGCATTATCGCCGTGGGCATGGATGCAAGGATCTCATCCCCAATGCTGAAGTCAGCTGTTCTCGCAGGGATAATGTCTGCCGGAGGTGACGCTGTTGACGTCGGGGTGGCTCCAACACCCTCTCTTCAGTATTACGTGAAAAGCACGGATGCCAAAGCGGGAGTTATCGTTACCGCAAGTCACAACCCGCGAGAATACAACGGAATCAAATTCGTAAGTGGGGATGGAACGGAGTTCAGCAGAGAGGAAGATGCTGAAGCAGAAAGAGTGCTTCTGAGCAAGAAGTTCAGAAGAGCCGCCTGGAACGAGGTGGGTAGTGTTTTTTCAGACGACGCAAACAGGATTTACGTTGCCGGCATACTGAACAGGGTGAATACCGATATCATCGCCGAAAGGGAGTACAGGGTTGTCATAGACTGCGGAAACGGTGCCGCATCATTTACAAGCCCGGAAATTGCAAGAAGGCTGAACTGCAGAACATACACCATCAACTGCTACCCGGACGGCAGATTCCCCGCAAGGGCATCAGAGCCGGTAGAAGAAAACGTGTCCGAGCTTAAGGATGTTGTTAAAGCAGTGAAGGCCGACCTCGGGGTTGCACACGATGGTGATGCTGACAGGGCCACGTTTGTCGATGAGAAGGGAAACTTCGTCAGCGAGGACGTCATGCTGGCCCTGATGGCGAAATACTATGTTGAAATGCACAACGGTGGGGTCGTGGTTACGCCTGTAAGCACATCGAGATGCGTCGAGGATGCAGTTAGAGAGGCGGGAGGAGAGGTGATATACACTGCTGTCGGTTCACCCGTTGTTGCAAAGGTGATGAAGGAGAAAAACGCCGTGTTTGGCGGAGAAGGGAACGGAGGGCTTATTTTCCCTGAGCATCTGCTTGCAAGAGATGGAGGGATGAGCCTTGCAAAGGTTCTCGAGCTGATGGCGGAGGAGAACAAACCGCTGTCGGAGCTCGTAAAGGACATACCGCACTACGTTACCCTGAAAACAAAGGTCGAGTGCAGGGATAAGAAAAGGCTGCTTGAAGGTCTGAGAGCGGAGTTTGAAGATGCCAATTTCACCGACGGTGCAAGGATAGATTTCGAGGACGGGTGGCTGCTGATCAGACCATCTGGCACGGAGCCGATAGCAAGGATTTTCGCCGAGGCGAAGGACGAAAAGAAGGCAAAGGAGCTGCTTGAGGCAGGAATTGAGAAGGTGAAGAAAATACTAACAGACTGAGGTGTACCTTTCAAGAATTTGAAATATCTTTTTTTTGGTGAATGGTTTGTCAATTATGTCGAGCGCCCCCGCCTCAATCAGATGTTTGCCCTTTGACCTCGAATAGGCAGTAACACCGATTATTTTGGCATTTGGATCGAGCTTTTTGATTTCCTTCGTTGCAGTTATACCGTCAATGACAGGAAGCTCAATATCCATCAAAACCAGGTCTGGCTTTGCAAACCTGTAGAGGTCAATGGCCTCCTGACCGTTCTTTGCCACGAGAATCTGGCAGTTACCCTTTGAAAGCATCACTTTGAGAACCTCAAGAACCGCATCGTCATCCTCAACGATCATGACCTTTTTCCTTGTCATTCGTCCACCTCTTATTATCATTATGGTGAGAACTAAATAAATTTTTTTGGTAATTAACGAAGGTGTGCCACCAGCGAGCCCCGGTCAGTTGTGCAGGAGTAAAGCATAATAAGTCCCTGTTGAATATCATTCAAAGGCACAAATTCAGGAGGTGGTGCTGTTGAAAATAACCTGGTACGGGCATGCCTGTTTCATGCTTGAGGGTAGCAGGAAGGTGCTGATAGACCCATTCCTAACCGGAAACCCGCTTGCCCCTGTGAAGCCAAATGAGGTGAACGCAGACATAATCCTGGTAACCCACGGTCATGGGGACCACCTGGGAGATGCCGTTGAGATCGCCAGAAACAATGACTGTCCGGTGGTTGGAATCCATGAGCTTTCAAGGATACTCTCCGCCAAGGGCGTGGAGGCTGTGGGTATGAACATCGGCGGAACCGCAAAACTTTCCGGAGTAGCTGCCACGATGGTCAAGGCATTCCACTCCGCAGATGTTGAGGAGGATGGGGAGCTTATACCTGCCGGCGATCCCGCAGGGTTTGTGGTCGAGATGGACGGTCAGAAGGTTTACCACTGTGGAGACACGGATGTTTTCATGGACATGCAGCTCATCGGCGAGCTTTATGAGCCAGAGGTTATGCTTGTGCCGATCGGCGGATGGTACACGATGGGGATAAGAGAGGCCGTCAAAGCTGTTGAGCTTGTCAAGCCCAGATACGCCATACCCATGCACTACAACACGTTTCCGGTCATAGAGACCGATCCCGAAGTGTTCAAAAAGACCGTTGAAGACAGGATTGAGGGTGTTAGCGTAGTGGTGCTGAAACCGGGAGAGAGCTTTGAGTTTTAACTCATTCTTTTGAAAATTTTTTATAATACGATCCAGCAAAAGACTCTTGTGAAGAAAATCCTGGTGATCCTTGCACTGCTGCTGATCACATCAACAGCAAGCGGAGCTAAAATACAGGGGACTGTCTTCTCATGGGAGACCTTTGAACCCCTGAAAAACGTAATAATCACGATAAACACCACACCCCAGCAGAGAATCGTCAGTGAGGACGGCAATTACATGTTCGAGGTCTCACCGGGAATCTATTCAATCGAAGTTTACCACTATGACGACATAACACTGTATGCCAACGAAACTGTCGTTGTGGAGCAAAACGGGACATACAGGATAGATATCCTTGCATACCCGCTGGTTGAAGAGCTGGACAGAAACATGAGCGAGGAGTTAAATCTTGAATTCAATGTGGAAGATGGCAGGATTCAATCAAATTCTGGCTATTACTGGATTGGCGGGGTGCTGCTGATTGCTGTGCTGTTTGCCGGAGCATACGTGCTCAAAAGGAGAGCCTCTGAGGAAGTGCATGAGCTGGTCCCGCAGGAAAGTCTGCCAGAAGACCTCGGCGAAATCGTGGAAATAATCAGGCAGGCCGGAGGGAGAATTACCCAGAAAGAGCTGAAGAAAAAAACGGGTTACAGTGATGCGAAAATCAGCCTGATGCTTGCAGACCTTGAACGCAGGGGTATCGTGGAGAAAGTCAAAAAAGGCAGAGGGAACATTATTTTCCTGAAGGATTAGCGATGTTTCTGTATATTCTCGATGCGGTGTACAGCTCGTCGATATACACAAACTCGCCATCAGAGTGGAGATTTTCACCCCTCGGACCGAGATAAAACGCTGGAATGCCCCTATTTCTCACGTGCCTGATGTCTCCAACACCAAGAGTTACAACTGCCCTGGGAACCATCCCCTCCTGTCTGATCGCACTGCTTATCATGTTTACAAGCTGTCTGTCAAGGTCGGGGTTTACTCCATCGAGCATGTATCCGAAGGGCCTGAGGAAGCCCGTTACAAAAAAGTCCGTGCCTTCATACTGAAATTCATCTCTAAGCCTGCTCACGTCAATCCATGGAGCCACCCTGATATCTGCATCAATTTCACATCGATCTGGAACGACGTTTCGCTTTATACCTGCCCTCACAACAGAGGGGTTGAAAACCGCATCTCCACTACCTCTGAACTCCACTTCAAGGCCGATTCTGGAAATTTCGTCAAAAAACTTTTCCCTGTTTCCTCTGATCTTTTCGAACCGGTCTACTGTTTCGGTTATGATTTCCGATGCTCTGTAAACGGCACCCTTCTTAACATCAGCCATTGCAGTGTGTCCACTCTCTCCGTGAACCACGATTTTTAGAGCAACCACTGCAGCCTGAGCTATGCCGATTCTGTCAGAGCCGAAAGGTTCGCCAACGATTACGAAGTCAGGCTCTTCGTGTTTCATCACCTCTCCCAGGCCAAGCTTCCCTCCGATCTCCTCGTCGGCTGTAAAGGCCAGTTTAACTCCAGATTCGGGCTCATGACCCAGAAATGCAGAGATTATTGAAGCAACACATCCCTTCGCATCGCAGCTTCCCCGTCCGTAGACCCTTCCATCCTCAACGACTGGCTTTAAGAGCGAGTCATCCGAAGGAACGGTGTCCAGATGAGACGTGAACAGGAATTCGGGGTCTCCTTTCGATACCTCAACCACAATGTTGAGCTTCCCATCCTTACCGTAAATCCTCGTGCTGTAACTCGAAAAAAGGTTTTGAAGGTATTCCACAGCCCCCTCTGTATTGCCGGGTGGGTTTCGAGTGTCAATCTCTATCAGGTCCTTCAGAATCTCAACTGTGTCCATGCAGTAGTTTCTCGATATCCATCTCTTTAACAGTTTCTATTTTTATGCCCGCCTCTCCCAGATTTCTGCGCATCCCCTCCCCAACGTGGAGCGCATAAACCACCTCAACACCCTCTCTCGTGAGAAGATTTGCAAGCTCGTGTTTTCCCCTGTGTTTCTCATGCCTGCCTGCATGCCCCCTGTGAGGGTTTTCAGCCAGCTTTGCATTCTTTCCATCGGTGATGTAGATATACCTCGCCCTTCCAAAGTGGGCAGAAATCCTCTTCCCGTCATCAGTTGGTATTGCCACAATCATGTGAATATATATTCAAAATGATGTTAAGTAGCTTTCGGAGTCAGGTGATACAATTCAAAACTGGAAGGTCGTGCCACTCTGTATCCCGCAAAATTGAAAAACGCAGGCAACACCTTTCCCGGTGAATTCAGAGAGAAAGTACGTGCTGGCCCTGCTCGGAACTGCTGTGGTCTGGGCTGCCTCATTCATCTTCGTCAAGATAAGTCTCGGAGAGGTTGGTCCATTCAACCTCGCACTTTACAGGTTCCTGATCGCAGCTCCGGTGCTTTACATGATACTGAAGATGTCAGGCAGGATCGTCCCTGTCTCAAAGCAGGATCTTCCGGGACTGGTTTTCCTCGCCCTGACTGGCGTTACACTGCTTTACGCCGTGCAGTTTCTCGCTCTCGTTTACACAACCGCAACCAACTCGTCCATCCTGATCAACACGTCCGCAATATTTGTTTCAGTTCTCTCGTTTACCGTTGGAGAGAAACTCACGGGCAGGAAGTTCGTTGCGCTGATCCTTGCATTTGCAGGCGTTGTGCTTACGGCATCAAAGGGCAATCTGGAATTCCTGCATGCAGAAACCCTGAAGGGAGACCTGCTGATGATTTTCGACGGATTTCTGTGGGCATTGTACACCCTCGGAGGGAAGAGGCTGCTTGAGAGATACAACCCGGAAACCCTCACGGTCTATGCATTCGCCATAGGGGCAGTTCTGCTCCTGCCCTTTGCGTATGTTGAGGGCATTGCCAGTCCGGCCACATTTTCCACGATGACCTGGATATCCATCGCATTCCTGGCTCTGCTCTGCTCGGTTTTTGGCTATGTTGTGTGGTATTCAGCCCTCTCGGTCATGGAGGCAACGAAGGTTGCGGTCTTCGTGTATCTGATACCCCTCTTCACAGCGGTAATGGCGTATTTCGCCCTCGGAGAGGACATCGGGCTGTTCACCGTTCTTGGTGGAATTCTCATAGTTCTGGGAGTTTATCTTGTTGAGAGGTCTTAGTTTGATTGAGAAATTAAAAAGAAAAGTTAGCCCTTAAGCTTCAACTTCATGAATTGCTTGAGCAATTCATCCATCTCTGGAAAAGCCTCAATCTCTCCCTTCCTGATTTTGCCATAAATTTCGTTCAAAATTGTTCTGTGCTGGTTGATGTAAACACCATACATGAAATCGATTATCGGCTGGTAATTCTCCTTATTTCCCTCTGCCACGGCATCCAGATAACCCTCCCTGTTTTCCAAGCCGAGGTAGAGGGTTGGATAACCATTTCTCTCCAGCACGAAGTTCATCAACGCCCTGGCAACCCTGCCGTTACCATCCACGAAGGGATGTATGGTTACGAACTTCGTGTGAAGCAGTACGGCAAGCTCAAATGGGTGCATTGACCGTCTGTTTTTTCTATACCACTCCACAAGCTCCCTCATGAGCTCTGGAACTTCAAAAGCTGGTGGAGGTTCATGCTCTGCTTTCTCTATCAGAACCTGAATTTTCCTGTATTCTCCAGGAGATTCGAGCAAATTTTCCATGATTATAGAGTGCATCTTTTTAATGAGTCTCTCGGATACGTCCCCCTCATATTCTTCCAAGAACCCCCTCAGCTTCCTGAAGTTCAAAATCTCATAAACCTCTCTGACTGACTTGCCAGCAGGCGTTATGTCGTGCTCGAGCAACTCTTCAGCCTGCCTGAGGGTTATTGTGTTGCCTTCAATTGCTGTCGTTCCCTGCACATATCTTGCGAAAACAGATTGCTCGTATCTCTTCAGCTCGTCTGGATAGTGTTCTCCAAAGAGCCCGTAGCTGTAGTGAAGAGCCTCTAAACTGAGTGCTTTTCTATCATCGAGATACGAACGTTTCTTTTTCAGCCAGAAGTCCGTGAAGGTCTTTAACCTTAATAACTGGAATTCGCCCAGTTTTCTGATGAACTGCTCTGAGGTTATTTTTTCCAGTCTGCCAACGTATATGGTGACAGGCAGGTTTTTATCGTTAACCTTCACCCTATCTTTGATATAGACATATTTATATCCTTTAATGGTCTTAATGTCTAGTTTTACCATGCTGTGTGATATGGCAAAAATAGATTAAAAATGTTTGGAGTTGGGTTAACCTCCTGCAAGCTCCCAACCCGTAAGTGCTTTCGCAATATCACCTCAGAGAGTTTCATCCAGATTCAGTGCCGTTTTTCTCCCCTCAGCATTCTGATTGCAGGAGTTTGTACACCATTCAGAAAACCGCACCAATCTCCTCTGCATGGATTTCAAACACTTCCTGACCTTGCTGGACATCCCGATCAGGAGAATGACGTTGTCTATGACCTGTTTTGCCGACGAAACAGAAAAAGAACCAGAGCCGCCGGCGGGATTCGAACCCGCGGCCTGGTGATTACGAGTCACCCGCTCTGACCAGCTGAGCTACGGCGGCACGCTCACATCCTGGGGCGTATTCTGCTGTTGCAGATCGCACAGTATATACCATCAGGGGTATTTAAAAAATACGCCTGATTGTTGCAGATAGGACATCTCATCTCACCCATCATACTATGATATCACCGTATTTCCTGACATAATCCACGAGCCCCCCTTCGTCCAGAATCCGTATCATGATTTCCGGAAGTGGTTTGGCCTGAATTTCAGTACCCTTTGTCAGGTTTCTGATAACACCTGTCGAGAGATCAATCTCAAGCTCGTCCTCCGAGTCAATCTGGTCAGTATCGGCAATCAGCACAGGGAGACCAACATTTATGGCATTCCTGTAAAATATTCTCGCAAAGGATTTGGCAATTACTGCAGAAATTCCCGCAATTTTGATTGCGAGAGGAGCATGTTCCCTGCTGCTGCCCATTCCAAAATTCTTTCCGGCAACTATAAAGTCTCCAGGCTTCATCTTTGCCGGAAATTCAGGATCAGCATCCTCCATAACATGCTTGGCAAGCTCCGGCATGTTGCTCCTCAAATGATAGTACCGGCCGGGAGTGATGTGATCAGTCGAAATATCATCTCCGAACTTCCAGGCTCGCCCTCTTAATTTCATTGACCCAACGTCATGGACGCTTTTTTTAAAGATTTTGATAAGTTCATTATGACTATGTCAAATTTTAAATAATATGCCTGCGAAAAAAGGGAGGGTGGAATTCAATGTCTGCTACAATTGTCGTTGGTGGATTCTGGGGTGACGAAGGAAAGGGAAAGATAATAGCGCACATTGCACACTCAGATAAGCCGAAAATAATTGCAAGAGGCGGCGTAGGGCCAAATGCAGGGCATACAGTGGAATTCGATGGAAAGTCGTTCGGTATCCGAATGATTCCTTCTGGCTTCGTTTACGGTGATGCGAAGCTCCTGATCGGAGCGGGAGTTCTCGTCAATCCAGAAGTTTTTCTGAACGAGGTTAAAATGCTTAATGTAGAGGAGCGGGCAAGGATCGATTACAGGTGTGCAATCATCGAGCCAAAGCACATTGAATCCGACAAAAGCTCGGAACACCTTGCAGGCAAAATAGGAAGTACAGGAAGCGGATGTGGTCCGGCAAACGCAGACAGGGTTATGAGGGTCGCCAGGCTTGCGAAGGACGTTGTGGAACTCCAGCCATTCCTTACCGATGTCCCCCTCGAGGTAAATGAGACGATTGACAGCGGAGAGTTCGTCCTGATAGAGGGTTCACAGGGTTTTGCGCTCAGCCTTTACTACGGAACCTACCCCTACGTAACATCCAAGGACGTTTCGGCATCATCAATCGCTGCAGACGTTGGAGTTGGACCAACGAAAATAGACGATGTGATTGTCGTTTTCAAAACATTCCCGACGAGGGTCGGTTCAGGTCCATTCCCCACAGAGATGAGCCAGGAAGAGGCAGAAAGCCTTGGGATAGTTGAGTACGGAACAGTCACGGGAAGGAGAAGAAGGGTCGGCTGGTGGGACCCGGAGCTTGCGAGATACTCGGCCATGATCAACGGAGCGACGCAGATAGCCATAACCGGAATTGACAGGCTCGACAAGGAGTGCTATGGAGTGACAGAGTGGGGAAAACTTACGCCAAAGGCAAAGGAGTTTGTTGAAAGGGTTGAGGATGACACGGGCGTTCCGGTTACACTCATTTCAACCGGCCCATCTCTCGAACAGATAATCGATCTGAGAGATGAAAGACTCTAATTGCCTTTTTTAATCCCCATTATTTCAGCATCAAAAACTTAATATTTTGCGGTGTGAGAGGTGGAGCGTTATGAGGAGGAAACTTCTTGAAATTCTCGCATGCCCTGTTTGCAAAGGAGATCTTGACGTGGAAGTTGAGGAGGAGAACGAGGGAGAAATACTCTGGGGACGATTGATCTGCAAGTCCTGTGGGGCTGAATATCCGATTGAGGATGGAATACCAAATATGCTTCCACCGGAACTGAGGGAGACGGTATGAAGTTCATAGTTGTTACTGGAGGAGTGATGAGCGGTCTCGGAAAGGGTATCACAGCAGCGAGCATAGGCAGAATTCTCGTGGACATGGGTTACAGGGTCGTGCCAATAAAAATTGACCCGTACATAAACATCGACGCCGGAACCATGAACCCGTTCCAGCACGGCGAGGTTTACGTGCTCAAGGATGGGACAGAAGTCGATCTCGACCTCGGACACTATGAGAGATTCATAGGTATGGAGCTCACCGGAAAGCACAACATCACGACAGGAAAGATATACCGGAACGTTATTGAGAAAGAGAGAAAGGGCGAATATCTCGGTCAGACCGTTCAGATCATACCCCACGTTACCGACGAGATCAAGCGATGGATAAGGAGTGTTGCAGAAGAGAAAAACGCAGATATCTGTCTCATCGAGGTTGGTGGAACGGTTGGAGATATCGAGAGCATGCCGTTTCTTGAAGCAATAAGACAGATGCACAACGAAGAGAAAGAGGAGGATTTTCTGCTCGTCCATGTAACCCTCGTTCCACTCGACAGCGGTGGTGAGCAGAAAACCAAACCAACACAGCACAGCGTGAAGGAGCTGAGGAGCCTTGGACTGCATCCCGATGTCATCGTAGGGAGGTGTGAGGAGGAGCTTACTGAAAGCACAAAGAGAAAAATTTCGCTCTTCTGTGATGTTCCCGTTGAAGCTGTAATAAGCGCGAAAAACGCAGACGACATTTATGAGGTTCCACTGCTTTTCAAACAGGAAAAGCTCGACAGATACATTGCCGAAAAACTTAGGCTGGATCGGGCCAAAAGCGAGGAAAGGTGGGAAGAGTTCGTTTCAAAGCTTAAAAACGCAGGTGAAAACGTCACAATCGCCATTGTCGGCAAATACATGGATGTTAGAGATGCATACATAAGCATAAGAGAGGCCCTCAAGATAGCCGGTGTTTACAGCGGAACGAAGGTAAGCTATCTGTGGATCGACAGCGAGGACTTTGAGGATTTTGGGGAGATCGAGATAGAGGCGGACGGAATACTTGTACCGGGTGGATTCGGTTCAAGGGGTGTTGAGGGCAAGATAATGGCAATCAAATACGCCAGAGAGAACAACATACCCTTCCTCGGCATCTGTCTCGGATTTCAGCTATCCGTCATAGAATTCACCAGAAACGTTCTCGGGTATGATGGGGCGAACAGCACGGAGTTTGATGAAAACACACCCCACCCGGTTATAGACCTGCTACCGGAGCAGAAGGAGATCGACGAACTTGGAGGGACGATGAGGCTGGGGGACATAGAAATAACTCTCAAAGAGAATACGATTGCCTACAGCCTCTATCAGACCGAAAAAATCCTGGAGAGGCACAGGCACAGGTATGAGGTCAATCCGGAATACATAGGCGAGCTTGAGAAAAACGGGCTTGTTTTTTCCGGGTATTCAGATGGTGGAAGGAGGATGGAAATTCTGGAGATTCCGGAAAAAAGATTCTTCCTCGCTACCCAGTTCCATCCGGAGTTCAAGGCCAAGCCATTTGCCCCATCACCACCATTTGTCGGGTTTGTTAAGGCTGCGCTGGAATACAGGAGGGAAATGAATGGTTAAAGCTGAAAGATTTGTGGAAAAAGCAATTCAGGAGATTAAGGAACAGGTTGGTGACGGAAAGGCAATCATAGCGTTATCGGGAGGTGTTGACAGTTCCGTTTGCGCTGTTCTGGCATACAGAGCCATTGGAGATAAGCTGATACCCGTTTTTGTTGATACGGGGCTTATGAGAGCTGGCGAACCAGAGAGGGTGAAGGAAATTTTTGGGTACATGAATCTCAAATTCGTGGATGCGAGAGAAGAGTTCTTCAGTGCCCTGAAAGGCGTTGTTGATCCTGAGGAAAAGAGGAAGGTTATAGGAGAGCTTTTTGTCAGGGTATTTGAGAAGGTTGCGGAGGAGGAAAAGGCCGACTACCTCATTCAGGGGACTATATATCCGGACATAATAGAAAGTCAGGGCGGTATAAAGAGCCATCACAATGTCGGCGGTTTCCCCACACACTACACGTTCAAGGGTGTCATCGAGCCTCTGAGAGAGCTGTACAAGGATGAGGTCAGAGAGGTGGCGAGGTACATCGGACTGCCGGAAGAGATCTCGGAGAGGATGCCATTCCCCGGACCGGGGCTGGCCGTGAGAGTGCTCGGAGAGGTTACTCCGGAAAAGGTTGAAGTAGTCAGAAAGGCGAACAGAATTGTCGAGGAGGAGCTTAAGGACATTCCAAAGTGGCAGGCGTTCGCAGCAGTCATAGGAAGAGCCACAGGTGTCAAGGGCGATGAGAGAGTTTACGGCTATATAGTCTCCATAAGAGCGGTTGAGAGCAGGGATGCCATGACGGCAGAACCCCTCAGGCTCGATTACGAGATTCTCAGAAAGATCATGAGAAGGATAACCGAAGAGATCCCCGAGGTTGTTAGAGTTGTGTATGACATAACTCCAAAACCACCCGCCACGATCGAGTATGAGTGAGATTATCGAAAGGGAAAGGAAGGTATTCATCCAGTTTTTCAACAGATATCCCATCGTAATCGAGAGAGCGAAGGGATGCTGGATTTTCGATGAACACGGACGAAAGTACCTTGACCTCATAGCCGGAATTGCCTGCGTTTCGGTCGGCCATTCCAACGAATACGTGATTGAAAGGATAAGAGAGCAGGCTGAAAAGCTCATCCACGTTTCAAACCTGTTTTACACAAAGCCCCAGATCGAGCTTGCGGAAAAACTTGTGGAGATAAGCGGAATGGACAGATTCTTTTTCACGAATTCAGGAACCGAGAGTGTTGAGGCTGCCTTAAAAATAGCCAGAAGGGTCACGGGCAGAAGGAAGTTTGTCTCGTTCACGGGCGACTTCCACGGCAGAAGCATGGGTGCGCTGTCAGTAACATGGAAGGAAAAGTTCAGGGAGCCGTTCATGCCTCTGATAGAGCCGGTAAGCTTTGCAGAATTCAACTCGACCGAAAGTCTGGAAAATGTGGTGGATGGAGAAACCGCGGCGGTCATCCTGGAGCCGGTTCAGGGCGAGGCGGGAGTTTATCCCGCAAGAAAAGAATTCATAAAAAGGCTGTTTGAGCTTAAAGAGGAACATGGCTTCCTCGTAATCTTCGACGAGGTGCAGACCGGTTTTGGCAGAACCGGGGAGTGGTTTGCCAAGGACATCTACGGCTTCAGGCCAGACATCATGACCCTCGCAAAGGCCATGGGCAACGGGTTCCCCATCGGGGCGGTTGCCGTAAGCGAGGAGGTGCATTCCGGAATCCAGAAGGGGGATCACGGGTCAACATTCGGCGGGAATCCGCTCGCATGCTCGGCTTCACTCGCAACCATAGAGTACATTGAACAGAACAACCTCCTGGAGAATTCCAGAAAAATGGGGGAGCTGTTCATGAAGGGGCTTGAGGGTCTTGACTTCGTTCAGGATGTGAGGGGATTCGGACTGATGGTGGGTCTGACCGTAAGCGATGCGAAGGAATTTTCCCAGTTCGCCATGAGCAGGGGTGTGCTTGTAAACGCAACATCCGATAAGGATGTCAGAGTAATCCCGCCACTGACAATAAGCAGAGAGGAAGTTGATCTCGCCCTGTCGGCTTTCGAAGAGTTTGCCCGTTAATCTCTGCCCTCCAATTTTTTCACATGCTTGATGACCATGTTCCTCTCGAAGTAGTTGAGGATGTTTTTCCAGGCCGGTTTCTTACCACCGTAAATGGGAGAGTGTTCGACAATCATGTCAATGCTGTAACCCCTGCCCAGAAGTTCTGAGATTACCTCTTCCCTTCTGTCGAAATGCTCAAGAAATTCCATCAGGAGGGTTTCTATGCTCTCCCTGCCCCTGACAGGTTTACGGTGGGACGGGACGATTACCGTGAAATCGTAGTCAAAAAGAGACTCGATGCTCCTCCTGAACAGCTCCGGATCGCTCTCAGGGTTTCCATACCAGGGGCCAAATGGTGTCAGGTCTATGTCTGCCGAGAACAGAATTCTGCCATCAATCAGGAACAGGTGCATGTCCACCGTGTGTCCTTCAGTCTTTATCAGCTCAACTTCGTGGTCTTTCGTGCTGAAATCGTGGCCTTCATCATACAGAGCACCGCTGAAGTCCCTCAGGCCGGCCATGTTTTTTGCAAAATCAATCCACTCATCCGCAACTTCAGGAGCGAACCTTCTGGCAAGTTCCTCCACCGTTGTGGCCGGATGCGGAGTGTAAACCCTTTTCCCGTACTTTTCAGCAAGCCATGCCCCGGATGCGTGGTCGGGATGGGTGTGGGTGAGAACAAGCCTGTCGAATTTGCCAAGAATGGCCTCAAGCCTGTCCTCTCCGCAGCTTGAATCGATCAGAAGGCTATCGACAAGCAGACAGTTGCAGTAGGGAAACCGGCCCCCATTCCGACCCTCAATGAGGTGAACACCATCTGCAAGCTTCACATGGTCTGTCTAAAAAATCGGAATAAATACATTATTTCGCCTGAGGTTCAACGTGAGACAAAATGCGGATATGTGTTAAAATTTTTCACACTTTTTTTATATTCCGACCCGTATTTTCTGCCGGAGTGGAGCGCAGAATACTGACAGTGTCGATCGCAAGATTTGCGGATTCAGTGGGGAGTGGTATGGCCTATTTTGCACTGCCAATCCTGATTTCGTCACTCGCAACCAGCCAGCTCCCAATAGACCTTGTCTCAGGCATAGTCATATCCATCTGGGGCCTTGTGGCAACTCTCGTACAGCCTCTGGCAGGAAAGGTGATTGAAAGATCAGCAAGACCGAAGAAATTTCTTTCACTCTCTCTGCTGCTCACGGCAATCCTCATTCTCTTCTACACATCCATAAGGACTGTTGAGGAACTTCTTTTCCTCAGGGTTGTGCTTGGAATTATTGAAAGCTTTCTCATGGTATCCAGCCTCACGCTCGTCATTTCTCTTGCTGGAAAAAAGAAGGGGCAGAGCTTCGGTATCTACAACACCTTCACCGACTTGGGGTTTTCGGTTTCACCCATCATGGCGGGAATTCTCATAAGCTTCAACCTGAACATTGTCTTTTACATCTCAGCCTTATTCGTTCTGGTATCCTCCATAGGTGTATTCATGCTGGTGGATGAGCCTGAAATATCGGAGATGAAAAAGAAAAAGAGCGGTTTTAGAGATGTTAGCAGGGAGATCTACCCCATCCTCGTGTCCCTCATGTTCGTCGTTGCGCTCATGTCTTCCATAGTCCCTCTTGAAAACTCGTTCCTCGAAAGACTGAACATCACTCCACTGGAATTCGGACTGTCTTTCAGCATCTATCTCATCACCAGAACCCTCTCAAACACCTATGCCGGATATCTGGCTGACAGACACGGTGGTTTGAAGGCATACACAATTTCATCTCTCCTGATCTCGGTAACTTCCCTTCTGATCCTGATTCCGAACATCTACGTTTTTCTCGGTGTCAGGTTCATTCAGGGATTTATCGTGGCGCTTGTTTACACCTCAGCCACCGTTACCATAGCCGAAAGGAGCGGCCTGAGCTATGCAATGTCAATGAGCATCCTCTCGTCAGTCATAACCGCAGGACTGACCGCTGGTCCGCTGATCGCCGGCATGATGAGCGGCTACATTGGTTTCGAATCACCATACATACTCTTTTCCCTGCTCATATCGGTGCCGGTCGTTCTTCAGACCCTGAAAAATAAGAGGGGTCAGTTCCAGCCCCTGAAATCGTAATATTCCTTCAGCTGATATTCAATGTCAGGGACGTTGCCCTCGCTCCCACCATCCACAGGCTGCAGGATTATTTCGGGAAGTCTGTCATGATCCCTGCCCCGACCGGCAAGCTCGTTGAATCTCCTCTTCGCCAGGAAGGTCTTCTCCCCGATTTCGTAAATCCTGTCCACCGGGTAATCCACCCCAAGTCCGTGAGTGAGAAGGGAAGCTATGTGGGACGGTTTCGCAGGGACGAATGCACACATCACAAGGGAGTTGAAGATCTCCGTGAAGTTCTGCATTCTGGCAGTTATGATCCCCTTGCCCCTGTTTTCGAATCTGTCCTCGCTCTCAATACCGTATTCTTTTATCTTCAGGCCCATCTCGACGTTGTACATCTGGTGAGGCAGGTGACATGCCCCTCTGTTGTTTGTTGCGTAGGCCACCGCAAGACTGAAAAACGCCCTCGGATCATGCATTGGAATCTCAAGACCCCTGACGTGGGCCGCAATTCCGTTAAGGCCAAGCTTCTGCTCAACCCTCATCGTACCCTCTGCAAGGAGGTTGCCGTTTCCCCTTTTGAACGCTATGTCATGGAGAAGGCTGAAGGCCCCTTCAGCATCACCGAACCTCACTCCAAAGTCGGCAAGGTTGTTTTCAGTGAGATACATCGCCATGCCGATGGTAACTCCAGCAGAAATCGTATCAATGCCAAGAGCGTTGGCAGCGTGATTCATCTCAATCAGCTTCTCTCCAGAATCAATCATCAGCAGGGAACCGAAAGATGCGAGGGTTTCGTATTCCGGCAGATGATATTCCCCTCCATTGTACTCGAGAACCTTGCCGCACCTTATTGCACAACCCATGCACCCGTCGTGTTTCTTGAGGTACTTCTCCACCAGATAGTTTGCGGAGATGCTCTCGGCTTTACCGAAAACTCCGGAGGTGAAGTACCTGACGGGCAGATCACCGAACATTTCTGCAGACTCAACGTAACCTCCCGTGCCCACTTCCTTGAGCATGTTTGCCGTGAAGTTCTCCTTTATCCTGTCGGCAAGCTGTTTTACGGAATCTCTGTAAGCTTCCGGGTTCTCGGGTTCCGGAGTGAACTCATCTTCCTTCAGCACCGCAATACCCTTAAGATTTTTGCTGCCCATAACCGCCCCCATTCCGGTTCTCCCGGCCGCTCTCGAGTTGTCGACCAGGACACATGCATATCTCACCAGATTCTCTCCAGCCGGGCCGATCACTGCCGTTGACACTTCTCCCACGTCTTTTCTTATCTCATCCTGAGTTTCGAAAGTCGTTTTCCCCCAGAGGTGGTCTGCATCCCTGATTTCAGCCCCCTCAGAGCTGACAGTTATGTAAACAGGCCTGTTGCTCTTTCCCTCAATGATCAGACCATCCCATCCTGCCCTCTTGATGTATGTTGCAATTCTTCCGCCAGTACTGCTCTCGCCCCACCCGAGGGTCAGCGGAGACCTTGCCGTGAACTGCAGTCTTGAACACGATGGAGCAGAGGCGGTGAGCGGACCGGTCATGAGAATCAACGGGTTCTCAGGGCCAAGTGGGTCAGCGCTGTATGACTCCATGTCGAGATGCAGGTTCACAGCCAGACCGCCGCCACCGAGAAACTCCCTGTAGAGGTCCTTTCCGGGCCTGAAGGTTTTAACATCGCCGCTATTGAGATTGATTCTCAAAAGCTTTCCCGCATACATCATCCAACCACCTTTCCGATAATCTCGAAAAGCTCATCCTCATCAGGCACAAATGGTCCGGTAACTATGCAGCTATCCTCCATCGCCCTTTTCACTATTCCCTCACTGTTTTTCCTGATTTCTGAAGAATCATAATAACTCTTCACGCCGAATCTCGAATACAGCTTATGCATCATGGCCATGACGTCCATCCCCGCCTCATGCGAAAGCCCATTAACTCTCTCAATCCCCCTCTCAGCATAATATTCGAGAACCGGTTTCAGATATACCGCAACCGCAATCCCGTGGGGCATGTTCAGAACCGCTCCGGTGGCATGGGCGAGGGCGTGCACCACTCCGACCTGTGAGTTGCTGAAAGCCAGGCCTGCAATCGTGGCGGCCAGGTGCATGTTCTCCCTCGCCTTCCTGTCGCCTTCAGCAGATTGTTCAAAGCTTTCGGCGATAAGCCTTACAGCCCTCACAGCGAGAGAGTCGCTGAAGGGATTGCTGAAGGCTGACAGGTAGGCCTCAACCGCATGACTCAGAGCATCAAAACCCGACAAAATTGCGATGCTTTCCGGCATTTCGTAAACGAAGATGGGGTCAACCAGGGCAACGTCGGGCATCGCCTTCTCATTGGCCATGACGATCTTTCTTCTCTCGCCCCTGTCCTTCAGAACTATTGCCCAGGTAACCTCACTGCCCGTTCCGCTTGTGGTGGGTATCGCAACCAGCTTCACCTTGCCGGAATACCCCATCTCCCCGAGATCGGTGAAGGGAGTTATCTCCTCGGGAGGTATGTCAAGCTCCGCAAGAATCCTCGCTGCCTTTGCAACGTCAAGAACACTTCCACCACCGAGGGCAACGATGAAATCCGGCTCGGTTTCTCTGAGCTTCTCAGCCACATCCTCTGCGTCCTCTCTGTATGGCTCTCTCGCAGGAAGATAAATCCTTCCGGCAAAATCAACATACCTTTCCAGAATTTTTGAAAATTTTTCGCCAACGATTTCGTCCGAGATCAGAACCACTTTCCTACCCTGCAACCTTTCGAGAAATTCGACAGAGTCCTCTCCGAAGACGATTTTTGGAGATAGGAAATTCCACATGATATCTACTCCGGCAGCTCTGTTTCGACCTTCTGAGCCACCTCTACCAGTGCCTTCGCGGCCTTGGCATACCTCATGACCTTTGCCATATTCCCCCTGAGCTTGAACTTGCCGGTTACAAGCCCTTTTATGGGGTCAATCTCACCGTTTAAAAGCTTCTTCCAGTTTGAATACTTCCCCCTGAACTCGAACGCCGCATTCACCTGGGAGGGGTCCTTTACCATGTACCCATCTCTGGCCTTGCCATGGTAGAGGTCGAGGTAAATGTACATCGGCTCGGTCAGCCCCTCGTCCGGCTCCACCACAAAAAGAAAATCCCCTTCCCAGTCCTTCGCAGCCTGCTCATATTCCTCACTTTCGTTCAGCAATCTCATGTACTCCTTTACCCACTCTTCAGAAAACAGCTTTGGCATAGAGTAAATTGAAATCAAAAATAATTAAATTTAACGCCCGATGGAACTTGAAGTTTACATCGGACAGAGTTCCCCGTGGTCGTCGTGTTCATCCTCATCGGGAAGGTTGTCAAGACCGAGTCTTTTCAGGTCTTCTTCTCTTCCATTCTTTTTCAGATAGTCCGCAATGGCCCTTTTCAGCGCATCTGCAGCGAGATTTGAGCAGTGCATTTTCTGAGGAGGTAAACCTCCGAGCGCTTCAGCAACGGTCTGCTTGGTAATCTGCAATGCCTCCTCAAGCGTTTTTCCCTTCGCAAGTTCTGTTGCCATGCTGCTGGTTGCTATTGCCGCACCACAACCGAACGTCTGGAATTTTATGTCAACTATCCTGTCATCCTCGACCTTGATGTACATGGTCATCAAATCCCCGCAGACAGGGTTGCCGACGGTTCCAACACCATCAGCATCCTCGATAACGCCAACGTTCCTCGGGTTCCTGAAATGCTCAAGGACCTTTTCACTATACAAGTCTAATCACCCCCTTTCTTCCTCTTCATGTAAAGAGGAGACATCATCCTCAACCTCTCGATGACAGGTGGGAGTTTTTCAAGAACAAAATCCACGTCCTCTTCCCTGCTCCACCTTCCGAGACTGAAAACGACACTTCCGTGTGCCTCCTCATGCTTGAGACCTATCGCCATAAGGACATGAGAGGGCTGCAGGGTCTTTGAGGTGCATGCTGAGCCTGTGGATGCCTGAATATCCTCCATATCAATGCTGAGAAGTATCGATTCACCCTCTATGTAGCTGAATCTGAAACTGGCGTTGTTCGGGAGCCTATCAACGGGATGTCCGTTGAGATACGTGTCCTCAATCTTCAGCATTCCCTCGATGAGCCTGTCTCTCATTTTCTGAAGTCTCTCAGATTCTGCCTTCCATTCCTCACTCGCAATCTCAGCAGCTTTTCCAAAACCAGCTATGCCCGCCACGTTCTCCGTTCCACCTCTGAGACCTCTCTCCTGCCCGCCACCCAGTATGACGGGGTTCACCCTGACACCCTTGCGAATGTACAGCGCCCCAACGCCTCTCGGGCCGTAGATATCGTTTGAGGAGAGCGTTAGCATATCCACGCCAAGTTTTTCAACATCCACCTCTATCTTTCCGAGGCTCGCCGTGGCATCCACATGAAACGCACAGTCGAAAATCTCTCTGATTCTCTCAATGTCCTGGATCGTTCCTATTTCGGGATTGGCATGCTGAATTGAAACCAGAATCGTGTCATCTCTGATAAGATTCTCAAGCTCATCAAGCTTGACCTTCCCATAGCTGTCAACCGGTGCGAAGTCCACTTCGAATCCGTTTTTCATCAGAAACTTGGCAGAATTGATTATTGAGATGTGTTCAACTGCGCTCACCACAATGTGCCTGCCCTTGTTTCTGTTCCTCATCGCATACCCTATCACTGCGAGGTTGTTGGACTCGGTTGCCCCGCTCGTAAAGATTATTTCAGAACTGTCCGCATTTACAAGCCCGGCCACCTTGGCTCTCGCATCCTCAACAATCTGTCTCGCCTCAAGACCCTTCGAATGAATTGATGACGGGTTTCCGGGATGCCCGAAATACTTCAGCATCTCCTCGATTACACGTTCATCAACCGGAGAACCGGCCACATAATCCATATACGGCATTTTTCAGACACCTCTCTGAATTCTGATTATGAATATACCATCATCTTCCTCAACACTTAAAACTTTATGTCCGGCCCTCTCAGCCCACTCGGGAATGTCCTTCCTGGCGGAGGGGTCGTCGGCATGAACCTCGATAACATCCCCCACATCGACCTCTTCTATCGCCTTTCTTGTAAGGAAAAGAGGCATGGGACAGAACATACCAATGCAGTCCACAGATTTCTCTTTCATCACGAAATTAACAATGTTAATTTATATATTGGTTTCGCTGGAGTTACAGAGGATTAAAAACCGTATTCGTAAACCTCAGCGTTTTCAACGGCATCCTCTTCCTGAAGGTTGCAGAAACTTTCGAACCGCATGACGTCCTCAGGGGTTGTTTTGGTAGCGGGATGCCTCGACACGAGCAGAGAACAGCAGTCCTCGTAAGGGAGAATGGAGATTTCGTATGTGCCTATTTTCCTCGCAACCTCGATTATCTCATCCTTATCAAGTCCGATGAGGGGTGTGAGAACAGGATACTGTGCCGCCTCGTAAATCGTTCTCATGTTGTCGAGTGTCTGGGATGCGACCTGTCCGAGATTGTCTCCAGTGAAAATTGCCTTGGCGTTTTCCCTTTCAGCAATCATCGATGCCATCCTCATCATGCTTCTTCTATAAACCACCATTCTGTAATCTGCGGGTATCTTCGCTATGATTTCCCTCTGAATCTGCACAAATGGAACCATGTAGAGCTTTATCCTGTGATACTCTGAAAGCTTTCCGACAAGATCGTGAATCTTCTTCCTGACGGAAGGAGAATGAATCGTGGAATTAAAGAAGTGCACAGCCACAACTTCGGCTCCCCTCTTCATCGCCATGAATGCTGATACGGGGCTGTCGATGCCTCCAGAAATCAGAGCAACAACCTTGCCCGAAACACCTGCTGGCAGACCGCCAACACCCTCAATCCTCCCGGAATAAATGTAAGCGTGGTCTTTCGAGATTTCAATGTAAACCGTGTTTTCCGGATTTTTGAGATCAACCTTCAGATTTTTCTTCACCCTGAGTATCCTTTCGCCAATCAGCCTGTTCACTTCCATTGAGTTCATGGGGAACTCCTTGTAGCTTCGCTTCGTCTCAACCCTGAACGTACCTGAGTCGGGGGCAAACTCTATCGCCTTTTCGGCAATCAGGCCAATATCAGGCTCAACCATCTCTGCAAGTGCAGAGTACTTAACTCCAGGTGTTTTCCTAAGCACGTTTTCGATCCTTTCATCTCCAGAATCGATCACTATTCTCCCGTATTCTCTCCTGATTTTTATGCCGCCATCACCGAGCTTCCTTCTGAGGTTGCCGACTAACTTCCTCTCAAAATAACTCCTGTTCTTTCCCTTCAATGCAATTTCCGAGTAATGTACAACATACACCCTCATGCTCTTGCCTTCAACCCCTTTATCCTCCTCGCTTCCTCGACTATTTTTTCAATCTCTGAGTTTAACCTTTTCTCAAAGTCCGGTTTCCTGTATTCCTGAAAGACGTCAATGTCAGACACCTTCATGATCTCGATCCAGTTTTCCCTCGGCATGAGGACATACTCTCCGGTGTAGCTCTCTGCAACCCTCTCAGCCTCTTCCTCGCTTTTGAACTTGACTGATGTGTATATTCCAAGCGTGTTCTTTTCTCCCTTGAAGATATACAGCTTCACGCTCTTGCCGTTGACAAAGCCGAAGAAGTGGTCGGTTGACTTGTCGAATCCCATCTGCTCAAACCTTTCAATGAGATCCTTGGGCAGATCGTCCATCAGACATCCGCACAGCGCCCTGACTTCCTGTTTTCTTATCGCAGTTTCGATTCTGACGAACACGTCCTTCGGGAACCCCAGGACTACCTCTTCCCTCCTGTAATTTCCAATCTCTCTCGCTCCAGGGCAGAGGAAGGATATGTTCGGCTCGCCTGTATCCCTCACTCTTGCAGTCGCTTCTCCACAAACCGCAGTTTCTCCAGCGAACTGCGCCCTAAGCTCCTCATCGAACAGGTTCTTGTAGTAAGAGGAGATTCTCATTATTCTGTCAGGGGTAGCCACAACAAGCACCACATCACATTCCTGACCCCTGTACGGCTCAAGCACTATACTCCTCGTTTCGCCCTCCTCAGCCAATTCGGTGACAAAGCCGAGAGAGACCAGCGCTCCTGCACACATCAGATTGAATTCATTGATAACAATCCTCTCTCCACGCTCCGCTACGATTCTTACTGCCTCACAGAACCGGTATTCGCCCTCAGCATCCATTTCCTCCTTTTTAAATATGACTGCCACGGGATTGAGCGGAATTTCGAAGTAATCTCTGAAGTTCAATCCTCCACCTCCACCCCGTATTTTTCGGCTATGTCCTTAAAAGCATTTGCAACCCTCTCAAGTTCCTCCCATGAAAGCCCGTAGGTGTTTACCTTGAAGTTTTTGGTCATGCCCGCCTGCACACCAAAGACGCCCCTCTTCTTCAGTTCATGATACAGGAAGTAGCCCTTCTTCTTGTGGCTTTTTGCTATGCTGTGGAACGCAGGAGACTCGAAATGCATAAGCGTGTGATTCTTGGGCCTCTCGCCTATGAGCTGAAGCCCCTCGATTTTTTCCATCTCCTTCACGAACCACCTCGCCTTCTCGACCTCCTCATCCCAGCGCTTAACCCTCTCGACCACCTTCGGGAATGAGGCCATCAGCGTTATGACGGGCAGTCCGTAAACCGGTGAGCATCCAAACATGGACAGCTCCTTCTTTGTGAATGCTCTGCCGCTCCACTCTCCCCTGACCTTTGACGTCTGAAAAGCTCGGTCGGCAAGCTCGTAGTTGGTGGCAAGAATGCCAATTGGGGCGGTGGCCGCCCAGCTTTTGTGACCGCTACCAACTATAAAGCTCGCTTTCAGCTTCTTTCCGTTTATCTCCATGAGACCAGAGGTGTATGCTGTGTTCAGAACGAGCGGTATTTCGTATTCCTCGCAGATCTTGCCCACCTTCTCTGCATCGACCAGATTGCCGTATCTGTAATCAACATGAGTCAGGAGAGCTATATCGGGATAGCTGCCCGTTTCCTCCTTCACCCTTTCAAAGGTCTGAGCATAACCTTCAGGATTTATTTTAAAATCAGGATAGCCCGAATTGGGGACCTCATATATTTTCATATCATTCAGTTCAGCCGCAATGTAAGACGTGTAGTGGGCGAGTGAGTCGAGGACAAGGGTGCCTCCCTTGAAGGCAGACATTATAACGAATTTTGCGTGTCTCGCCCCCGCAGTAAACCTGGCAGTATCCATTCCGAGGAATTCGGCAACATCCTGTTTGAGCTGATTTATCGGAGGATTCTTTATGAGATCGACCCTGCCTTCGAGACAGACGTCACAGACAGAGTAACCATCTGACCAGCTTAAAAGTATTTTCTTTGCTTCCTCCGTCAAGATTCCGCCTCTCTGGATGGGATGTATGTTTATCATCCCCTCAGAGATCCTCTTCAGGTTGTTCGGGTGATATCTCGACAGCTCCATCCCTCTCCTTAACGGTGTTTAGTTATTTAAATTTTGCTCGCTATTATCACAAGAGACGCAAACCCGATGCTTGCAGTTATTGCCATTCTCAGAAATCCGGGGGAGCACCTCTTCGACAGATAATACCCGAGGAGTGACCCCACCAGCCCCGCCGGAATCAGCTGTGTCGCAAGACCAAGATCCACGTTTCCAAGGGAACCGTGCGAAATCAGAGCAACTGCGGAAAACAGCGTCGATGTGGCCAAATCCGTCCCAACAACCCGGTTGGGCTTGAGGTTCGTCAGGTTGAGTACTGCGAATGTGAGCAGAGTGCCACCCCCAACGGACGTTATCTGAACCAGCAACCCGACCAGGAATCCCACAGGAATCAGAAAGTAAACCTTCATGCTGTTATCGTGAAAGCTCTCACAGTATTTGTCACATATAAAGCACTCTGTTTTAATTCTGCTGGTTTTACTGGTGTAAAGCATCAGAATAGAGGAGACGAGAAGAACAGCAGCGAGGGTGATTGTTATCATCCCCTCATCTATCAGACCTCTGGTGAAGAATATATGCCCAGCGATAATCCCGAAAACGCCCGGAACGGCGGTGAATCTGAAAAGTCTGAAGTCGAAATTATCGCCCCTCTTGTGAACAGCGGCCGAAAAGGACTTGACAGAGAAAGCGTATGCGAGGTCCGTCCCAACAGCAATCTTTGGAGATATTCCGAAAAGTATTAGGAGTGGGGTCATGAGCGCTCCTCCTCCTATCCCTGTCAGCCCCACGAGCAGCCCCACCGCAAATCCCACTATCTCCAGCATTTTTGGATCACCTTTAACACCGTTAAATTTAAGTTCAGATATTAATATTTAACGAAAAAGTCAAGATTTAAAAAACATATCACCTGCTTTAAACATGCACATATGAGGAGATGATGCAGTATGGAGATTTCGATAGATATTGGAGACATTTCAAAATTTGTGGGAAAATACTCGCTCGGCAGGGACAATGGCAGTGGTTCCGCTCATTTTCTGAGGATCAAGATTCCCGCCGGTCAGGTGGAGTCTGAAAAGCTGAGAAAGATAGCAGCGCTTTCGGAAAAATATGGGAGAGGGTATGCAGAGGTTACGGACAGGCAGAGCATTCAGCTTCACTGGATAGAGCCGGAGAAGGCACTGGAAATCTTCGAAAACCTGTACGAAATGGGATACTATACAGACATGTGCGGTCAGGGTTTCAGCGGTGCATGCTTCGGAGACGTCAGAAACATAGTGTCCTGTCCGCTGAGCGGGAAGATAACCGATTTTGACGTTTCAAAACATGCCATAAGGCTGACAGAGTATTTCACAGGAAATCCAGAATTCCTCGACCTGCCGAGAAAATTCAAAATAGCCTTTACCGGATGCGGTGGAGACTGCGTCAGACTGGGAATCAACGACCTGGGAATGTTCGGGATGGAGTATGACGGAGAGTACGGATTCGTTCCCTTCGTCGGAGGGAGCATTGGTGCAAGCCAGCCCGGACCGAACCTTGCAAAGAGCCTCGGAATATTCGTGCCAGAGAAGAAAGCATTCGACTTCGTGAAGACCGTGGTCGAGATACACAGGGATAACTCAAGCAGGGAGAGCAAGGTCAAGGCGAGATTCAAAAACCTCGTGAATCAGTGGGGCATCGAGAGGCTGAGGGATGAAATCGAGAGCATAACGGGTGAATTCGAGAGGGTGGAGGTGTCCACGCCCGCGCCCTCCGACCACAACGGATCAGGAGAGCAGGTCAACGGTCTTTACTACTACACGCTGCCCCTCGTTGGGGGCGTTCTCGATGCCGAAAAGCTTGTTTTCATTGCAGACATGGCAGACAAGCATGGTAATGGTGAGGTTAGACTCACACCGGAACAGAACGTAACCTTCGTCGATGTTAATGACGTCGAAAAGCTGAAAGAAGACCTTTCAAGGGTTTTTGATATTAAAGAGGGAACCATGTACTATTCCTCAATCGGCTGTGCATCCAACTTCTGCGGAAGAACGAATGAGCCGCATGCAAAGGATGTTCTCAAAAAGCTGATCGAAATATGTGAGAGGAAAGGAGTTAAGGACGTAAGAATACACGTTTCCGGATGCAGAAATGCGTGCGGATGCCACCACGTCGGCGAAATTGGCCTTGTTGGGAGGCTGGTCAAAACGGATGAGGGCATCGTCCAAGGTTACGACCTGCTCTATGGTGGAGATTTCGCCGGGCTGAAAATGGCAAAGGTTCATGCTGAAGGACTGTATGGAGATAAGCTGTTCGAGGAATTTGAAAAACTGCTGGAGGGGATAAAAAATGGAACTGAAACTGAAACAGATTGAAGACGGAGTTTTTGAGCTTGACGTCAGGGGCAATGCATGCCCGTTCCCGCAGATCTACACGGAGCTTGCCCTGAAAAAAATCGGAGATGCGAGACTTGAGATCATCACGGACAATCCTCCATCGGCCAGAGATCTGCCCATCGTTCTCAAAAAAAGAGGATATCAGGTGGAATCCGAAAAAGAGGGTGATCACTGGAGGATAAAGATATGGAAATAATCAACACAGAGCTTGCGATAATAGGGGGTGGAACGGCAGGCTGCATGGCGAGTTATGAGGCAAAGAAAAACGGAATAGAGAGCCTCATAATAGAAAAGGCCAGCACAAGGAGGAGCGGGTGCCTCGCCCCGGGTGTCAATGCGATATATTCCTATCTCCACGAGGGTGAAAGGCCGGAAGATTATTACGAGTTCGTGAAACACCAGGGAATGGGTCTTGCAAGGAGAGACCTCGCCCTGAGCCTAATCAAAGAGACCCCCTACGCCGTGGAGATTCTTGAAAAATACGGTCTGCCCGTTCTCCATGAAAGGCAGGGAAGATTCGGGATGAGAATTTACGGAGAGCACATAAAGCCAATCCTTGCAGATATAGCCAGGGACAGCACGGAGAACATAATCGAAAGGGCATATCCATTTGAGCTTGCCGTTGAGAATGGAGAGGTTGCAGGAGTTTACGTCTATGATTTCAAGAACGATGAGACGTTCTTCGTGAGAGCAAAATCCGTGCTGATAGCAACCGGAGGTGCAAGCGGACTGTACATGAATTACACTGTTCCATGGTATCCCCCTTCAAACGCCGGAACCGGATATTCCCTGGCAATAAGGGCCGGGGCGGAAATAGAGGGTTTCGAGTTCAGATTCATTCCGCCAAGAATAAAGGACGTGAACAGCCCCATAGGTGTTACGGCTGTTGGCTTCAGAGCTTCCCTCAAAAATTCAGAAGGGCAGGAATTCATGAAGGAGAAGTTTGCTGAATATGGCGGTGAGGGATCGCCAATAGCCCTCAGGGCTTTCGGACCAGTAAGAGAATACGCCGAAGGCAGGTTTCCGGTATACATCGACACCTCAGAGATAACGGACGAACAGAAGGAAAAGCTTCTCAAGCTGTACCTCAACGCCTGGCCCCTGTTCTACCTGTTCATAAACGCCAGAGGTATAGACCTGAAGGAAAGGCTCCTCGAGGTCATGCCCTGTGAACCCTACATCTCGGGCTCACACTCGGTTGCAGGAATATGGATTAACCAGGACAGGATGACCTCAATCAAATACCTGCTCGCCGCCGGAGATGCTGCCGGTGGGGTTCCTCTGAAACACGTGGGAGGGGCTCTGGCTGAGGGAATAATAGCCGCAAGAACTGCATCCAGAATAAAAAGGGCGAATGACTTCAAACCAGAGGAGAAGATTCCCGAATTTGGAGATTACAGCTGGAAGGATGCAGAGGAGAGAATGAAGTTCGTTCTGGAGCATTATGCGGGCGGTCTTTCCAGGTATTACATGTACAACGAACAATCAGCAAGAATCGCTCTCGCAGAGGTGAACAGACTTCTGACGTTGAAGTTTGGAGGGGATGTGGTCAGATGCTTAGAAACCTTCGACAGGCTTGTGACGGCAAAGACGATGCTCCACCACATGATCGAAAGAAGAGAGACGAGAATGCCGCCGTTCCAGATGAGGAGCGATTTTCCCGAATGGAGTGACTCAAACTACCTCCTCGTATCCAGATTCGAGAATGGAGAAATTGCTTTCAGGAGGGATTACACATGATTGTCTTCGATCTCGAGAAATGCATAAAATGCAGGAAATGCGAGAAGATCTGTCCCACACTTGCTATTGGCTTCGACGAATTCCCCTGCCTCGCATATCCGGAAAAATGCTGGCACTGCTGTGCCTGCATAAAGGAGTGTCCGGCCGAGGCGATCAGGCTCAGACTTCCCCCTCACATAGGCGATCAGCGCTACGAGATGCTTGTTAAAGATGAGGGCAAAAGCATGATATTCCAGATCCTGTTTGAAGGAAGGAAAATCGATGAGATGGAAATCCAGGTGAGAAAATGATTGAGCCGCATGGGGGCAGGCTTGTAAAGAGGATTGCCGACGAAAGGCTGAAGGAAGAGGCGAAAGAGCTGGAAAGCGTGAGCATAGACCGAGTGCGGGCACTGGATGTCGAAAACATAGGTTATGGTATTTACAGCCCCCTTGAAGGGTTTTTATGCTCAAACGATTTCGAATCGGTTTTGTGGGAAGGTAGGCTTGAAAACGGGCTTTCCTGGACGATACCGATAGTGCTTGACGCCAATGTCAGGGAAGGAGAGAGTTATGCCCTGAAGTTTGGAGATACGATTGTCGGCGTCATAGAGGTTGAAGACGTTTACAGCTACGATAAGGAGGAGTACGCAAGGCAGGTCTTCAAAACTACCGACGTCGAACATCCCGGAGTGAGGAGGATCAAGTCATTCGGGGACAAACTTGCAGGAGGTAAGGTCTGGTTCATTGAAACCGCAGATAACAGATTCAGCGAGTATTTCTTCCCTCCCGAAGTTACAAGAGAGATTTTCAAGAAATGGGATTATGTGGTTGCGTTCCAGACGAGAAACGCACCCCACATAGGCCACGAATACGTGCAGAAGACCGCAGTAATGGCGGTTGAGGCATACACCGGCAAGGAGGCAGGGCTGTTCATAAATCCGGTTATCGGGAAGAAGAAGCCCGGAGACTTCAGAGATGAGGTCATCATCGAAGCGTACAGGACTCTCATCGACAGCTACTACAGAAAGGACAAAACCTTCCTGGGAATCTGGAAAACGGAGATGAGATACGCCGGTCCAAAGGAGGCGGTGCTGCATGCCATTGTCAGACAGAACTTCGGATGCACCCACTTTATTGTGGGAAGGGACCACGCAGGTGTTGGCAGCTATTACAGACCATACGAGGCCCACGAGAAGCTGATGGAACACGATGACCTTAAGATAAAACCGCTCTTCTTCAAGGAGTTTCACTGCTGCGACAGGTGCGGAATCATCAGCAAGAGTGTCTGTCCGCACGAAGCGAGCAATTTTTCGGGGACATACGTCAGAAACTGCCTGCTGAACAACCACAGGTGTGAGTACATCAGGGACGAGGTGCTGGAGACTGTGAGAAAATTTGATAATCCCTTCGTAACTGACGAATTACCCTGAGGTGAGTTGATGATCAGCATAATCGTTCACAGCGGTGAGTGGGACAGGATATACCATGCGTTCAGCATAGCATCGACCTACTCAGCTCTGGGGGAGAAGGTTTCCATTTTTCTCACGTACTGGGCAATCGACACGGTTGTCAGAGATACTGCAGAGACCGGCGATGAGAGAAAGGATGGCATCATAAAAAAGGCGATGGATTCCGGGAAGATGAAGTCGCTGAAAGAGATGATTGAACTTGGAAAGCAGTTCGGGAATGTGGAAATCATTGTCTGCAGCGGAAGCCTGGACATTCTTGGATATAACGAGAATGACCTGCCGGAGTGGGTCGATAGAGTTGGAGGGCTTGCGGAGCAGCTTATGACCGGTGAGAAAGTCATCTTCATCTGAAATTACAGTTGTTAATTTTAACACCGTCGAAAATTATTTATATTCATGGGACTATGCTGACTCCATGAAGGTTACAGGACTGAGGTGCAGGATTTGCGGTAAAGAGTTTCCTCCGGAAGCGCTTTACACTTGTGATAACTGTTTCGGCCCGCTCGAAGTAAAATACGACTGGGAGTGGATAAAGAACAGGGTCAGCAGGGAAAAAATCGAGAAGGGTCCAAAGTCCCTCTGGAGATACAAGGACTTCCTTCCGGTTGACGGCGAACCTGTTGACCTCGGTGCGGGATTCACCAGGTTCATCAGGGCGAGCAACTTAGGCGAGGAGCTCGGCCTCAAAAACCTGTTTCTGATAGATGATTCCACCAACCCGACGTACTCGTTCAAGGACAGGGTCGTGAGCGTTGCGGTTACGAAGGCAAGGGAATTTGGAATGAAGGCTGTCGGGTGTGCCTCGACGGGAAACCTTGCAGGCAGCATTGCTGCGCACGCTGCAAAGGCCAGACTTCCAGCTTACATCTTCGTTCCGAGAGGCATAGAGAAGAACAAGATAATCCAGGCGCTCGTGCACGGGGCGAACGTGATAGAGGTGGACGGCACTTACGATGACGCAAACAGAATTGCAACAGAAGTGGCTGAGGAGCATCCGGACTGGGGGTTCGTGAACATAAACCTGAGGCCGTTCTACGCAGAGGGGAGCAAGACCCTTGCATACGAAGCTGCCGAAAGGCTCGGATGGACCCTTCCGGATCAGGTTGTTGTCCCGATGGCCTCAGGGGCATTGCTGTGCGCAATATACAGGGGATTCAGAGACCTGGAGAGGGTTGGGCTGGTCGACGAGAAGGATGTGGTGTTCAACGGCTCCCAGCCCCACGGACTGCCGATATCAAGGGCCGTAAAGCTTGGAACCAGGGTCGAGCCGGTGAGGAAGATGGACACAATCGTCCACAGCCTTGCGATAGGCAACCCGGCTGACGGTATATTCGCCAAGGAAATCATCGAAAAAACTGGCGGGTATGCCGAAGACCCGGCAGACAGAGAGGCCATCGAGGGCATCAAACTGCTCGCCAAGACCGAGGGCATTTTCACCGAGCTTGCAGGCGGCGTTACGGTTGCGGGGTTGAAGAGACTTGTTGAGGAGGGCAGGATAGACAGAAGTGATGTTGTTGTTGCCTATCTAACAGGAAACGGTCTCAAGACCGGTGAAGCGATAGTGGATTATCTCGATGACACGCTCAAGATAAGACCGAGACTTGAAGATTTCGAGGAGGTGATAGCTTGATTAAGGTAAAGTTCCCCACAGTTTTCGTGCAGATAACCGGAAAGAGGAGGATCGAGGTGGATGGTGTTACCACGGTATCCCAGCTCCTCGAAAAACTCTTCGACGAATATCCCCAGCTGAAAGAAAGACTCATAAAGGATGGAGACCTAAGCCCATTCATAAACATATTCGTGAACGGAGAGGATATCAGGTTCCTGAACGGTCTCGATACGGAAATTAAAGATGGTGATGAGGTCGCATTCATACCTGCAATATCAGGAGGTTGAAAATGAACGAGGAGCAGATTAAGAGATACGCAAGACAGATAATAATGCCCGAAATAGGAGTCAAGGGCCAGAGGAAGCTGCTGGAATCAAAGGTACTTGTCGTTGGAGCCGGCGGACTCGGAAGCCCTGCGATCCAGTATCTTGCCGGGGCAGGTGTTGGCCATATAGGGATTGTGGATGGCGATGCTGTGGACATATCCAACCTGCAGAGACAGACGATCCACGCAGGAAACCTCGGCAAGAACAAGGCAGAGAGTGCAAAGGAGTTTGTCGAAAGGCTCAACCCCGACGTGGAGGTTACGGTGTACCCATTCCACCTCGACCCCGAGAATGCAAGGGAAATAGTCAGGGAATACGATGTCGTGCTGGACTGCACGGACAACTTCGTGGCGAGGTTTCTGATAAACGACGCATGCGTCATAGAAGGCATACCTTTCGTTCACGCGGCGGTGCTGAGATTCGAGGGCGAGATAATGACGATCGTTCCGGGAGAGACCGCATGCTACAGGTGCGTTTTCAGGCACGCACCCCCTCCGGGAAGCGTTCCAACCTGTCAGGAGGCTGGAGTTATTGGAGCCACGGTCGGCGTTCTCGGAACTCTCCAATCGATCGAGGCAATCAAACTCCTGACCGGCATCGGAGAACCACTCAAGAACAGGATGCTTGTCGTTGACCTGCTCACGATGGATTTCACGGAACTCAAGCTTAAGAAGGATCCGGAGTGTCCGGTCTGCAGCGGGAAAGTCAGGGACATAATTCCGGAAAAATATGCGGAGAGCTGTCAGCTATGAAGAAGCTCGATCTGAGGGGAGAGGTCTGTCCATTCACGTTCGTCAAAACCAAGGTGGCACTCGAGGACATGGACAGCGGAGAGATCCTGGAAGTGCTATTCGACCACGAACCCGCAATCAGAGACGTGCCCAGAAGTGTCCAGGCTGAGGGACACGAGGTGCTATCTATCGAGAAGATTGGAGAGGACGAGTGGAAGATCGTGATAAGGAAAAAGTAAATGCAAGACTGAAAATTCCTGCCTGTGCTTTTATTTATTTTACGGTAGCAAATCAGAAATGGCATCAAGCAGACAATGAGAATTTTCGCCCCACTTCCAATTGAAAATTATTGGCCAAGATTTTTCCTTAACCACTCGTTATATTTCTCAAAAACATCCTCGGGAATCGGGTTGATAACATGAAGGTCCTTCACCCTTTTTCTCATCTGTTTGTCAAGTGTATATACTATGGAGGCCGAATGTGTTCTGGCGATGGCAACAACGTATCCGTCCCAAGATTCTATCCTGTAACCCATTGCATTTGTCAGAGATTCGATGACAGCCTCCACATCCAGATCTGCATAGAACGCTGGAGATTTCGTTTCAAGTGTCTTTTTTAAAGCTTTATAAGCAGAAGCCCTTTCAACCTTGAGATAATTGGTAAGTATGTGGTACGCACCAAGGAAGGCCGTTAAAGGTATAAGACATTTCCTTTTCCAGAGCAAGACCTCCTTTAAAAATTCGAGAGCATGATCCTGTGCAGGATTCTCAAAATGTGATACCACTATCAGGCCAACGTCGACTACTCCCTCAATCCTATCTTCCTCATGCTGAATTCCGCCGAGTACCACTTTTCCTCAGCCCCCCCTTCACTGACGAAAGGTTTCGGGGCGTTGCTTTTGAGATAGCTTATAACCTCATCAACTCTTTTTTCGAGAGTTTCATTTTTTGGAATTATCAGGATCCTATCATCCTTTATCTCTATCTCAAGTTCCATTTCCCCTTTAATCCCTGCTCTCTTTCTTATTTCTTTTGGAATGAGAATTCTACCAAACCTGTCTATTTTTACTTTTGCCAACCAAACCACCAAATGGAATCTTGTTTGGCAATATAAATAGGTTTTGATTTAGGCGGAACGATTCATCAGTTTTGAAGGGAAATAAACCGTGGAGATCGTGATGAACGAATGATTCAGCTCGGAATTTTCTCAGTTCCTATATCCTACTTACAATCAGATTCTCTCGTTCAACCGGATCTTTCCTGATGTTGTAAAGCTCGTCTTCCTTGTCTGAATTTTGTTATCAGCTTCCACTCCTTGTCTCTGACTGTGATTCCGAAACCTTCTTCCAATCTATTTTCAGCTATCGGAATGAAATATCCAACATCGTCAAGCAAAGTCCGATTTTTTGGAGGGGAAAGTTTTTAGTTTGGTTTCCCAGAGATATAACAAAAATCCTTAGAGTGAAAAATTTAGAAGAGGAGGCAAAACTTCTTGTCGCTATAGAACTCTATCGTGAGGGTGTTGTTTCCCTTGGAAAAGCTGCTGAGATAGCTGGCTTGAGTATCAGGGAATTCCTGTACGAGTTGAGAAAAAGGGATGTATCATTCAATTATGATTTGGATGAGCTAAAAAAGATGTAGAAACTATCAAGGGATTGTGATGGTTATTGTTCCAAACACAAGTCCTTTGATTGTTCTGTCTAACATCGGAGAGTTTGAAGTTCTTCACTTTCTTTTTTGGGAAGATAACAATTCCAAAGAGTGTTGCGGAAGAGTTTGGCGATCCCATTCCAGAGTGGATTGAAGTTAGAGAAGTTGAGAATATGATTCTGCTGAACTTGCTTAGAGCAAAGCTTCATAAAGGTAAGCTGAGGTAATAGCCTTGGCTATTGAATTAGAAGCTGAACTTGTGATTATTGATGACAAAGCTGCGAGAAGTACCGCCCTGTCCCCTGGATTGAAAGTCGTGGGAACTGTTGGACTGATTCTTCTTGCGAAGAAAAAAGGTTACTATACCAAAATTAAGCCGGTAGTTGAGAAACTTGTAAAAAAAGGTTTCAGGCTGAGTGATGAACTTGTAGAACAAATTCTGAAGGAAGCCGGAGAGCTTGGATAACTCCTCATATTTTTCGTACTTCTCCAGATTTTGGCCATTTCACTGCAGAACTTCTCTCACGGCTTGCTTTATTAGCTGAACTTCCATCTTCTTCGATGGTATCTTCTCCGCCAAGATGGGGCATCAGCTTACGTTCCATACCTCTGACTTTAACTCCAGACCTTCTTCGTGTCTGGTGCGAAAACAAGATTATCATTTTTTGTAGACTTTCCCTCTGTAGTCCACCTGTTTAACGAAAACGGTATTTTTGTGTTTATCAAAGTCGAAAATTATTCTAATATCTCCCGACCTCAATCTGAAGGTTCTATCACCAATTTTCCTGATATCGGCTCTGATCAGCGGAAAGTTCTCCAGAGATTTGAGAATTTCCAGTATCTTTGCTCTTCTTTTCTCTGTGAGATCATCCAGAAATTTCACTACCCTTTTATGGAGCAAAACATTATTCATACTTTTTCAGAACTTCCTCAAGAGCCACATAATCTTCTGCTCTGGTTTCCTCTTCTAAAAGCTTTTTTTCATCTTCTTCGGGTTCATCTTCAGGTATGAGGTTTAACATTATTTCTTTCAGGATTTTGGGTAGCTCCTCCTGCAGAACTTCTCTCACGGCTTGCTTTATTAGCTGAACTTCCATGTTCCCTCTTTGTTCACAAAACTATTAACTTTTTCGACGAAGATGGAATTCCAGCTCATGCTTCCCTTCATCCCATAATCCTTCTTAGCCTCTTTATCCCGGCTCTCACTCTTTCCTCCTCCGTCCTCTTCTTTAAGTGTTTCTCAGCCATTTTTTCTCAGCGTTTCAATCGGATCCATTTTCATGCTGTAAGATTTGTTTTCTCTATATCAGTTTCGACAGAATAGATTGAATTCGAAGACCTCGGTTACACTGGCAAAACAACAGTGGACGGAAAAAGATCTGTAAAAGAAACGAAAGAAGCCGGGATATACAAAGGTGTATGATGATAGTCAGGAAAGATTTTATATTCTGGAAAATAGAATAATTCTGGTGATTAAGTGTGACTCTGGAAGTGTCCGCAAGGATCGGGAAAAAGTTTGCCAGAATCTCTGCTGAGGAGGTTGAAAGAATAAGTTTGAAGGAGCAGAATGAGCATGAAGGTTCTGCTTGACACTTCCTTGCTTTTGCCAACCATCGGAGTTGAGGTTGAAAGAGCTGATGAAATCCTATAAATGCTGAGAGATCACGAACTGTATTACTCGGACTTCAGCATTTTGGAGTGTCTCTGGGTTGTCAATTCGCTCAAGAGAAAAGACAAGTTCGATCTTGATTCTTTCGAAACTGGAATCAAGAGCATATATGAATGCTACGCTAAAGCAGAGATTGACGCTGAGATCGTTTTTAAAGCCTTTGAAATCTACGAGATGGGGCACAGGGATATTATAGACTGTCTGCTGTATTCGACAGCTTTGAACAACAACATGAAGTTCGCAAGCCTGGATAATGAGTTGAGGAATTTCGTAAAGGAGAATAATTTAAAGTACGTGTTTTTTTGAATGAGCCGACTGGCGATAGATTATTTCAGATTTTAAGGTGATATGGGTGTGTCCGGAATGGGCTGCTGAAACAGCAGATATCCAAAAGAGGCAATGTATGAGTTATTGTCGAAAGCTTTGTTGAGGGTGCATGAAGTGACATGGTCGATACGGGGAAAAAGAGAGGGTGATGGTGACGCATACGTAATGATAAAGCGCGGATTTGGGCTGAGTGTTGAAGTATACTAAGAGCCTTTAAGACTCCCTGAGGTGGATTACAAAGGTTAGAATAGCTTTTATTCCAGTTACGGGTTACGGAACGAGAATTCTGCTCCCAGTGTGTTTTCCAATCAGCCATTCTCCCCCCCCGAATCCCAGTAGATTCAGAGATGTGCTGTGCCGCTCACTCCACCGTAACGCTCTTGGCAAGGTTTCTCGGCTTGTCGATCTCGCAGCCTCTCTTCCTTGCGGTGTGGTAGGCTAAGAGCTGGAGCGCAACGGAATGGGTTATTGCTGCGAATACATGCTCGGTTTTTGGAACTCGGATAACGAAGTCAACGTATTTCTCCACTTCCCGGTCGTCCTCATCTGCAACTGCAACAACAACCGATTCTCTTGCCTTAACCTCCTTGATGTTGTTGAGCATTATTTCATAGGTTTCATCAGGGATCAGCGAAGCTATGACCGGTGTTCTCTCTCCGAGCAGTGCAAAAGGTCCATGTTTTAGCTCACCGGCAGGATACGCCTCTGCGTGAATGTAGGATATCTCCTTCATCTTGAGTGCTCCTTCCATGGCGATTGGTACGCCGATGCCTCTCCCCACATACATCACATTCTCATAACCAGAAATTAGACTCGCAATCTGTTCGATTTCATCTTCCAGCTCCAGAACCTTTCTGACAAGCTCAGGCATTGCCCTCAGTTCGTCAATAAGTCTGTTAACCTCGCTTCCCGGCAATCTTGAGAGCTTCAAGGCAATCAGGTACAGAACAACAAGCTGGGCAATGAAAGACTTTGTTGCAGCAACGCTTATCTCCGGCCCAGCTCTCGTGTAGAGAACGTGGTCGGCAATTCTCGTGGCCGTGCTTCCGAGAACGTTCACAACCGCGAGGGTTCTCGCACCAAGCCTTTTCGCAATCCTCATCGCCTCAAGCGTGTCAGCAGTCTCTCCGGACTGCGTTATGGCTATGGCAAGAGCCCTGTGCATGGGTGGCTGGTGATATATGAACTCCGACGCGAACTCAACTCTGACCGGAATGCCTGTGAGCTTCTCGATCAGGTACCTGCCCACCAGGCTTGCATGGTATGATGTGCCGCAGGCAATGAACACAATCTCGGAGATCCCTGCTGAAAAGCTGGCATCTATTTCTATATCTTCTGAAAGGTACTCAAACAGCGTATCCTCGATAACTTTCGGGATTTCATGTATCTCTTTGAGCATGAAGTGCTCGTAACCACCTTTCTCCGCATCTTCTATGCTCCATGGAATTGTTTCAATCATTCTCTCAATTCTTGCTCCATTGTTCCACACTTCAAAGCCGTCTCTGCTCAGAACAACCATATCTCCGTCTTCAAGGTAAACTACCCGATTCGTGTAATCCAGAATGGCGGGCACGTCAGAGGCTATTATCCATTCCTCATCTCCAGCACCAAGCACAAGTGGGCTCTTGTATCTCACTGCCACAAGCTCATCTTTTTCAGCATGGAGAGCAACAATGGCATAGGACCCCCTCAGCCTTTCAACGGCCTTACCCACGGCCTCCTTCAAATCACCCTGATAGGATTCCTCAATAAGGTGTGCAATAACCTCCGTATCTGTTTCCGATTTGAATATGTGTCCTCTGCTTTCAAGCTCCTCTTTCAGCGATTGAAAGTTCGAGATTATCCCGTTGTGGACGACGGCAATTTTACCGCTGCAATCGGTATGAGGGTGGGCGTTTATTTCGGACGGTTTTCCGTGAGTTGCCCATCTGGTATGTCCTACGCCCAGATTTCCCCCTGCTATGCTGTACGAGCCAGCATCACCTATGGCCCCCACTTTCTTTATGACCCTTATTTCGTTATCATCCCTGACCGCTACACCCCATGAATCGTATCCCCTGTACTCAAGCCTCTTGAGAGCGGAAATTATAACCCCATCTGCCCTCCTGAATCCGAGATAGCCAACGATTCCGCACATTCACAACACCCTCGACTTATCGGGGAGTTTTCCGGAGAGAATCTTTAAAGGGGCGACTTCAACATCATTCCCCACAACCGTACCGGGCATTGCAGTTACCTTGGCACCCACCCTGCACCTCTCACCCATGAAGACCCCAGTTTCAATCCGCGTAACTGCACCATCCACCTCGACTGATGCTGCGTCTTTTACTGCGGTAAAGCCAGGCATAATTCTCGTCCCAGAATCCACCACAGAACCCCCAATTCTGCTACCGCTCCCGACTATAACGTTATCCCCGATAACACTGTTCTCTATAACGGAGAAGGGCTCAATTTTCGTGTTGTTCCCTATCGAGACCCCCGGACCAATTACAGCGTTAGGCCCAATTTCACAGTTTTCCCCTATTATGACAGGTCCTTTTATGTAAGAACCGCCCCGTAACACGCACCCCTTTTCCACAATCACATCTCCGACAATCGTTACGCCACTTTCAACCTTTCCCGAGATTTTTCTGCCCTTGAAAGTCAACGCATACTCATTGACAACGGGAATATCCCATGGATAAACAATATCCAGCCATACCCCTCTGCTCTCAACCGCCCTGAACACAACACCCTCCTCAATCATGGAGTTTATTACAGCTGTTAAATCCCTCTCATTCAAGATGTGATTGAAAATTGACGGGTCAAGATGATAAACGCCGGTGTTGGCGAGGTAGCTCACAGTTTCTGATGGTTTTTCAACTATTTCTGATACAGTCCCGTCGCCCCTCAATCTCAGGACTCCATACTTCGATACGCCCTCAATCACCTTGTAAACAATCGAATTTTTCTCATCAAGGGCACAGTTTATCGTTCTGGCGTCAATTATGTTATCTCCCGGAACAAGTAAAAACTCCCCATCAACAAATCCTTCCGCCTGCCTGAGGGCATGGGCTGTTCCGAGCTGCTGTTCCTGAAAGGCGTACTCGATTTTAACTCCAAATTTTTTCCCATCTCCAAAGTAGCTCATCACCCTGTCCTTCCTGTAGCCAACCACCATCACTATATCGTGAATGCCAGCATTTCTGAGGGCATCGACCACATACTGGAGGACAGGTCTGTTTCCAACTCTTATCATGACCTTGGGCTTTCCAGCCGTGAACGGCCTCAGCCTCTGCCCTTCCCCGGCCGCAAGAACAACCGCCTTCATAACACACCACCTAAAACACCCGGGAGTGCGGCTGGATGAATCCAGCAGCTACAGCCCCCGGACCGATAAAAACGTCATTACCAATCAGGCTGCCGACGTTTATCGAGGCATTTATGCCCGTTTTTACGTTATCACCTACGGCAGCTCCGAACTTCTTTCTGCCCGTATTCACGGGCTTTCCCTTCACGTTTACGGTGATCTCCCCCTCGTCAAGCCTGAGATTTGCGATCTTCGTTCCAGCCCCAAAGTTGCAGTTCTCCCCGATGACCGAGTCTCCGATGTAGTTGAGGTGGGGTATCTTGGTGTTGCTCATGATTATGGAGTTCTTTATTTCGACCGCGTTTCCAACGTGGCAGTTGTCACCTATGGACGTGTACGGCCTTATGTAGCAGTTTGGTCCGATCCTGCAGTTCCTTCCGATAATTACCGGCCCGACTATGTAACTGCCGGCCATGACGACGCTGCCCTCTCCAATAACCACGTTGCCCTTTATCACGGCCCCCTCCTCCACCTCACCCCTGATGTCCCTCTCGATTTCCGACAGCAGGATTTCGTTCGCCCTCAGCATGTCCCAGGGGTAGCCAACGTCAATCCACCTCTCGATGCGCACCGCCTTGAATTCAACTCCGTCCTGAACTGCCATCGTTATCGAGTCCGTGATCTCGTACTCTCCCCTGACGGAAAGGGGTGTTCTCCTGAGATAATCCACGATCTCCTTCTTGAAGACGTATATGCCAGCATTAATGAGGTTGGATTTCGGAACCTCCGGCTTTTCGATTATCTCTCTGACCACCCCATCCTCCACCGTAACCACTCCAAAGTCCTGCGGATTCTCGACCTCCCTCACGGCAATGGCCATCTCCTCTCTCAGGAGGTTTTTCAGGTCGTCCTCAAAAACGATCGCATCACCGTTCAGCATTACAAACCGATCCTCCAAGAGGTGTTCCGCAGATAAAAGCGCGTGAGCCGTGCCGAGCTGTTTTCTCTGCCTGACGTACCTTATTCTCACACCACTGAATTCCTCGCCTAAGTGCTCCCTCACCCTCTCCTCCCTGTATCCCACAACGAGTATAACCTCATCAACTCCTGCTCCAATCAGGTTCTCAACCACGTGCTGGAGAATCGGTTTGTTCGCAACGGGGAGCATGACCTTCGGTTTCGTGTACGTGAGGGGTCTCATTCTGGTTCCTTCACCTGCTGCAAGGATTACGGCCTGCACAGCTAACCTATCCGAGTTTGAAGGATAAAAAATTAACTGCAGGCAAATGTGCAGCGGGACAACATATAAATTACCGTTCTGCCGACCTGATGGTGTGAGGGTCAGAGTAAGGGCTGTAAGCGTTGAGGGCAGGTGTGCCGCCGGCTATAAATCAGGCGACGAGTTCTATCTGGAGAAGTTCCTGCTCGAGTCTGAAAAACCCGTTTGCATACACGCGATTCTTGCTGTAAGCCACGTTGCGTACGCGCTGGCCCACGGAATGGATGCTGATGCTTTCGGAAAAAAGGAAATCCACCTGTCCTGTCCAGACCCAGGAGAGCCGCACGGAGATGGAAGGGTCACCTTCAGGATAGAGGTGGTCGAATGATTGTAATCAAAATTGAACAAAATAATTCAAAAAGAGGTTTTAACAGATATTTAAAGGGAAAATTATTACTGCCTGCACGGTAAAAAATTAAAAAGGTGATGAACTATGAAGGCCCTAATCCTCTCAGGCGGACACGGCACACGCCTAAGACCCCTAACCTATTCTCAGCAGAAACAGCTTATTCCAGTTGCGAACAAGCCCGTGCTGTTCTATGCGATAGAGGACGTTATAGAGGCTGGAGTGGATGAGATAGGAATAATAACCGGCCCGAACAGGGAGCAGGTGATGGAGACTGTCAGATCTGCAGAGTGGGATGCAGAAATAACCTTCATCCATCAAGGTGATCCCAAGGGACTGGCCCACGCGATACTCGTTGCAGAGGAATTTTTAGGAGACGATGAGTTCGTGATGTACCTGGGAGACAACATACTGAGGGACGGGATTGTAGAACACGCTCAGAAATTCAGGGAGAACGATCCCGACTCGCTCATCCTCTTAACGGAGGTGGATGATCCAACGCGTTTTGGAGTTGCCGAGCTCGACGAGAATGGGAATGTTGTAAGACTGGTGGAGAAACCGAAGGTGCCTCCCTCAAACTTTGCCCTTGTGGGCATTTACTTCTTCAAGCCCGTCATACTCGAGGCGTGCAAGAGCATAAAGCCTTCGTGGCGAAACGAGCTCGAGATTACAGATGCGATACAGTGGCTCATAGAGAATGGTTATTCAGTTGAAGCCTCGATTGTCAGGGGTTGGTGGAAGGATACGGGAAAGCCGGAGGACATACTCGAGGCAAACAGGCTGATTCTTGACGACATCAGGGAGAGCATTTCCGGGGAAGTCGTTGATTCCGCGATAATTGGCAGGGTTGTTGTGGAAGATGGAGCGAAGGTCATGAATTCGACAATCAAGGGGCCGTGCATAATCGGCAGAAACGCGAGGATTGAGAACGCATACATCGGCCCCTACACGGCAGTGGGTAACGGCTGCATGGTCAGAGATACTGAGATTGAGGACAGCGTCGTTCTCGACGAGAGTGTCATTGAGAACGCTGGAAGAATAGTCGAAAGCCTGATAGGCAGGGGCGTGAGAATCAGGAAGGGCAATTCGAGGCCCTCCGGACACAGGTTCGTCATCGGAGACAATTCAGAACTGACTCTCTGAGGTGGAGGGATGAAGATACTGGTGACAGGAGGTCTGGGCTTCATAGGGAGCAACTTCGTAAGATATGCTCTGGACACGCACCGAGACGTGGAAGTCGTGAACGTGGACGCGATGAAGCACGGGTCTAACCCTGACAATCTAAGGGACATTGAAGAGAGTGACAGATACTCGTTTGTAAAGGGGGACATAGCAGATTACGAGCTTGTGAAGGATCTGGTCAGGGAAGTGGATGCAGTTGTCAACTTCGCAGCAGAGACTCACGTTGACAGGAGCATATCCTCGCCACACTCATTCCTGCAGAGCAACGTCGTGGGGGTTTTCACGATACTCGAGGCAGTCAGGAAGGAGAACCCTGACGCGAGGCTCGTCCACATTTCCACGGACGAGGTGTACGGGGACATACTGGAAGGTTCTTTCAGAGAAGAGGACAGGCTTAAGCCGTCCTCGCCATACTCTGCCAGCAAGGCCGCCGCAGACATGTTCGTTCTGTCTTACGTCAGAACCTACGGAATTGATGCGAGGATCACCAGATGTACAAACAACTACGGGCCATACCAGTTTCCGGAGAAGCTGATTCCGAAGACGATAATCCGGGCCGTTAAGGGGCTCAGAGTGCCAGTTTACGGGACGGGCCAGAACGTCAGGGACTGGCTTTACGTTGAGGACCACTGCAGGGCAATAGACCTCGTGATGAGGGAGGGCGAAAGAGGAGAGGTGTACAACATCTCGAGCGGAGAGGAGAGGACGAACATCGAGGTTGTGAGGACGATACTTGACATCCTGGGGAAGGGTGAGGATCAGATAGAGTTCGTTGAGGACAGGCCCGGGCACGACGTTAGATATAGCCTGGACTCCTCGAAGGTCAGGGAAGAGCTCGGCTGGAAACCGGAGCTGAGCTTCGAGGAGGGTATAAAGAGAACGGTGGAGTGGTACCTGCAGAACGGGTGGTGGTGGGAGCCCTTGGCTGACGATAGGGTTCTGCATCCAACGCCATGGAGGCTGGAGTGGTAACGGTTAAGTAATTCCACTGCAAAATTTTCACCATGGCATCTGATGTGGAAATAATCAAAGACCTGGACAAGCAGGGCCGGCTGGTATTGCCCAAAGAATGGAGGGAAAAGTACGCCAGGAGGGGGAAAGTAATTCTGAAGGTGGAGGATGATGAGATAATCATAAAACCTTACAGGTTGGCGGATCTGACCGAATTCTTCGACAAAATCGAGGTGGACATTCGGTCAGACTTATCCGACTGGAAGTCTGTCAGGAGGGAGCTGCGTGAGGTTCGTTGACGCCAGCGTTTTCGTCCACGCCTACCTCAGGCCGAAAAGAGAACTGAAACCCCACGAAATGAAGATAAAGGAATCTGCCAAGGAGATTGTCACGAGGATAAACGACGGTGAGGAGGTGGGCATGACCGTCGTTCAGATTACAGAGATAGCCAATCTCCTCGAGAGCTACCTGCCTCTCCGGGACGCTCTAAAGGTGGAGGAGTTTCTGCTTCTCGCAGGGAACGTTAAGGTGTTCGACGTCACGAGGAGGGACTGCCTCAAAGCCCTGGAAACAGCGAGAGAAGAGGGTGTGGGACTGAGCGATGCGGTAGCCTACGTGATAATGCGGAAAAACGGTGTGAACGAGATATACTCGTTCGACAGCGACTTTGACAGGCTTGACGTGAAGAGGGTTACGGAGTGATGTTATGAGGCTGTTCATCACGGGTGGGAGTGGTCTGCTGGGAAGCAGAATAGCCGAGATTGCCCTGGAGAGGGGGTATGAGGTTTACTCCGGATACAGCAGCCACAAACCCGAATCAGGTGAGCCGGTTAAACTGGACCTTGCAAGTCCAGAAAGCGCCGTAAAGGTTATCGGCGAGATAATGCCGGACGTCATCATTCACTCCGCAGCGCTCACGGATGTTGACAGATGCGAGGTTGAGAGGGAACTGGCATACAGAATAAACGTCGAGGGGTCGGATGTGATAGCGAGAGCTGCGAGGAGGAGCGGCGCGTTCCTCGTTTACGTCTCAACGGACTACGTGTTCGACGGGGAGCGGGGGATGTACAGGGAGAATGACGAGACCAATCCCGTGAATTACTACGGCCGCACAAAGCTGCTGGGGGAGGAGAGCTGCCGGGACTTCTGCATCGCGAGGACCTGCGTTATTTACGGGGCGAAACCGGCGAGCGGTAAGGTGAACTTCGCCCTGTGGCTGATGGATAAGCTTGAGAAGGGAGAGAGTGTTAGAGTGGTAACAGATCAGTTCATCACGCCCACACTCAACACAAACCTCGCCAGGATGATTCTGGAATGTGCAGAGAGAAGGCTCAGAGGGATCCTTCATCTGGCCGGAGCAACAAGGGTTTCGAGGTTCGAGTTTGCCAGGGAGATTGCAGAGGTGTTCGGTCTTGACGATAACCTGATAGCTCCCTCGAAGATGGATGAGATAAACTGGATTGCGAGAAGGCCGAGGGACTCTTCGCTCGACGTTTCGAAAGCTGAGGAGCAATTGAAAGAGAAACCTTATGGACTGAAAAAAGCTTTAAGAGTGTTGAAAGAAGAGATTGTTTAGGTGATTGAAATGCCGAAGGTCATTGAAGTTGTGTATGAGAATGGTGTGTTTAAACCTCTTGAAAAGGTTGATCTGAGAGAGGGAGAAAAGCTAAAAGTAGTAATTAGGAAGGGTGTAGGACATTTAATTGGAAAGTATGGTAAGGGGAAAGTAGATCTTCTGGTGTTGAGAGATGAAATCTATGACAGAAGAAGCCATATTCATCGATAGTTCCGTATTTTTGGCTTTCTTTATAGATGGGATAAACGTCTTTGAGAAGCTTGAGGAATATAAACTGCTGACATCCGCAAACGTAATTGAAGAAGTAACTTACGTTTTGATAAAAGAAAGTGCTAAAGATATAACTAAAATTGATAAACACTACGATCTACTGAACCACTTGAGAGAAAATCCAGATTTGGTATCAGAAATCTCTAAGGAGGTAATTTTAGACATAACAGACGTTTTAAATTTCTTTGATATAGTCGTTATACATCCAGTAAACCATTTCGCAATGTTCGAAATTATAAAATCCTACGGTCTACTACCAAACGATGCTTTGATAGCTGCGACGTGCAAGCATTACGGAGTAAAAAAGATTGCCACGTTTGACGGGGATTTTAAGAGGGTCGATTTTCTTGATGTGGTGGAGGTGGTATAATGCTCCCCGGCATAGTTATCAAACCCCTGAAGAGGTTTGCTGACGAGAGAGGTTTCTTCACCGAGATAATGCGCAGAGACTGGGACATTTTTGAGGACGAGATAGTACAGGCAAACATGTCCATCACCTACCCCGGAATAGTGAGGGCCTGGCACAGGCACGAGAGGGGGCAGGTGGACTACTTCGTCTGCGTCAGGGGTGCGATAAAGATCTGCGTTTACGATGAGGAAACGAAGGAGCTGAACGAGATAGTTTCAACTGGTGAAAATCCACAGATTGTGAGAGTTCCAGGACACTACTGGCACGGGTTCAAGGCTCTTGGCACTGAGCCGGCGATGCTGGTTTACTTCGTCAGCAGGCTCTACGACTACGGCAATCCGGACGAGGTGAGGAGGCCGTGGAACGATCCGGATGTGGTGCCTGAGGTTATCAACGGCAGGAGAGACGACCCGAGATGCGGGAAGCCCTGGGACTGGTTCTATCCACCGCATAAATAATCCATGAATTTTTATAAGCAAGGTCAGAGAGAGTGTGGCCTGAGTCCCGGTGGAACAGTCGGCGTGATGGTTTCTGGCCGATTTTAAAAACAGGCAAAGGTAACCCGGTGGATGACATGAGTGAGGTCAATCATGCTCTCCAGAGGATAGCGAGGGGAACAGGAATAGTATTTGCTGGAACGGTAATCTCGATGTTCTTTGGATTTCTGAGCAGAACACTAATAGCAAGGTACTTTTCGGTCGGAGAATACGGAGTTTACAATCTCGCCATAACTATTCTGAGCGTAGCCCTTGTAATTGTTACACTGGGATTTCCAAGTTCACTTCCGAGAGAGATTGCAGTTTACAGAGAAAAAGAGCCTTCGAAGGTTAAAACGCTAATTTCGACTGCACTTACGACGGTGGCGCTGACCAGTGCCGTCTGGACGATAGTACTGGTCCTCGGTGCAGAAGACCTTGCCAGGATTTTCAGTGACGAACGGCTGGTTTACGCTGTGGAAGTTACGGCACTTGCCCTTCCGTTTTCGGCCTTAACCGGGGTGATTATCTCAATCACCCAGGGATTCGGAAGAGTAAGAGAAAAAGTGTATTTCCAGAACATAGTCTATCCCGTATTCTGGCTGGTATTCGTTTTACTGATTGTCGCCCTTGACCTGCATTTCTCCACAATATTCTGGGCCTACGTTTTGGCCCAATCCATAACATTTTTCCTCCTGTTTTTTGAAGTCATCAGAACCGAAATCTTCGGAATCGGCCCGTATTTGAATCGAAATATCGGGAAAGAGCTCATTAAATTCTCGGTTCCCCTCATGCTTACGGGCATTGCGGGTTTCGTCATGACGTGGATGGACACTTTAATGCTCGGTTATTACAAAAGCTCCGAAATAGTGGGGCTGTACAGCGCCGCAACGCCGCTCGCCAGATTGCTCCCGATATTTCTCAACTCAGCGGCGTTCCTCTACCCATCCATCATCTCCAGATTGTACGCTCACGAAAAGCTGACCGAGATGAAAAGAGCGTACCAAGTTCTCACAAAGTGGATTTTTCTGCTGACACTGCCATTATTCAGCATAATGATGCTGTTTCCAGCAGCCACAATAGCCTTCTTCTTCGGGCCCAATTACATTTCAGCCAGCCAGGCGCTTCAAATTCTGGCATTGGGATTCATGTTCCACACGTTCTTGGGACTGAACGGGCTGAGCTTGGTCGTCATCGGGGAGAGCAGGTTTATAATGGTCTCAAGCATCCTCTCTTCGATCCTCAACCTCATGCTGAACGCACTTCTGATACCAGTTTACGGCATGTCAGGAGCAGCAACAGCCACCGCCGTATCCTACATAGCCGGTAACGTTTTAGTTTCAATTAAACTCTACAGAGAAACTAAAATCCACCCATTCAGCCGGAATTACGTGAAACCCCTGACAATTAGCTTTTTGCTGCTGGGATTGATCCAGAGCCTTCACCTGGAAGTGCCAAACGTATGGCATGCGATCCCCATACTGGTCATGTTCATCACACTTTACGGATTTTTAGTCCTCCTGAGCAAGAGTGTTGATAGAGAGGACGTCGAGCTGCTACTGGCAATAGAGAAGAGGCTGGGAATCGACTTGGGAGCAATAAAGAAAATATTGAGGAAGTTTGTTTAGATCTTCGCATTTTTGATCATGAATTGCTTTGACGGTAAGTTTTTATTTTGCTAAGAGAATTTGTAAAGTGATGAGCGACGTGATTGAAGTTTTGAAGAGAATAGAGGACAAACTTGATGAAATGGACAAAAGACTCAGGAGGATCGAAGAAGAGTTTTTTGATGAATTGAGTGAAGAGGAGCTGAGAGAGCTTGAAGAAGACTTAAAAGCATATAAAGAGGGGAAACTGGAGTTGACAGACTTTGAAGAGATCGAAAGAGAACTTCAGGGTCAGGCTGAGTCCAAAAGCTAAGAAATTTCTGAATAAACTACCCAAGAACGACAGGGAGAGAATTCTGTCCGTTCTTGGAGCTTTAAGAGAAAATCCCTTTTCTCTCAATATCAGAAAACTTGAGGGGACGGAATTTCACAGGGTTCGGGCTGGAAGAATCTACAGAATCATTATCCACATCGACTGGGAGAACAGAATCGTGGTGGTTTTCAAAATAGACAAAAGAGAAAAGGTTTACGATCGATTGTGACTTACAGCGACTATCGCATTATATCCTGCCTTTTAGTTTCAGGTTTCTTATAGCTTTTTTGAGGTTTTCGTCTTCTCTCTTTTCCCGGTAGTAGCTTTGAGATACCTATTTCGGCCGACACCTTGAAAACCCTGAACCCGGTTCAGAGATCATAATTTATTAAAGCCTTCTCAGAAAACCAAAGTATCTGTTAACAAAATTCACAACATCCTCTGTATTCAGAACAGTAATCTCCTCTATGCCTTTCAGCCTTCTGTCGTTGCTCCAGAGTGGAAATCCCGCTTTCAATGCAAGTGCTATAAAATCCGCATCATCCGGATCGGGAGAGATTTTCAAGAGCGAGAGGAATGAATTCTGCATAAAAGCTATCTTCAACAAACACAACATGCTTTCTGAGGATGGAGATCAGCTTCTCAAAGTCTTCATTCTCAATTTTTGCTTTCCTTACAACCACATCTCTGTGCTTTTTGAGTTCTTCTATCGAAAATTCAGGGCTTATCAGATTTCCAGATAAGAGAAAAATCAGTTCTCTTGTTCTGGTTGACTTTCCGAAAAATGAAAAGAGGACGTTTGTGTTAACCACCAGAGATATACTTCCTCTCAAAATGTTCTCCCCTGCCCTTCTTTGTCCTTCTTCCAAGCTCCAAGGCATCCTCCTCTGTGAGCTCTGAGCTCTTCGGCACCTCGTTTACCCATCTGAGCTCACTCAACCTGCTGGCTATTGTCTCTGCAATGAGCTTAGCAAGCTCTTCACTCACGTTCTGCGGAACCTTAATCCTGATTTCCATGGGATTCACCCTTTTTACATAATTTACACACTACCATATTTTAAATCTTCTGCCACATCAGCATGGACAGGCGCTCTGAGAATGTTCAGGAATTTTTTCTCCATTTACTTTCCCTTTACTCGCAGATGTTCAGGCAAGTCAATAATGTACTCCACCTGAACACGTTTCAGGATGTTAGAGCTTGCCTTTAAGCTTCAGGTTTCTGATGGCTTTTTTGAGGTTTTCGTCTTCCTGTTTTTTCTCGCGGTAGCCGGGATCAACGTATTTTGGTCTTCTCTTTGCAAATTCTGAGTCTTCTTCAAATATCTCCATTAATACCCTTCCGTCCATGTCGTTCGGAATTGGTAAGCCGAAGATGTGGAGGATTGTTGGGGCGATGTCATAGATTTTTGCATTTTCTATTTTGTGGCCTTTTTTGATTCCCGGGCCATAGGCGAGGAAGATGCCCCTTCTTGTGTGAGTAGAATAAGTTAAAGGGGTTGGATCAGATAAAAGTTTAAATGGTTTAGCAGAGTCTAAACCATAACTTCCATAAAAAGTTTCACCAACTGGTTCTATTAGAATATCCGGCATAATATCAAAGTATTTCCCAGAATACACATCCTCCTTGACCCATATGGTGCTTACTATATTCACATTAGTTCTTGGATCTTTTAGCTCCTTAAGTAAATTAATTATTTCACTCCGTACAGTATGATATTCATCAATACTAACAACCCCATATTTTTCTCGTCCTTTCAGATTGATAAAAATAGTACCTGCTGCAGGATTATACGCTAGTGTATTATCCCAATCAATAAAGTCGATAGCATGGATACTAGTGTCTATTTCTCTCCTTTTAGTTTCTTTTAGCTTGTTAAGTATCCCAATTTTATCGACTAACTTGCCCATAGGAGAACGATACAGCTTAGCAAGCGCTTTGTAGAAGTTCAGTTTAAATAACCTTCTATATTTATTCTTGAATTTTAAATAGCCTTTATTGTTGAAATATACATTATAATTAATTTCCCAATGCATCGGACCATGCCCATGATCAGACACTAAAAACAAAATATCATCTTCTCTTAGCCCATACAAAAACTCTTCTATGCTAGTATCAATAAATTTAAAGAAATTTAGAATGGCATCTTTATATTTATCATCGGGAATGTGACGTGGATGATTTTTATCCATATAATGCCAGAAAAAGTGCATAACTTGATCTGTATAAAAAATCGTAAAGAAAAATAACTCCCACCCTCCCTTTTTGAACAGTTTGGAAGCAAGTTTAATCTTCTTGTTAACAAGAGTATACACTTCATTCAAATATTCATCCCATCCAAGCGTATGAGGATTACCATTAACTAGTCGTTCATAATCTAATTCTTTTAAAAGATGACGTACATATTCAGGATAAGCAAACTGATCCACATTTTCAGAACCCATTATTGGACACTGAACATATGCTCCCAAATACCCAGTTGGATCAGGAGTCACAGTTGGAACATTTACAATAGTAGTTGCATAACCTTCTGAATTAAGAATCTTCCATAGAGGATTATATTCATCCCATTTTATATTAACAAATCGCATTGTTAGTGAATCCCAATCAGGTTGCCTGAAGTAATAGATTCCAAGTTTTCCAGGATTTTTCCCAGTTAACATAGAAACCCAAGCGGGACATGTTACAGGGGGGATTGTGGATTCTAAGTGTCCCCAGCTCCCGTTTTCCATGAGCTTCTTAAACGTTGGTAGCTCTCCCTTATCCGCCCAAGGTTTAATTAGATCCCATGTTGCACCATCGAGACCTATTACGATTACACGTACCATGTTACCACCCCCATTTACTAACCATTTTATATAGCCTTCTGAAGACCTGTCTTATAACACTATCCTCTTTAGTACATAGTATTACTAACAACATACTCCAATAGGGAGATGCAGGACATGTCGAAAAGATTTTGTATAAATATTGAGTAGCAACTTTTTTATTTCCTAATTGGCCATAAGCAGCAGCAATTTTATAATACAGCAATGTTCTTAGTTCCCTGGATATTCTGCTCCCATAATGGTCTAGAAAATACCTATTGACACGTATAGTATCCAAGAGCCATCCGGGTTTATCGGCAAGTATAGTATTTTTCCCATGTATTCTGTATTTGGCAAGAGGACGCTTAATAAAATAGTAGTCATACCTAAACGCAAGTTCAACTTCAAACTTGTAATCATTCAGATATCTCAAGCTTTCATCAAATCTAAGTTTACCTATATTTTTTCTTTTTAGTATTCTACTAGAACCATATACAAAATTTCCTTTTAATAATTCATAGAATATATATCCGCTCTTTTTTCGATTTGTTGCGTTATGCATCTCAGTAAAGGTTTGGCCAGTAGAATTGCCCTCAGCATCTACAATCTCACCTTCGCTCCATACCACCAAATCTTCATCACGAGCCAAGATTTCTAGTTGAGTTTCTAATTTATTTGATATCCAGACATCATCCGACTGTGTAAATGCTACAAATTCCCCCTTAGCAGCATCCAGTCCATCATTAACAGTCCTAGCTATACCCATATTTTTTTCATGAAATAGGGGGATCACTCTTGAATCAAGTTCTGCAAATCTTTGGATAATATCTCTAGAATTATCGGTTGAGCCATCATCTATTATTATTAATTCTAAATCATCAAAGGTTTGGTTCAAAACACTTTTGATAGCTTCATGGATGAACCTTCCGTGATTATAAGAAGGCATTATAATACTAACTGTCGGACGCATCTCTCATCACCTTTGCTATGTTTTTGATCTCATAGTAGGTGAGATGCGTAAACATTGGGAGTGATAACACCTCCCGGCTAATCCTCTCCGTAACGGGTAACTTCACTCTAATTCCAAGATC